>CAZPRT010000165.1:0-1515 GCA_964589205.1 uncultured Bordetella sp. | reverse complement strand
GAGCTTAGAGGCCCGGATGGCCATGAGCCGCTGCTGGGCCGGAAGACGATGGTTCTGCACGCTCACCACGGCGTAGCCGGTCGAGGTGAGTGCGTCCCGCTTGTCGGCCATGGGCGAGGCCATGTTCACGTTGGCGGCCTTGGCTGCTGCAGCCCGGGCGCCGGTGGAGCCAGGGTATTTCTCTGCCAGGGTGGGGGCCGGGGCTGCAACAGGTGCAGGCGGCTCGACCGCAGTGGCCTTTTTCTCGACAGGCATGGCCACGCAGGCCGACAAGGCCATGGCGGCCGATGGAATGAGGATTTGAATCAGATGACGCTTCATGGTGTTGGCTTCCCTAGTATCATGCCTATGGCTTAGTTTCGACCCCAATCTCGCGGGCTTTAGCCACCACAGACTTTTGAACGCACTCAATAGCATCATCGGCAGCAGCCCGCCGACTTTAAGCCTCAAGCGACTGATCGAATCGGTGGCGCATTCCGACGCCACCGTGTTGATTATTGGGGAAAGTGGCACCGGAAAGGAACTGGTGGCCAAGTCCCTGCACGACTGCTCGCCGCGCGCCGACAAGAACCTGGTGCCCGTGAACTGCGGGGCCATTCCCCGGGAACTCATTGAGAGCGAACTCTTTGGACACAAGCGAGGCTCCTTCACCGGTGCGGTGGCCGATCGGGTCGGCCGCTTCGAGCTCGCCCACGGCGGCACCCTCTTTTTGGACGAAATCGGCGACCTGGCGCTCGACATGCAGGTCAAGCTGTTGCGGGCCATTCAAGAACGGGTGGTCGAGCCCGTGGGCGGCGGCAAGCCCATCAAGGTGGATGTCCGGGTGGTGGCCGCCACCCACAAAGACCTCGAGCAAGAGGTGGAGGCCGGCCGGTTCCGGGAAGACCTCTATTACCGGCTCAACGTGCTGCCGCTCACCACGCCCCCCTTGCGGGAGCGCCGAGAGGACATTCCCGCCCTGGTGCGTCACTTCTCTAAGCTGCATGCCAGCAAAGGGCAGTCGCCGATTGAACCGACCCCCGCGCTCATTGAAGCCCTCATGGGCTACCCGTGGCCAGGCAACATTCGCGAACTCTCCAATCTGATGGCGCGGTTCAGTGCCTTGTTCGCCGGCCGAAAGGTCTGCCTGGGGGACATCCCCCGTGAGATGCTGCCCAAAGGCCTGCGCAATGCACCGGGGGTGCAAGACATTTCAGTGCCTCGGTCGGCGCCAGCAGCAGCCACGCCTTCAGCCGCCCGCGCGGCTCCAGCCCCCGTGGTCGACGAGCAAGACGCACTGCTGGGCATCACCTCCCCCGATGCGCCCATTGTGGCGAGTGCTGCGCGCCCACTGGTGGCCCCGGGTGATTACAACCCGGTGGAAGACCTCATCTCATTGGCACAGGGTGCACCGCTGGTGGTGCTCGATGGCGTGCCCTTGAAGAAACGGCTGACCGACATCGAGCGCGCCCTGATTGAGCAGGCCTTGGAGCAGGCCGACGGCAATGTGTCGAAGACCGCCCGGCTGCTGAGTGT
>CAZPRT010000164.1:0-1528 GCA_964589205.1 uncultured Bordetella sp. | reverse complement strand
GAGGTGGGCGAGCGACGCTGGATGGCGGGCTTTTCCTTTGGGGCTGTGATGTCCACCCACCTGGCGGCCCCGTGGGAGTCTGGCCGCGCGAGCCGCGGCCTGGGCGCGCTGCCCCTGGGGGTGTGCCTGCTCGTGGGCCTGGCCACCGAACGCATGACCCCGGCGGCGCCCTGTGCGGTGACCCGAATGATTCATGGCGAGACCGACGATGTCGCCAGCCTGGCCGGCGCCTTGGACTACGCGCGGCCGCATCGGCAGCCCATCTTGGTCTTGCCCGGTGCGGGCCACTTCTTTCACGGCATGCTGCCCGAACTGCGCAGCCTGGTGACCATGGCAGTGGCCGATGCCCACTGAGCCGCGCGGGCAGCGGCCCCGAGCGCTACTCGCCCTGGCCTTGGCGGGCTTGTTGTTCACGACCTTGTCGGCCGCGCCAACGCGATGGGCCCAGGCCCAGACGGGCGCCACCCCCGCGGCAGCCAACAATTGGCCTGCGCCCAGCGGGGTGTCGGCCAAGGCCTGGATCCTCATCGACCTGAGCACCGGCCAGTCGCTGGCCGGAAGCCGCGAGAGCACCCCCACCGAGCCTGGTGGCCTCTCGGTCTTGATGACGGCCTACCTCAGCTTCAATGCCCTGCGCGAGCGACAAATCCGTATGCAGCAGGTGCTGCCCGGCCCCACGGAGGACGAAGTGCCCGCGGGCCCACGGATGTTCCTTGGCCCCGATGGGGCCAAGGTGCGGGATCTGCTCACGGGCCTGATGCTCATGGGCGCGCACGATGCCGCGGTGAGCCTGGCCAAAGGCATCTCGGGCTCGGAGGAGGCCTTCGTGGCACTCATGAACCAGACCGCCGAGCGACTGGGCCTGCGCAACACCCGGTTCACCAATGCCAGTGGTGCACGCACCGAGAATCCCTCTGCGCAGACGACCGCCCAGGAGATGGCCGCCCTGGCCATTCAGCTCTACGTGGAATTTCCCGAGGCCTTTCAAATTGCCAACCAACGGGAAATCACCTTCAACGGCATTCGTCAGACCAACCGCAACCGGCTCTTGTGGCTCGACCGAAGCGTCGATGGCCTGATCGCCATCGACCATCCCACCCAGGCCTCTGGCCTGGTGACTGCCCAGCGGCCACAACCCATTGGGCCCCGCGAGCAAATGCAGCGACGCCTGATGGTGGTGGTGCTGCAGTCCACCTCGGCAGAGGTCCGCGCCCAGGAGACCTTGGAGCTCCTCAACTTTGGCTTTCAACAGTTCGATGTCGTGCGACTCTTTGCGCGCAACGCCATTGGAACGGAACTCGAGGTGTTCAAAGGCATTCGCTCCAAGCTCAAGACCGAATTCCGGCAAGACGTTCTGGTGGCCGCACCCCGCAAGCGCTTCAAGGAGCTGCGCACAGAACTGCAAACAGGCGCGGGCCTCGTGGCCCCGGTCACGGCCGGCCAGCGGGTGGGCAGCCTGCGCATTTTCATGGGGCCGTTGCAGATCCACGAGGTGGACCTCGTGGCTGCAGAGTCTGTGAAATCGGCG
>CAZPRT010000163.1:0-1542 GCA_964589205.1 uncultured Bordetella sp. | reverse complement strand
AGGTGGCTTCCGTGAAGGTCGAGCGACGCGGTAAGGTTCGCCGAGCGAAGCTCTTCTACCTGCGCGACCGAGTGGGCAAAGCCACCCGCGTCAAGCAGCGCTTCGACCGCTGAGGCGGTTCCCCTTCGGGGGAGTGGCCTCACCACCTCCAACCGGGGACATCGGCCCTGCGCCGTTAGTTCAGTTGGTAGAACGCAGGTCTCCAAAACCTGATGTCGGGGGTTCAAGTCCTCCACGGCGCGTTCGATGTCCCCAACGGTGATGGCCCAACACTTGCCCTGAACGCTTCACAGCGTCGGGCATCTGTTTGTTCATCCGTTGTCTGCCTCGCAGTTTCACCCTTCAGAACATGGAGTTGGATCTTCAACCCGGAGATGTGGTCAAGGTGCTCGAGTCCGCCGCTCTCGGCTGGGTTCGCGCCCGCGTGATCCGGGTCAAATCCGGTGGCCGTGTGGTGGTGCAGAGCGATCAGGGTCGTGAATTCACCGCCCGCGGCAATCAGGTGCGCCTGATCGAACCCGCCGGCTTCCGTCCCTGAGTCCTTGCCGTTGGGGCTGGCCGTCAGGCTGAGCTCAACGCGAGAAGCTCAACGTCAGATTGTTGCTGAGCCCACTCCCTCAGGGGGGTGGGCTTTTTGCTGCGCGTAGCGGCAGATCACTGGCAGAGCAGCCGTGCATCAGGGGCAGACCAAGGGAACGCGCCCGGCCACCCCGGTCGCGAACGCAGCCCTGCAGGGCCCTGGCGCCACCCCCAGCGAGCACGGCCTCAACCGGCTCCACCCCGACAGGCAACCGACGCTGCAGCGCAACCAGCCAGCGCAGCAGCGCCAGCAACGACCGCGGCACCCTCCACACCGATGCACCAGCCGCAGGGCCTCAGCGCTAGCAGCAGCAGCACGGACAGGCCACAGGCCAGCAACAGCCCCGCCACACCAGGCGCCCACCCCCCAGCCGGCCCAACCCGGACGCGATCGGCGGCCCGCCTGTTGACGAAGGGGGGGGGTCGCAGGGGATACTTTCTGAGTCGCGCAAGCGACGCGGACACGAACCGGCCAGCCGATCTCCAAGGATCAAGACCGCGTTTGCTGTCAGGCCACGCCTTCGGCGTCCCGGCCTGGGACTGTAGTTCAATCGGTTAGAGCACCGCCCTGTCACGGCGGAAGTTGCGGGTTCGAGCCCCGTCAGTCCCGTTTTCAATCCACCAGGAGATCCAGCGGTGTCAGCTGAGGTGAAGGATTCGCGTGCCACCACCGCGCGGATCGATTCCCCAGCTGGCGTCAGGGTTCGCCTGGCCCCCAGCCCCACCGGCACGCTGCACATCGGCACGGCGCGCACGGCGGTGTTCAACTGGCTGTTCGCCCGCCATCACGGCGGCCAGTTTCTGCTGCGCATCGAAGACACCGACCGCGAGCGCAGCAAGGACGAATACACCGCCAACATCCTCGAAGGCCTGCAGTGGCTCGGCCTGAGCTGGGACGGCGAACCCGTGATCCAGAGCGAGCGGGTGGAGCTGCATCGCCAGGCCATCCAGCAGCTGCTCGAT
>CAZPRT010000162.1:0-1596 GCA_964589205.1 uncultured Bordetella sp. | reverse complement strand
AGGGCCTGGGGTATGCAGGCCATCTCGGCCTGGCCTTTTTTGCGCAGCAGCCTGGTGCAGCAGGCGGTGGGTGGCCTGGGTGGTAACAGCCGCACAAATTCAAGCAGCGACACGTTTCATTTTTCGAAGGAAGCAACATGATCAAGCGCGTTCTGATGGCCTGTGGTCTCTCGGCCGCCCTGCTGGCCCCCTTGGCGCTCAGCCCATCGGCACATGCCCAAAAGCCTGCCGGCCCTGAGCCCGCATCGCCTGCCGTCACCAAGCAGGTGAAGTCGGCCGTGGAGACCTGGCTCAAGGGCCGTTTTAAGGTCGATGCAGTCTCCAAGACACCCATGCCCGGCCTGGTGGAAGTGCGCATCGGCCAAGACATTCTGTATGCCCACGAGAACGGCCAGTTCGCCCTGGTGGAAGGCCAGCTCATTGAATTGAAGTCGGGCAACAACCTCACGGCCGCCCGCATGGAGGTGCTGCAGGCCGTGGACATCAGCAAGCTGCCGCTGGAACTCGCCATGAAAACGGTGAGCGGCGATGGTGGCAAGGGCAAGCGCACCATCGTGGTCTTTGAAGACCCTTACTGCTCTTTTTGCCGCAAGTTTCGGGCCGTGCTGCTGAGCATGGACAACGTGACCATCTACACCTACTTCTATCCCATCCTGCGCGCGGAATCGACCACGGTCTCGAAGAATGCCTGGTGCGCCAAGGACCGCGAGGCCGCCTGGGAGGGCTGGATGATGCAGGGCAAGGAGCCTGCAGCAGCGCCGGCCAATTGCGATTTCCCCAAGGACAAAATTCTGGCGCTGGGCCAAGGCCTTGGCGTGCAGGCCACGCCCACCACCTTTGTGAGCAGTGGCAAGCGCCTGCAGGGGGCCTTGAGCAAAGAGGCCTTGGAGGCCGCGCTGAAGTCTCCTTGAGGCCAGCGCACACCGACTAGAGCACATCAGCCAGCGCACATCGTGATCCAGGCCGTTGATTTCCAGCAGTTTGTGGCGCTCGCCCGTGCGGGCCACAACCGCATTCCGCTCGTGCGCAGCCTGCAGGCGGATCTCGACACGCCGCTGTCAGCCTACTTAAAACTTGCGGCCGCACCGAACAGTTTTCTCTTGGAGTCGGTGGTGGGGGGCGAGCGCTTTGGCCGTTACTCCTTCATTGGCCTGCCGGCCCGCACGCGCATCGAGGCCCGCGACCGCGACATTCGGCTGCGTGTGGCGGGTGCCCCTGATTTCACCTTGAAGGGCGATCCACTTCAGTTCGTGGAGGCCTACCTCTCGCAGTTCAAGGCCGCACGAGTCGAGGGCTTGCCTCGCTTTGCGGGTGGGCTGGCCGGCTACTTTGGCTACGAGACCATTCGTTACATCGAGCCGCGCTTGGATCAAGCGGCGGCGAAGTCGCGCCCCGACCCCATGGGCCTGCCCGATGTCTTGCTGCTGCTCACCGAAGAACTCGCGGTCTTTGACAACCTCGCCGGTCGCCTGTCTTTGTGGGTCTATGCCGAGTCGGGTGACCTCTTGAGTGGTGATGAAGTGCCTGCACCCTGGCCCGAGGCCCGGCTGCGCCAGGCCTACGACGCTGCCATGGCCCGGCTCGACGCCCTTGTGG
>CAZPRT010000161.1:0-1600 GCA_964589205.1 uncultured Bordetella sp. | reverse complement strand
GCGCTTGGGTCTCGGGCCGGATCGGCACTGTAGATGCCATCGACCTTGGTGGCCTTGAGCACGACCTCTGCGCCGATCTCGGCACCCCGAAGGGCCGCAGCCGTGTCGGTGGTGAAAAAGGGGTTCCCCGTGCCGGCGGCAAAGACCACCACCTTGCCCTCTTCGAGGTAGCGGATGGCCTTGGGGCGAATGTAGGGCTCCACGACCTGGTCGATTCTTAGCGCCGACTGCACCCGAGCCTCGAGGCCATGCTGCCGCATGGCATCTTGCAGGGCCAAGGCATTCATGACCGTGGCAATCATGCCCATGTAGTCGGCTGTGGCCCGGTCCATGCCCTCCGCGCCCAGCGCCACGCCACGAAAAATATTGCCGCCGCCAATCACCACCGCAAGCTCCACGCCCGAGGCCACCACCTGGGAGACCTCGGCCACGATGCCATCGATGGTGGCCTTGTTGATGCCATAGGCATCGGAGCCCATGAGGGCCTCCCCAGAGAGCTTCAACAAGACGCGGCGATAGGCCATTAACCGCCCCGGGCCGCAGCCTGCTGGGCAGCCACCTCGGCCGCGAAGTCGGTGACTTTCTTCTCGATGCCATCGCCCACGATGTAGAGCGTGAAGCTGGCGATGCTTGCGTTCTTGCTCTTGAGAAGCTGCTCAATGGTCTGCTTGCCGTCTTCGGCCTTGACAAAGACCTGACCCAAGAGGGTGACTTCTTTCAGAAACTTGGCCACAGCACCCTCGACCATCTTGCTCACGATCTCAGCTGGCTTGCCCGACTCTGCAGCCTTCTCAGTGGCCACACGACGCTCGGCGTCGATGAGTGCCTGATCGACACCAGAGGAATCCAACGACTTGGGCTTGGAGGCTGCAATGTGCATGGCCAGGTCACGGCCCAACTGGGCATCGCCGCCGACGAGATCGAGCAGGACACCAATCTTGGCGCCACCGTGAATGTAGGCATGCAACTGGCCCTTGGCCTGCACCCGCGTGAAGCGGCGAATCGAGAGGTTCTCGCCAATCTTGCCCACCAGCGCAGTTCGAACGGACTCGACCGTGCCATCGCCCAGGGGCAGGCCAGACAGACCGGCCGGGTCGCTCGCCTGACCAGACCGGGCCATGGCCGCCACATTCGATGCGAAGGCGAGGAAGTCGTCGTTCTTGGCCACAAAATCGGTTTCGCAGTTGAGCTCCAGAATGGCGCCCTGCTGGCCTTCGATGGAAATGGCCACCACGCCCTCGGCGGTGACACGGGAGGCAGCCTTGCTGGCCTTCGAGCCCAGACGGACCCGAAGGATCTCTTCGGCCTTGTCGAGATCGCCGTTGGCCTCCGTGAGAGCCTTCTTGCACTCCATCATGGGCGCATCGGTCCGCTCGCGCAGCTCCTTGACCATTCCTGCCGTAATCTCTGCCATCTCTTTACTCTCCACAACAATCGTTAAAAAAAAGGGGCCCGAGAGCCCCCATGGAACAGGCGGCCAGCCTCAGCTCGCCTGCCCTTCACTGAGTTCCACAAATTCCTCGGACGCCTGAACTGCGGCCACCACATCGGCCACGGCCTCGTGCCGGCCCTCGAGAATGGCATCGGCCACACCGCGGGC
>CAZPRT010000160.1:0-1604 GCA_964589205.1 uncultured Bordetella sp. | reverse complement strand
CTGAGCGTGTGGCCGTCTGGGCGACCACCCTGGGCGGCGTGGCCTACTTCTTCTTCGCCGCCATCCCGCTCTTTCTGGCCTACGCGGCGACCCTCATCGACCCAGAGACCACTGCGCGGCTCATGGCCGACGACTCTCAGCTGGTGCTGCCCAGCCTGGTGGCCCAGCACATGCCCTTCTGGGTGCAGGTGGTCTTCTTTGGCGCCCTGCTCTCGGTGATCATGAGCACGGCCTCGGGCACCTTGCTGGCACCCTCCGTCACCTTTGCAGAAAATGTCATCAAGGGTGCCGTGCCCAACATGACCGATCGTCAGTTGCTGCTCACCACGCGCATCACGGTCTTTGTCTTCACCCTCCTGGTGACGGCCTACGCCCTGCTCACCGATGAGAGCATTCACAGCATGGTGGAGAACGCCTACCGCATCACGCTGGCCGGTGCATTCGTGCCCTTGGCGGCCGGCCTCTTCTGGAAGCGGGCCAACAACCTCGGGGCCACGCTGTCCATCTCGATGGGCCTGGGCACCTGGCTGCTGCTGGAGTTCTCGGGTGCAGAATTGCTGGTGGAGCCCCAGCTCATCGGCCTGCTGATGAGTGCGGTGGGCATGGTCGTTGGCTCACTGATCCCTCGAGGAGGTGCACGTTGAATGTGGTGATTCTCGCCGCGGGGCAAGGCAAGCGCATGCATTCAAGCCTGCCCAAGGTGTTGCACCCAATTGGTGGGCGGCCCATGCTGGAACACGTCTGTCGTACGGCCCTGGCCGCCGGTGCGACGCGCCTGACCATTGTGGTGGGCCATGGTGCCGAACAGGTGCGCACGGCCGTGGCAGGCCTCGACCTCCCCCTTGAGGCCGACCAGTTGTGCTTTGCCTTGCAAGACCCCCCGCAGGGCACCGGCCATGCCGTGGCGGCCGCATGGCCCAGCATCGACCCCTCATCTGACCTGACCATGGTCCTCTATGGCGATGTCCCACTGATGCGGGCAGACATCCTTCAGGCATTGGTGGCGGCGGCCCAGGCCGAAGACCAGATCGCACTGCTCACGGCCGTGGTGGACGACCCCAAGGGCTACGGCCGCATCCTTCGAGACAGCCAAGGCGAGGTCTCGGGCTCGGTGGAAGAACGCGACGCCACACCCGAGGTGCGCCAGATTCGAGAGATCAACACCGGGGTGCTGGTCGCCCCGACCGCCGAGCTTGGCCGCTGGGTGCATGGCCTTCACAACAACAATGCACAGGCCGAGTACTACCTCACCGACGTCATTGGCATGGCGGTCGCGGAGGGCCGACGGGTGGTGGGCCTGCCCTGCCAGGACCCGGACGCCTTTCTGGGGGTGAACACCCTCGTCCAGCGGGCAGACCTGGAGCGACGCCACCAGCGACGGCTGGCCGAGGACTGGCTCTTGGCCGGCATCGACATTGCAGACCCATCACGGTTTGATGTGCGAGGCAGCCTGCACTGCGAGCCGGGGGTGCGAATCGACATCGGCTGTGTCTTTGAGGGCACCGTGGTCTTGCGGGCCGGCGCACAGATCGGTGCCTATGTGGTGCTGCGAGACGTCGAGGTGGGGCCCGGCGCGCGGGTAGAGGCCTTCAGCCACCTCGATG
>CAZPRT010000159.1:0-1607 GCA_964589205.1 uncultured Bordetella sp. | reverse complement strand
GACACCCCACCTGTACGCCGGGGCCGTGGGCCTGCCGCTTGCCTGGGTGGGCCTGTGCCTCATGGCCACACGGCTCATCGATGCCATCACCGACCCGATCATTGGCCGATGGATGGACAAGACCCCCGGCCAGCGATTTGAGCGGTGGATGCTGCCGAGCCTCGCCCTGCTCTGCCTGGGCATGGTGCTTCTGCTCTCGCCGCCTGAGGGTTGGTCGAGTGCGGCACTGATCGCCTACATGACGGCCTGCGCACTCTTGGTGTCGTTGTCCAACAGCGCAGCAGGCCTGGCGCACCAGGCCTGGCTCGTGAGCTGGACGCCAGCACCCACAGAGCAGGCGCGACTGGTCACCAGCCGTGAAGGCTTTACCCTGCTGGGTGTGATGGCCGCGGCCGTGCTGGCCAGCCAGTCGAGCCTCACTGGCCTGTTGGGCTGGGTGCTGCTCGCCGCCTTGGTGGGGGGGCTCGCCCTGCGGGGGCTGCCCGGCCAGCCGAGCAGCAGCGGCACTCGACCAGCAGCGGTGTCGGTCTGGCAGGGGTTTCGTCTGCTGGACACCCCAGGCCGCGGCCTGCTGGGTGTGATGGGCCTCAACGCCCTGGCCAATGCCATTCCCGGCACCCTGTTCCTCTTTTTCGTGGCGGACCAACTCGGCCTTGCCCAGCAGACGGCAGGTGTTCTGCTCATGGCCTACTTCTTGGCCGCGGCGGTCTCCATGGTGTTCTGGCAACGGCTTTTGCAGCGGCGGCCGGCGGGCCGCGTCTGGCAGGCCTCGGTGGTGGTCTCGATCCTCGCCTTTGTCTGGGCGACTCAGCTTGGCGCAGGCGACCTGTGGCCCTTTGCCGTGATCTGCCTGGTCACGGGGTTCGCGCTCGGGGCCGAGCTCACCTGCCCTGCCCTGCTGCTGGCGGCAGCCATTTCAAGGGCAGGCCAACGCGGCCAGCACGAGGCCCTCATCATGGGCCTGTGGACGCTGCTGCAGAAACTCGCCCTGGCCTTGGCGGCCGGGCTGGTTCTACCCCTGCTGGCTGGCCTGGGCTACACGCCGGGCACGGGCCACAACCTGGCCCTGCCCTTGGCCTATGCCGCCTTGCCCTGCGGGCTCAAGCTCGCAGCCCTTTTGATGTTCCGACGACTGGAGACCAGACCATGATGCTCAAACGAATTGCAATGCTTGCGGCGGCCGCCGCCATGATTGGCCTACAAGGCTGCGCGGGCCCATCGGTCGAGCGCTACGCCCAAGAAAAGCCCACGCTGGACCTGGCCCAGTATTTCCAGGGCCGCACCACGGGCTGGGGCATGGTCACCGACCGCTCTGGTGAGGTCACGAGACGTTTTGTGGTGCAGATCGATGGCCGCTTCGAGGGCAACACGGGCGTGCTCGACGAGACCTTTGAATGGTCAGATGGCGAGAAACAGAAGCGCATCTGGCGCCTGGAAAAACTTGGGCCCAACCGCTGGAAGGGCACGGCCGATGACGTGGTGGGAGAGGCCACCGGCGAGATCGCAGGCAACGCACTTCATTGGCGCTACACCTTGGCTGTGCCGGTCAAGGGCACGGTGATCAACATGGCCTTTGACGACTGGATGGTGCTGATCGATGACAAGGT
>CAZPRT010000158.1:0-1652 GCA_964589205.1 uncultured Bordetella sp. | reverse complement strand
GAGACAGGGCGGCAGCGAGGTCCATGACACCCGCTCGGCCAGCGACTGGGCCACCAGTGCGCGCTGGGGTTCCTCGGACCGGGCCGTGAGCCATGCCGGGTTTTGGGCCACCAGGGCCAGGTCTCGTAAGAATGGGCCACACGACACCGTTCGCCAGTGCGAGGACAAGGCCTGCGCGTGCGACTTCGCATGCGCCTGCCAGGCCAGGGCCACGCGTGTGGACCAGTCCACCGGCCCCGCCGGGCCATTGGCAGTGCCGCCCGCAACCACACCCGCAGTCGAACCTGCCGCGCTCTGGAGCCGCCCGAGCACCACCGCCAGGGGCCTGGCCTCACAGGCGGCCACCAGTGCGGCCTGGGCTGACGCGAGCGTCGCATCATCGACCGAGGCTTGCGCCACGAGCGCTTGGCTCAGGGCCACCAGTCGGTTCACTTGGGCCGCAGGCACAAAGCGGTCGTCGCCTTCGTAGGCACGGCTCTCCAGGCGCTCCTGCTGAAGGCCCACGGCCAGGAGCAGCAGCAGCGAGAAAAAGACGATCAGGCCCACCAGGCCGCGCAGCAGTTGCCGAGAAAAACTCATGGCCGGCGCTCCTTCGAAGACTGCGCGCTGGCCCCCGCCAGCAGGCCGAGTCCAATGGCCACCGACAGGAACGATGAGAGCCCAAGGCTCATGAGGGGCAGCCCGAGGCCGGTAAGCGGAATCAGGCGCAGGTTGCCCAGGCCAGTGACCAGCGTCTGAATGGCGGTGGCGATGAGCAGGAAGAAGCCAATGGCATAGAGGGCTCTGCTCTGGCGCAGGCCCATGGCCAGGCCACGCACGGCCACCACCAGCAGCAGGCCATAGACCATGAGCACCAGGGCCAGCACGAGCAAGGCCGTCCCATCTCCAAAGAGCCCCAACAGGATGGTGGGCAGGTAATCGCTCAGCGACTGCAGCGGCAGGCAGGCCCCCTCGTGGCTGCACCACTGAATCTGGCCCAGGCCATAGCCACCGGGCTGCCCACCTTCGGCGAATTTGATGAGCCGCGCGAAATCACTCACCGCGGCCTGCATGGGCTCGAGCATGAGGAGGAGTCGGCCCATGACACGTTCGGTGAGCATGGCCGCGGCCGACAGGACCACCCCCAGGCCCATGGCCAGCGCCAGAAAGCGCCAGCCAAAGATGATGAAGATGAGCGCCAGGAAGACCGCGGCACTGATCAGTGCGCCACCAAAATCCTTAAAAGCCACCGCGGCTGCAGCCACCACCGCCAAGGCCAACAGAAACACGCCACCGAAGGCGCGAAGAAAGTGGCGATGAATGTCGCGGGCCGCGCTGGGTGATGCAGCAGCCCCGAACAGGGCGCGCACCAGCCCGCCCACGCTCATGAAGCCCTCGAGCACCTCACGCGCAAGGTAGGCCTGCCGCGCATAACGAACCACCACCAGGCCCGCCAATCCACAGACCATAATTTTCAGAGACTCCGAGCCCGCCGCCGGACTGATGGCTGCATAAAAGAGCGGCACAATCGCCGCGCCCAAGAGCGCGGCCAGACCCAGTCGATTCGAGAGCCACTCCAAGGCCTGCGAGATGGGCCGTGCTGCAAGAAGGCAGCCCATGAAACAGGCCAGGGCGCCCACCACCACGATCAGTTGGCGTGGCAATGCATAGGT
>CAZPRT010000157.1:0-1772 GCA_964589205.1 uncultured Bordetella sp. | reverse complement strand
GTTCGCATTGGAAGCCTGCTGCCCGAGATCACCGAGCCCACGCCCATCGAGGTGGACCACGCCCCGGGCGAGCCGCACCAGATCGTGCTCGAACCCCTGGTTCGAACGGGCGAGCGCCTTGGCCTGGCCGGCTTCGACCCCTGCCTCATCCTGCTCAACAACGACCTCTCCGCCGGCGTGCCCAGCATCTTGCAAGGCCTGCAGGGCCAGCGTGTCTTTCCGCCGCTGCATGCCGGCTGGGCCTCGCGCAGAAAGTCGCAGCACTTTGCGGCCTACCGCACCGTGGCCCAGGAGTTCGCATCCCGCCTTCAGATCGACCCCTGGCTCATCGACCCCTACTTCGACCACTGCCAGGGCGTGAACTTTCAGACGGGCATTGGCCTGGAGTGCCTGGCCGAGAAGGTCTCGCAAGTGCTCGATCAAATCCGCCTCAAATACCAGGAACACGGCATTGGCCAGACCCCCTATGTGGTGGTGAAGGCCGATGCGGGCACCTACGGCATGGGCATCATGACCATCAAAGATCCCTCAGAGATCCTCACGCTCAACCGCAAGCAGCGCAACAAGATGTCGGTCATCAAGGAGGGCCAGAGCGTCTCCGACGTGCTGGTGCAAGAGGGTGTCCACTCCTTTGAGACCGTTCGCGAGCCCGAAGGGGAGTCGGTGGCCGAGCCCGTGGTCTACATGATCGACAAGTACGTGGTGGGCGGCTTTTATCGGGTGCATGCCACCCGTGGGCCCGACGAGAACCTCAATGCCCCGGGGGCCAAGTTCGTGCCCTTGCCGTTTGTCAGTGGCTGCCAGCAGCCACTGCCGCATGAGGAGCCCGATGCCATGCCCAACCGCCTGTATCTCTACGGGGTGATCTCTCGGCTCGCGTTGCTCGCGGCCTCACGCGAGCTCGAGGCCACCCATCCCGCAGCACAGAACCCAAACTGACGCCCTCGAGCGTTCCCCGTCTCCACGCCATGGCCCGCCTGCTTTTCATCACCGACCCCTTGGCAGGCTTCAAGCTCGAGAAAGACTCCACCTTCGCCATGATGCGGGCGGCCCAACAGCGCGGTCACAGCCTCTGGGCCGCCACCGCAGACCAACTCGGCTGCCGTGCCAACGGGCCTGCCGTGCAGCCCTGCATCACCGCCACGGCCATCACCATCCAATCCAACTCGGCCAGCAGCGCCTCTGCCGAGCCCTGGTGGTCAGAGCTCGAGCAGGCCAGCCTGGGGCCTGAGGACATCGACATCATCCTCATGCGCAAGGACCCGCCCTTCGACGTGAACTACCTCGTGGCCACCCAGCTGCTCGAGGTTTTTGAGCGCATGGGCGTGCGGGTGGTGAATCGTCCGCAGGCCCTGCGCGACCACGGGGAGAAGCTCTCGGCCCTGGAGTTCACACGATGGGGACCACCGGGCCTGGTCAGTGCCGACATTGCGCAGCTGCATGCCTTCGCGCAGGAGCACCCCAAGGTGGTCTACAAGCCACTTGATGCCATGGGCGGGTCTGGGATTTTCGTGACCGAGGCGGCTGACCCCAATCTGCCGGTCATCCTCGAGCTGCTCACGAACTTGGGCGAGCGCGCCATCATGGCGCAGCGTCACCTGCCGGAAATCGTGGAGGGCGACAAGCGCATCCTGCTCATCGATGGCGAGCCTGTGCCCCATGCCCTGGCCCGGATTCCCCCGGCCGGTGCATCGCGCGGCAACCTGGCCGCCGGTGGTCGGGCCCGCGCCCAGCCGCTCACCGAGCAGGACCGTGCCATTGCCGCAGACCTC
>CAZPRT010000156.1:0-1781 GCA_964589205.1 uncultured Bordetella sp. | reverse complement strand
CTCCACGATCTTGGACCGCTTCCGCCCGCACAGCCCCGGGGGATGCTCTCGAAGTCACTCACAGTTGTTGGGCTTACCGAGCCCCCGCCCGAGCAGGGGTTGCTGGGCCTGACGGTGGTCTTGTCGGATCGGGCTACGGGCCAGTCGGTCTTTGCGCGTCAGGTGCGACTCGCACTGTCCCGCAAGCCCAAGGGCTATTTGGATGCCCCCGAGGTTCAACTCGCTGAGCCCGAGATTGCAAAGAGTGCCTTGGGCGGCTTGCAGCGGGATTTCCGCCAGCACATGGCCTGCGACAAGCCCGAGTACCCCGTGATCGAGCGTCAGCCCAGCGGTGAACTGGTCGTCAATGGTGGTGCGCGGGTGGGCCTGCGGGCCGGGGAGCAGCTTTTGCTCACGCGGTCCGGGCAAATGCCGAAAAGAATTCTAGAGTCGGGCGTGGCCGCTGGCCTGGCCCTTGCAGAGGTTGTGTCGGTGGTGGAAGATCGAGCTGTTGTGAAGGTGATCGCAGGGCCTCGCCCCGCATCACTTGAGCAGCTCGTGGTCTCGCCACTCTGATGCCTACATTGAAAGGGTTGTTTATGAGATCGCTGTCCGTTGCCATGTTTGTTGTTCAGTCGGCTGCCGTGGTGGGCCTGCTTGCTGCCGGTGCCGCCCAGGCCCAGCCCATGCCAGACACTGCCCAGGCGCTGCGCACCCTGATGGGTCCCTCCAAGCAGCCCGGCACCGGCATGTCGCCCCAGTCGGCTGCCATGCCCCAGGGCCACATGGTGCTCACCAAAAAGGGCGACACCCTGGCAAAGATCCTGGCGGCCAACATGGGCCCGCACCCCTACAACCCCAAGGCCGTCCACCAGGCGGTGGCCGCCATGAACCCGCAGGCCTTCATTCGGGGCAACCCCAACCGTCTGATTGCCGGGGTCATGCTTCGGCTGCCCAGCCCCACCGAGCTGCATGCCGTGCTCACGGGCCAGATGATGCCCACCACGGTCGGTGCCATGGCCCCGATGGGTCACATGGGTGCGGCCTCGGCCCAGGCTGGCCAGATGCATGCCCTGCCGAACCTGCCCAACAACGCCCCCACGGGAGCGGAAGATTTCGAGCGTCATCGCGGGTGGCCTCGGTTCCCCCGTTAAGTCAGCCTTCCTGATGGGGCCCCTCAGATGCTGACGGGCCCCGATGCCATTGGGGCCGCGGGCGGGAAGCCCTTGCCCATCTACCTGGAAGGCCGCCTGATTCCCGTGGCCGATGCGGTCGGCCGAGAACTCGGGCTCAAATTCAATGAAGTGGTGCGCGGCGTGGTCGAGGCCCGTGCGGAGACGCTGCTGCTGAAATTGAACGGCCGTGAGGTCGAACTGCCGGCCCAGCTCAAGTTTCGCCCGGGCGAGGTGCTCTGGCTGCGCTACACCGAGATGGGCCGGGGCATGGTGCTCGTGCCGCAGGCCGGACCCGGTGCGGTGGCGGGCGGAGCGGCCGGCGCAGCCGGGCAGGGTGCTGCTGGGTTGGCTGGGCTGCCTGGGCCCATCGCAGCGCCGCCACCGGTGGGCGGCCTTTCGCCGGCCGTGGCCAGCCTGTTTCTGCGGCCAGCCGATTTCTCGGGGCTGCTCTCATTGCTCTCGGGGGCGGCCTTTGTCGGCCTGGCCCAGCGGGCACAGGGCGCTTCCTCCACCGTGGGCACCAACGTGCTTGGCCAGTGGCTCTCACAGCGTCCGGCCATGGGCCGGCTCTCGGCCGACGGTGTGCGCCAGGCCTTGCGTGCCAGTGGACTCTTCACCGAGTCCGCC
>CAZPRT010000155.1:0-1847 GCA_964589205.1 uncultured Bordetella sp. | reverse complement strand
GTGACCACGGCGCCCTCTTTGAGGGTCTCCATGAGCTTGCCGCGCTCTTCGCCCATGGAGGTCTCGACCACCGCACGGCGGGAGAGCACCACGTTGTTGCGCTTGCGATCGAGCTTGATGACCTTGAACTCCAGGGTCTTGTTCTCGATGTGGGAGGTGTCCTTCATGGGACGGGTGTCGACCAGCGAACCGGGCAGGAACGCACGGATGCCGTTGGTCATGACCGTGAGGCCACCCTTGACCTTGCCGGTCACGGTGCCTACCACCAACTCGCCCGACTCCAGGGCCTGCTCCAGGCTCACCCAGGCCGCCAGCCGTTTGGCGCGGTCGCGCGAGAGGCGGGTTTCACCGCGGCCATCCTCGAGCGACTCGATTGCAACCGACACAAAGTCGCCCTCTTTGACATCGAGTGCACCCTGGTCGTTGTGGAATTCTTCGACGGGAATGAAGCTTTCAGACTTCAGCCCTGCATTGACCACCACGTGGTTTTGGTCGATGCGCAGCACCTCTGCGGTGATGACTTCTCCCGCGCGCATTTCTTGGCGGGCAATGGATTCAGCAAATAAAGCGGCAAACGAATCAGGTGCAGGCGCACCTTGTTGGTTAAGTTGAGCGGACATTCAAAAAGGTTTCCAGTTTCACATCGCCCTACAGCGCGGACGACGGCGTTGATCGATGGCCTTTGGCAGGCCTACGAAGAAAATGGCCACCCCCGAGGGGAGCAACCGGCTAGCCCAATAGAATAGTCTGAAAAACCTGGTGAATCAAATGGTTGTCGAGGGGCTCAATGGTGTTCGGCTAGCGCTGGCCGTGACCGCCTCCAAAACAGCCGCCACCGCAGCCTCGATGTCGCAATCTGTGGTGTCCAGGTAGACCACACCCTGGCCTGGCACGAACTTCAAGGGCGCCACGGCGCGATTGGCATCCCGGGCATCCCGGGCGGCCAGGTCGGCTGTGATCGTGGCAAGGTCTGCCGCCTCACCACGGGCGCGCAACTGGTTCACGCGGCGGGCAGCCCTGGCCTCGGCCGTGGCCGTGAGAAAGACCTTGGTCTGCGCCTGCGGGAAGACCACCGAACCCATGTCTCGTCCATCGGCCACGAGCCCCGGCAGGCGGGCGAAGTCACGCTGCCTGCGCAGCAGCGCCTGACGAACGGCGGGGATGGCCGCCACCTCCGAGGCTCGATTGCCCACCACCTCGGCTCGAATCTCAGCACTCACATCGCGGCCATCGAGCCAGATCGCCTCACCCTCAAAGCCAATGTCCATGGATGCCGCCAGTGCCGCAAGGCCGCTGGCGTCGGTGGGTGCCAGTTCTCTGTTCATGCTCGCCAGGGCGAGCAGCCGATAGAGGGCGCCGCTGTCCAAATAGGCAAAGCCCAGGGCCTGAGCCACGCGACTGGCCACGGTGCCCTTGCCCGATGCGGTGGGCCCATCGATGGCGACCACCGGCACGGCCTGGGCGCAGATGTCGGCGAAGACATCAAAGTAGGCGGGGAAGGTCTTGTTCACGCAGGCGGGGTCTTCAATGGTGAGCGAGCGAGTCTGCTCTGATCTGGGCTCGGGAGAATGCCCCCGCGTCTCGACCGAATACACCACGGTCTCACCGACGGGGGCATTAACCCCCTCGCCAGAATCCTGGTGTCCCGCGTCGGCTGCTTGAACCCCCTCGCTAGCGTGCTTGGACTGCTGTTTGCGCTCGCCGGTGTGAGCAAAGCTCGCCAGCGCAAAAGACATCGCCACGCGGTGGTCGTCGTACGTGTAGATGGAGGCGGTAAGTAGCTGGGCGGGTGGAGTGATCACAATGAAATCGGCCCCCTCCTCCACCGCGGCGCCCAGCTTGCGGGC
>CAZPRT010000154.1:0-1872 GCA_964589205.1 uncultured Bordetella sp. | reverse complement strand
GACTTTCAGAAGGTCATCAAGGAGGAGACCAACGGCCAGGGCGTTCACCTCGTGCTCGACATGGTGGGGGGCGACTACATTGCCAAGCACCTTCGCGTGCTGGCCGCCGACGGCCGCATGGTGTCCATCGCCTTTCTGAACGGGGCCGATGTCAAGCTCGACTGGACGCTGCTCATGATCAAGCGGCTCACCTTCACGGGCTCAACCCTTCGTGCGCGCTCCAATGAGGAAAAGGCCCGCATCGCCCGCACCATGCAACAAAACCTCTGGCCCGAGCTTGCCCGTGGCCACCTGCGTCCCCTCATGCATGCGGAATTCCCACTGGCCGATGTGGCCAAGGCCCATGCCCTGATGGAATCCTCTCAACATGTTGGCAAGATCGTCCTGAGCGTGAACCCATGAACCGCATCAAACTCCATGTCATCAGCTGCACCCAGCCAGCCGCACTCATGCGTGCCGTGCGTTTCCTCGCAGCCCAGCAGATCCCCATCGAATGCGGCAGCCAGTTCGTGAAGTTCCCCCGGGGCGAGTCTTCAGCCGACGCCGCAGCGGCCCGTCTCAAAGACATGGGCTTTCGACCCCTGCCCTCCATCGACGCCCTCGAGGCCGAGACCGATGCAAACCTGGCCGAACGGGTGGCGACACCCCTGGCCACCGAGCGGGCCGAGCAGGCCCAGCACTGCTGCGACGACCCAAGCCACCACCACGGCCACGCCCACGATCATCACCACAATCACGGCCATGCTCATGACCACAGCCATGGCCATGCGCACGACCATGCGCACGACCACCAGCACGACCACGACCACAAGCACGGTCACTGACCGCAGCCATGGCCATTCAGGTCCGGGGCGCTCGGCAGAACAACCTTAAGAACCTCTCCGTAGACCTCCCCCTCGGGGAGATCATCGTGGTCACTGGCGTCTCGGGCTCGGGCAAGAGCTCACTGGTCTTCGACACCGTGTATGCCGAAGGTCAGCGCCGCTACATCGAGACCTTCTCCGCCTACGCACGGCAGTTCCTCGATCGGATGGACAAGCCCCTGGTGGATGCGATCGACGGCGTGCCACCGGCCATTGCCATCGACCAGACGAACCCGGTGCGCACCTCCCGCTCCACCGTGGGCACCATGACCGAACTGACCGACCACCTCAAGCTGCTCTATGCACGGGTGGCCGACCTGATCTGCCCCGGCTGCGGGCTGCCTGTCCATCGCGACACGGCTGAAGGCATCGCCACTCTGGTGATGTCGCAGCCCACGGGCACAAAGCTCGCCCTGTGCTTCGAGCGGGACGCACCCGAGTCGCTCTCCGAGGACGACCTGCTGCAGTGGCTCTCCACCCAGGGCTTCAACAAGGTGCATGCCCGAACCAGCGACTCGGTGCGGGTGATCACCGACCGCTTTGTCTGCAACGAGTCGCTCGAGCGGGCCCGTGTGACCGAGGCCATCGAGACCGCCCTGCGATTCGGGGAAGGCCAATGCCAGATGGTGCTCCTCGACACCGACACCGTAAGCCGCTTCTCGAGCAGCCTGGCCTGCGCGGCGTGCAGCCTCTCCTTCAAGGAACCCCGGCCCGCCCTCTTCTCCTTCAACTCCCCGATTGGTGCCTGCGAGACCTGCAAGGGCTTTGGACGCGTGATTGGCATCGACCCCGGCCTGGTGGTGCCCGATGAGCGGCTGAGCCTGGCGGCCGGTGCGATCAAGCCATGGCAGACCAAAGCCTACGAGGACGGCCAGGCCGAACTGCTGATGCACGCAGCCCGACGCGGCGTGGCCACCGACATCGCCTGGAAGGACCTGCCCGCCGAGGACCGAGACTGGGTCTTTCAGGGCGATGCCGACTGGAAGGGCAACTGGACCAAGCAGTGGTA
>CAZPRT010000153.1:0-2002 GCA_964589205.1 uncultured Bordetella sp. | reverse complement strand
AGCCGGGCACCAGCCCACGGGTGTCCGTGACCTACTGGATGAACGTGCTGCAGTCCTTGCCCTTTTCGCAGCCCATCCTGGTGAGCCTGAACCCCGAGCGGCCACCGGCCATCGAGCACCAGATCGAGACCATCCGCTATGCCCACCCCGTCTTTGACCAGGCGGCCATGGCGGCCAGAGAGACCATTCGAAGCCTTCAAGGCCATGAGCAGGTCTGGTTTGCTGGTGCCTGGATGGGCTACGGCTTTCATGAAGACGGCTTTCGCTCGGGCCGGGAGGCTGCAGAGGCCCTGCTGGCCTGGCATGCCCAAGACCAGGCACCCACCGAAGGCACCCGACTGGCCGCATGACCCAGCCCACCCCGCCCCGCCAGCACCCTCGGCTGATGCGAGGCGAGGTCATCCACACACGCATCACGCCAGCCCACCACCACTTTCGGGCGCGGGTGACCGTGATGCAGCTGCCACTGGTCTCCATGGCGGCCAGCCAAGACACTGGCAACTGGGCCTGGGGCCTGGATCGGGCCGCGCTGCTCCAGGTGAAAACACAAGACCACGGCGATGGCCGACCCCTGCTCGATTGGGCACGGGCCCAGCTCGAGGCTGCCGGCATTCAAGGGGTGGATGGTGAAATCTGGCTGAGCTGCCTGCCGCGCAGCATGGGCTATGTCTTCAAGCCAGTGAGCTTTTGGTTTTGCGAGAACCGAGCTGGCGACACCCTGGCCATCATTGCCGAGGTGAACAACACATTTGGCGAGCGACACGCCTATGTGCTCGATTGCGGGCAAGGCTACCGGGCCGGCCGCACCCTCGGGCACGACAAGAACTTCTATGTCTCACCCTTCTTTCCTGCGCGTGGCCAGTATCAGTTTCGCTTTCACCACCTGGCCCACAGCCATGGTGCGGCCCTGGCGCGCATCGAGGTCATCGAGCCGCAAGGGCCTGCGCTCATCACGAGCATCAGCGGTCAGACCCGCCCACTCACCCAGGCCACGGCCCTGGCCGCATGGGCGCTTCACCCTTTTCAGAGTTTGTCGGTGATCCTACTGATTCACTGGCAGGCCCTTCGACTTTGGATCAAACGTGTGCCCCTGGCACCCAGAAAGGAGACCCCCGCATGAGCAGCCCAGGGCTGACCGCACGGATGGTGCTCAACATGTTGCGCAACATTCAGATCGGCGAGATTCGTCTCATCACACCGGCTGGTGAACACCAGTTGCAGGGCCTGCAGCAGGCCGACCTGGCCCCGCAGACCTTTGAGATTCGCCGCTGGCGCGCCTTTGAGCGCGCCCTGCGCCGAGGAGACATTGGCTTTGGGGAATCCTTCATGGACGGCGACTGGACCACGCCCGACCTGCCCGGCCTGCTGCGCACGCTGGCGGCCAATCGGCAGGCCTTGGACAAGGCCATTGTTGGGCACCGCTGGCTGCTGCTGCTCGACCGCATCGGCCATTTGCTTCGCAGCAACTCGACCAAGCGGGCCAAGAAGAACATCGAGGCCCACTACGACCTGGGCAACGACTTCTATCGGCTCTGGCTCGACCCCACCATGACGTACTCAAGCGCCATCTACACCGACCGTGAGATGCGTGGCGAGCTTCCCACCGACTTGTCTGGTGCACAGAACCGCAAGATGGACCGCGCCCTCTCGATGCTCGGCCCCTTGGGGCCGGAGAGCCAGACCCTCGAGATCGGCTGTGGCTGGGGTGGGCTGGCCATGCGCCGGCTTGACCAGCCCGGCCGCCACCTGGGCATCACCCTCTCGGTGGAGCAAAAGGCCTGGGCTGAGGAGCACCTGGCCGCGCAAGGCCTGCAAGACCGCTGCGAAATTCGGCTGCAGGACTACCGCCATACCGATGGCCGCTTCGACGGGATTGTGTCCATCGAGATGATCGAGGCCGTGGGTGAGGCCTACTGGCCCACCTACTTCAATACCCTGCACCGCTGCTTGAAGCCCGGCGGCCGCGCGGTCGTGCAGGCCATCGTCATTCGAGACGTCCTCT
>CAZPRT010000152.1:0-2018 GCA_964589205.1 uncultured Bordetella sp. | reverse complement strand
CAGGTCCACCTGCACCTGCGCCACCGGCCGCTGGCCCTGCCAATTCAGATGAACGATGCGCAGGTCTGGGTGGGCTCGCATCTGGGCCTGCACCTGCTCCGCAGCCGCCAGTGCGGCCTCTGGGCGATCGGCCACCAGGCGAAAGGCCACGGGATACGGCACCGGTGGCCCGTTGGGCAGACGCTTGATACGAGGCCTGGCCTCGGTTGCGATGTCTGGCAGTCGGGCCTGAAGGGCCGCCAGAATGGCCTCCCGATCGGCCCCCTTGGCAGGCTGCACCACGAGCTGGGCCACATTGGGGTCGGGAAAGATGATGTCCAGCGGGAGAAAAAAGCGCGGTGCGCCGGCGCCCACCCAGCTCGCCACGGTGCCCACCCCAGGGGTGTCCAGCACGGCGACCGCCAAGGCCTGCACAACCTGGTCGGTGGCCCGACGGCTGCTGCCCTCCGCCAGGGTGACATCCACAAGAATCTCAGGCCGCGAGGAGTCCGGGAAAAACTGCTGCTCCACCTGGCCCATGCCCACGAGACCCAGGACAAAGACCATCACCGTGAGCGCCAAGGTCGTGAGCGGTCGGCTCACACAGCGAGAGACCAGCGCCCGAAAACGCTGCGCAAAGGCCGTGTCTTGGTGCTCGCCCTGACCCACGGCCTGCGGGCCTGCTGCCATTGCGGATGAATGCGCCGCATGTGTCGGCGAGCGCAGCAGCCAATAGCCCAGGGCCGGCACAAAAAAGACCGAGACCAGCCAAGAGACCATGAGCGCTGCTGCCGTGACAGCAAAGATGGCAAAGGTGTACTCACCCACCACCGACTTGGCCATGCCGATGGGCAGAAAGCCAATGGCCGTGATGAGGGTGCCCGTGAGCATGGGCATGGCCGTGAGCTCAAAGGCGGCCGTGGCCGCCTGAAGGCGATTGGCGCCCTCCTCGAGCTTGCGCACCATCATCTCCACCACAATGATCGCGTCGTCGACCAGAAGGCCCAGGGCGATGATCAGGGAGCCCAGGGAAATTTTGTGAAGGCCCACGCCCCAGAGGTGCATGATGAGAAAGGTCACGGCCAATACCAGCGGAATGCTGATGGCCACGATCAGCCCGGGCCGAGGGTCCACCCGCAGTGGCCGACGGTGAAGCCCCAAGGCCAGCAGGCTCACGACCAACACAATGGCAATGGCCTCACCCAGCACGATCAGAAACTCGTGCACCGACTCCTGCACCACCCTGGGCTGGTCTTGAATCTGAACAAAGGTCACCCCCAGGGGCAGGTCGGCCTGAATCTGCGCCAGTGCGACGGCCAATGACCGCCCGAGGGCCACGATGTCACCGCCCTCTTGCATCGACACACCCAGCCCGATGGCAGGCACCCCATTGACCCGCAGCCCAGGTGCAGCCGGGTCTGGCGGGCCACGCGTCACCTGCGCCACATCCCCGAGCTTGAGCAGCAGCCCACCGGCACGGATGGGCATGCTTCGGATGTCCTCGAGCGAGGCGAACTGGGCCTGCACCTCCAACGGAATCTGCCAGCGGCCCGCCTCAAGCTCACCAGCCGAAACCACCGCGTTCTGCTCGCCCACCTGCTGGGCCACAGCGCTGGCCGTGAGCCCATGGCGTGTCAGCGCAGCGCGGCTCAGTTCAATGAAGACGCGCTCCTCCTGGAGGCCAAAGATATCGACTTTACCCACGTCGGGCACACGCATGAGCGCAGACCGTGCCTGGCGCGCGAGGTCGGCCTGGTCGGCCAGTGCATAGCCCGGCGCCTGCAGGGCATAGATCACCCCAAAGGTGTCACCAAAGTCGTCGTTGAAAAAGGGGCCCCGCACCCCGGACGGCAGGCTGGCGGCCTGGTCGGTGACCTTCTTGCGAACCTGGTAGAAACGGTCGGGCACCTCGGCCGGATCGAAGTCGTCTTTGACCTGCACGATCACCGTGGTCTCACCAGGCTTGGAGAAGCTCGTGACCATCTCGATGTTGGGCACGTCTTGGATCATCCGCTCCAGGCGGTCGGCCACCTGATCAG
>CAZPRT010000151.1:0-2073 GCA_964589205.1 uncultured Bordetella sp. | reverse complement strand
TGCAACGGCCATGCCATGCCCAAAGCGGCAAGGACTTGCCGGTGGTGATCGCTTCAATGGGGTGCTCGTTCACGGGCGGCGCCTGGTCATTGGGTTCTGGCCCGCTCATCGCACGGCCAACAATTCTTTGGTGGCGGGCCGACGCCAGCCGTTGGTCTCGGCCTTCGCCAGGGGTTCGCGCTGGGCCTGAGCCAAGGCGAACTGGGTCAGGCGCGCGTTGGCGTTCTCCAACAGGCCCTTGCGAAGGGATGCTCGAGTGATGGGGGCGTTCTGGTTACCACCTACATGCAGGGCTGCCGCCTGGGGGCCAGGCACGCCGAGGTCGCGGTGCATCTGGCGCTCACTGCGGCCGGCCGGGTAAAGCACTGTTAAGTAAAGGTTGTCGAGTGAGGCCGGCTTGTACTGCTGCAGACCGGTGTCTTCAAAGTAGCGCTCCACCAAATCCAACTGCTCGAGCACGCTGAGGTCCAGAATTTTCTCGGGCTGCTTGCCGTAGCCCGCGCTGGCAGCACCCCGGTCTGGCCCATCACAAAATTGAATGACCCCATGGCAGTTGCCGTTGGTGGCCCGCGGGTTCAGGCCATCGCTCTCCATGAGGGCCACGCGGGCAAAGTCGTCGGGATTGAATCGATGCTCTCGAGACATGTCGAGAATTCGGCGTTTCACCTCCGCCACCTCGCCCGTGGGGATGTAGCCCTTGGCCACGGCACGGTCAAGGGTGCGCTCGAGCACCCGATACTGCGTACCAGTGCGCTCGCCCAGCACCACGGCCGCGGCCTCGTTGGCCGACAGGGTGTCTGCCAGACGGGGCTGGCCAACGGCACCAGCCGTTCCACCAATTGATGATCCTTTTGCAACGGGGCCTCCATTGAGTAGTGCAGAAAAATCAATGGTTTGGCCCGCCAAAATACGATCTGGGTTCTGAATATGGTTGTGTTCGGCCACCGTGTGAATGCGGGCCATGAGGTCGCGGAATGGCATGCGCTGTGCATCCGCAGGCCGCATCTGGCCAAGCTGCCCCAGGGCCTGCCGTGTGAGGCCTGAAAGGGTGTCGCCGGGTTGAACATGTACTTTCATGCCCGGGGTAGAAGCGAAAGCCGTGCCAACAAAATTGGTCTGGGTTTTGCTTGAAGGCTGGCATGCAGATGAACGCTTACATACACCGCCGCGACATGCCCTGGGCCCACGAGCGCCCGCGCCTGCCCCGACTCATCTCATGGGGCCTCGGCGCTGGCCTTGCAGCTGCCTGCTGCCTGGCCACCGCCCAAGCAGCACCCAACGAAGCAAGTGCCCAATCCAATGCCGCCGAGGCCGCGCTCTTTGGGCAGGCCCAGCAGTGGCTATCGGGCAGCAAGCCCGGCCAGACTGCAGACACCACCATTGCCTTTGCCCCGCTGGATGCGCGGCTTCAAATACAGAGCTGCCAAGGCCCCATTCGATTCGACCAGCCCTTCCCCAGCCAGCCGGCCAGCCTACGGGCCCGATGCCCCAAGCCCGACTGGACAGTCTTCCTTCAGCGAACCGACGCGGGCGCCACGGCCCAGGCCGCAGCTCGCCCCGCCACCAGCCGGCCCACGCCAGCTGGCCCACCCATGAAAAAGGTGGTGGTGGCACTGGCCAACCTGTCGGCCAATCAGCCCGTGGACCCAGCCCTCTTTGAACTGCGGGAGCGGCCACTCGCCGGGCCTGCAAGCACCTACTTCACCACCACCGATGGCTTAGAGTTCGCTCAAGTGGTTCGGGCCATTCCGGCCGGTCAGGCCATTCGGGCCACCGACCTTCGGCCTGCTGTGCTGGTGCGCCGGGGTCAGCCGGTGGTGCTCGCGGTGGAACGGGTGCCAGGCCTGAGCATTCAAATTACCGTGGAAGCCCTCGAGGATGGCCGCTTTGGGGACCAAATTCGCTTTAAAAACAAGGAGTCCGGTCGAATCACCACAGGTCAGGTGGTGGGCCGCGGCCAGGCCAGGGCCTCATGAATGCCCAGCCCCACAGCCCGCCCGCAACATTTTTCACCCATGGGCTCAAGTTCCTCAGAATGGTGCCGATTCTCAAGACAACAGGTAGAGTGACGTC
>CAZPRT010000150.1:0-2093 GCA_964589205.1 uncultured Bordetella sp. | reverse complement strand
AGGCCACCAAGGTCGATGGCATCTACAGTGCCGATCCGGCCCGAGACCCAAGCGCGACGCGTTATGCCAGCCTGACCTTCAATGAGGCCATTGCCAAAGACCTCAAGGTCATGGACGCCACCGCCTTTGCGCTGTGTCGAGACCAGCGCCTGCCGATCCGGGTGCTGAGCATTTTCAAGCCGGGTGCGCTGCTGGCCGCTGTTCGCGGCGAGCAGGAAGGCACTCTTGTTCATGTCTAATCTTTCTCATCAAGAAGGAGAACACCGATGAGCATTCAAGAGGTTCGACAATCCACGGAACAAAAGATGGCCAAGACCTTCGACACCCTGAAGTCAGGTCTGGCGAAGGTGCGCACCGGCCGCGCCCACACGGGGCTGCTCGAGGGCATCATGGTCGACTACTACGGCAATCCCACACCGCTCTCACAGGTGGCCAACCTCACCCTCATGGATGCCCGCACCATTGGCGTCAACCCTTACGAGAAGAAGATGGTCGGCCCTGTGGAGAAGGCCATCCGCGATTCCGACCTTGGCCTCAATCCCGCAAGCAGCGGAGACTCCATCCGGGTTCCCATGCCGGCCCTCACCGAAGAGCGTCGTCGTGAACTCACCAAGGTCGTGAAGTCCGATGGCGAGGACAGCAAGGTGGCCATTCGCAATATTCGCCGTGATGCGAACGAGCAACTCAAGAAGCTGGTCAAGGACAAGCTCATCTCCGAGGATGACGAGCGCCGGGCCCAGGACGACATTCAAAAGCTCACCGACCGCTTCGTGGCCGAGATCGACAAGGCGCTGACTCAGAAAGAGTCAGAGATCATGACGGTCTGATGCCGAAGTCGTCCAAGCCCGTCCAGCAGAGTTCGACCTTGCTTGTGCCGGAGGTCCACGAGGTGCCGCAGCATGTCGCGGTCATCATGGACGGAAATGGCCGCTGGGCCACCGCCCGGCACCTTCCCCGCATGGCTGGCCACGAGCGTGGTGTGGCGGCCCTGCGTGGCGTGGTGGAGGGCTGTGCCCGCCGTGGGGTCAAGGCGCTCACCGTCTTTGCCTTCAGCTCCGAGAATTGGCGGCGTCCCGAGGAGGAGGTCAGTTTCCTCATGAACCTCTTCCTGCTCGCCCTCGAGCGTGAGGTGAAGTCACTGAAGTCCAATGGTGTGCAGCTTCGCATCATCGGCGATCTCTCTGCATTCTCAATCAAGCTGCAAAAGGCCATTGAGCGGGCGCAGCTGGCCACGCGAGACAATACAGGCCTGGTCCTCACCGTGGCGGTCAATTATGGCGGCCGCTGGGACATGCTGCGTGCTGTGCGCAAGATGCTCGATGAGAATCCCGCACTGGCCTCCGCGGGGCAGCCCATTGGGGAGGAGCAGCTCACGCCGCACCTCTGCCTGGCAGACCTCCCCGAGCCCGATCTCTTCATTCGCACGGGTGGCGAGACCCGCGTGAGCAACTTCATGCTCTGGCAGCTGGCCTACACCGAGCTCTATTTCACCGACACCCTCTGGCCCGATTTCGATGATGCAGCCCTCGAGGCCGCCTTCGTGTCCTATCAGCAGCGCGAGCGTCGCTTCGGGCGCACCTCTGAGCAAGTGGTGACTGCTCGAACATGCGACTGAGGATTCTCACCGCAGCAGTCCTGCTGGGTTTCGTGGTTCCCTATGCACTCTGGAGCTCCATCAGTGGCTTCGTGGTCTTTGCTGCAGCGGTGCTCGCCCTCTGCCTTTGGGAGTGGACAGGCCTCCTTCGCCTCAGCCCGGGCCCGAGGCTGGCGGCCAGCGCCTTTCTCATGGCCTGGGCGGTTCCGCTGGTGAACGATCCACTCTTTAGCCCTTGGCACCTCTTTGACTGGGTGCTCTTTCCGGTGTGCCTGGTCTGGCTGATCATGCTGCCCATGGCCTTGCGCCGGGGCCGCTCGCCGGTCGGCGCCTCCGGCCTGGTGCTCGCTGTATTTTTGACTGTGGGCTGTTTGTCCGCGATCTGGCTGGCCCGGCAGGAGGGCCTGGCCTTCTTGCTCTCGATTGCGCTGCTGGTCTGGACGGCAGACACCGCTGCCTATGTCTCCGGAAGGGCCTAGGGCCGTCGCAAGCTCGCACC
>CAZPRT010000149.1:0-2136 GCA_964589205.1 uncultured Bordetella sp. | reverse complement strand
AACCTGGACATCCTGCACCAGCACGACACCAAGACCAACCCGCTCAAGGGCTTCAACTACCGAGAGGAAGTGAAGAAACTGGACGTGGCGGCCGTGAAGAAAGACCTCGTCGCGCTCATGACCGACAGCCAAGAGTGGTGGCCAGCTGACTGGGGTCACTACGGCGGCCTCATGGTTCGCCTGGCCTGGCACGCAGCCGGCACCTACCGAATCGCTGATGGCCGCGGCGGCGCAGGCACCGGCGCCCAGCGCTTCGCCCCCCTGAACTCCTGGCCCGACAACGGCAACCTCGACAAAGGCCGTCGTCTGCTGTGGCCCATCAAGAAGAAATACGGCAACAAGCTCTCCTGGGCCGACCTCTTCATCCTCGCTGGCAATGTGGCCTACGAGTCCACCGGCCTCAAGACCTACGGCTTTAGCTTTGGCCGCGAGGACATTTGGCACCCCGAGAAGGACATCTACTGGGGTTCCGAGAAGGAGTGGCTCGCCTCCGAGCGCTATGACGGCGCCGGTGAGAACCGGGAGTCGCTGGACAACCCACTCGCTGCTGTGCAAATGGGCCTCATTTACGTGAACCCCGAAGGCGTGATGGGCAAGCCCGACCCACAGCGCACGGCACACGATGTGCGGCTGACGTTCGCCCGCATGGCCATGAACGACGAGGAGACTGTTGCACTGACAGCCGGTGGCCACACCATTGGAAAAGCCCACGGCAATGGCAGCGCCGCTGACCTGGGCCCCAACCCCGAAGGCGAGGACCTGGAAGCCCAGGGCTTTGGCTGGCTGAACAAGAAGGGCCGTGGCGTTGGCCGAAATACTGTGACCAGCGGCATCGAAGGTGCATGGACGACCCACCCCACCAAGTGGGACAACGGCTACTTCCACCTGTTGCTGAACTACGAGTGGCAACTCACCAAGAGCCCGGCCGGTGCCAACCAGTGGGAGCCCATCAACATCAAGCCGGAAGACATGCCGGTCGACGTTGAGGATCCCTCCATCAAGGTCAAGCCCATGATGACCGACGCCGACATGGCGATGAAGGTCGACCCTGAGTACCGCAAGATCTCTGAGAAGTTCTACAAAGATCCTGCCTACTTCTCGGATGTCTTTGCGCGCGCCTGGTTCAAGCTGACCCACCGCGACATGGGGCCGAAGACCCGTTACATCGGGCCTGAAGTTCCAAAGGAAGACCTCATCTGGCAAGACCCGATCCCTGCCGGCAGCACGAAGTACGACGTCAATGCTGTGAAGGCCAAGATTGCCGCCAGCGGCCTGTCGATTGCTGACATGGTTGCCACCGCCTGGGACAGCGCCCGCACCTTCCGTGGCTCCGACTTCCGTGGCGGCGCCAACGGTGCCCGCATTCGCCTGGCTCCTCAGAAGGATTGGGAAGGCAACGAGCCTGCTCGCCTGGCCAAGGTGCTGGCTGTGCTCGAGGGCATTGCCAAGGATGCCGGTGCAAGCGTGGCCGACGTGATTGTTCTGGCCGGCAACGTGGGCATTGAGCAGGCTGCAAAGGCCGGTGGTTTCAACATCACCGTCCCCTTCGCACCTGGTCGGGGCGATGCCAGCCAAGAGCACACGGATGTCGAGTCGTTTGCGGTACTCGAGCCCCTGGCCGACGGCTTCCGCAACTGGCAGAAGAAGCACTACGTGGTCAAGCCCGAAGAAATGCTGCTCGACCGCGCACAACTCATGGGCCTCTCCGCCCACGAGATGACCGTGCTGATCGGTGGCATGCGCGTGCTGGGCACCAACCACGGGGGCACGAAGCATGGTGTGTTCACCAGCCGTGTGGGCGTGCTGAGCAATGACTTCTTCGTCACGCTCACGGACATGTCCTACAGCTGGAAGCCCACCGGCCGCAACAGCTATGACATCGTGGAGCGCAAGTCTGGCGCCACCAAGTTCACGGCGACCCGTGCAGACCTGGTGTTCGGTTCGAACTCCATCCTGCGCTCATACGCTGAGCTCTATGCCCAGGACGACAACAAAGAGAAGTTCGTACAAGACTTCGTTGCAGCCTGGGTCAAGGTGATGAATGCAGATCGTTACGACCTGAACGGCTGATCTCTCAAGCACCTGCTGTAAGAGACAATCGCCCCGGGCTTGCTCGGGGCGATTTTTTTTCGATCA
>CAZPRT010000148.1:0-2146 GCA_964589205.1 uncultured Bordetella sp. | reverse complement strand
ATGTACTACCTGGGCATCACCCGTTATGCCCAGGCGCTCATCGATGGGCTCGAAGGCCTGGGCTGGCCCGACCGGGTCAAGCTCATGCAAGAGAACTGGATTGGCCAGTCCAAGGGCGTGCGCTTTGCGTTCCCCCACACCATTCGCGATGCCGCCGGCAGCCTGGTGCAGGGCGGCCTCACCCACGTCTTCACCACACGGGCCGACACCATCATGGGTGTGAGCTTCATGGCCGTGGCCCCCGAGCACCCACTGGCCAGTCTGGCTGCAGCCTCCAACCCCACACTGGCGGCCTTCGTAGAGCGCTGCCAGTCGGGCAGCGTGGCCGAGGCCGACCTCGCCACACGCGAGAAGGAAGGCATGGACACGGGCCTTGCCGTGTCTCATCCCCTCACAGGAGCAGCCGTGCCGGTCTGGGTGGGCAACTATGTGCTCATGAGCTATGGCGATGGTGCCGTCATGGGCGTGCCCGCCCATGATGAGCGCGACTTTGCCTTCGCCAAAAAATACGGCCTGCCCATTCGGCAGGTCATCCAAAAGGCAGGGCAGACCTTCTCCGACACCGCCTGGCAGGAGTGGTATGCGGACAAGCAGGGTGTGACCTGCGTGGCCTCGGGCCCGCTCGACGGGCTCGACCACACCACGGCCGTGGAGACCGTGGCCAGGCTGCTCGCCGACAAGGGGCTGGGAGAGACCAAGACCACCATCCGACTGCGAGACTGGGGCATTTCTCGGCAGCGCTACTGGGGCACCCCCATTCCCATCATTCACTGCCCGGCCTGCGGCGAAGTGCCCGTGCCAGAGGCAGACCTGCCCGTGGTGCTGCCCGACCACCTGGTGCCCGATGGCAGTGGCAACCCATTGCAGTCCTGCGAGGCCTTCCTGAAGGTGGCCTGCCCCACCTGCGGGGCCGAGGCGCGGCGCGAGACCGACACCATGGACACCTTCATCGACTCAAGCTGGTATTACATGCGCTACTGCTGCCCCGATGCGGCCAAGGCCATGGTCGATGATCGCGTGTCCTACTGGATGCCCATGGACCAGTACATCGGTGGCATTGAGCATGCCGTGCTCCACCTGCTCTATGCACGCTTCTGGACAAAGGTCATGCGCGACCTGGGGCTGGTCTCCTTCGAGGAGCCCTTCTCCAACCTGCTCACCCAGGGCATGGTGCTCAACGAGACCTACTACCGAGAGGCCGACAACGGCCGCAAGACCTGGTTCAACCCCGCCGATGTCGATCTTCACACCGATGAGCGTGGCCGACCACAGGCGGCCGTGCTGAGACGCGACGGGCAGCCCGTGGCGATTGGTGGCACCGAAAAAATGTCGAAGTCCAAGAACAATGGCATCGATCCACAGGCCCTGATCGACCGTTACGGCGCAGACACCGCCCGGCTCTTCACCATGTTTGCCTCACCGCCCGAGCAGACCCTGGAGTGGTCCGATGCAGGTGTGGAGGGTGCCCACCGCTTCCTGCGGCGGGTCTGGGGCTTTGCCCAGGCCCACCAGGCCACGCTCACGGTCGCAGCCACGCCCATCGCCGAGGCCACGCGGGCCGCCGTGCAGGGCGACACCCAGGCACAAGACCTGCGTCGACAAGTACACGAACTGCTCCGACAGGCCGACTTCGACCTGGGCCGACGCCAGTACAACACCGTGGTCTCGGCCGCCATGAAGATGCTCAACACGCTGGAAGAGGCTGCGAAGTCGCAAGCACAGATGGGTGTGCCGATGAAGGCCGCCCTTCAAGAGGGCATGGGCGTGCTGCTGCGGGTGCTCTACCCCATCGTGCCCCACCTGACCACCGAGCTCTGGATGGCGCTCGGCCATGGCCCCGACCGCCTCAGCATGCTCGATGCCCCCTGGCCCCAGGTGGATGAGCAGGCGCTGGTGCGTGACACCGTGGAGCTCATGCTGCAGGTCAATGGCAAGCTGCGCGGCAGCCTCTCGGTGCCAGCCCAGGCCAGCCAAGACGACATCATCGCCCTGGCCACAGCCCACGAGGCCTTCACCAAGTTCAGCGACGGCAAGGCCGTTCGCAAGGCCATCGTGGTGCCAGGCCGGCTCGTCAACTTGGTCGTCTGACCAATCCCCGAGTGTTAATCTGAGCGACATGGTGCTTCCCCCAAGGGTCTCCCCTCCA
>CAZPRT010000147.1:0-2218 GCA_964589205.1 uncultured Bordetella sp. | reverse complement strand
GGCCGTGTTGGGCCTGCCGGTGGAAACCGTGGGCAGTGCCTTCGGTGAGATTCCGAGGGGCCTGCCCGCGCCCAGCCTGCCGGACTTCAACTGGAGCACCGTGCAGTTTCTGTTTGCGCCGATTCTCACCATTGCATTGCTCGGCGCGGTGGAGTCATTGCTCTGCGCCCGCGTGGCCGACGGCCTGGCCAAAGAGCGGCACGACCCAAACCAAGAGCTCATGGCCCAGGGTGCAGCCAACATCGTGAGCCCTCTCTTTGGTGGCTTTTGCGCCACAGGCACAGTCGCGCGCACCGTGACCAACATTCGGTCGGGTGCGAAGACGCCCGTCTCGGGCATGGTGCATGCCTTGGTGCTCCTTGCCATTGTGCTGGGGGCCGCACCACTGGCCGAGCAGATTCCGCTCGTGGCCCTTGCGGCCGTGGCGCTCGTGGTGGCCTACAACATGGGCGAGTGGCGCGCCTTCAAAGAAATGAAGGCTTACAGCCTCGCCTATCGGGCCACGCTGTTGTCCACCTTCGTGCTCACCATCGTGGTGGACATCACCGTGGCCGTGGAAGTGGGCCTGGTGATGGCCTGCGCAGTCTTCATTTATCGGATGTCCCAGATCACACGGGTGGAGGTGGTGGGTGAGGCGGAGCTTCGGCGGCTCGGGGTGGTGGAGATAGAGGAAGCGAGCGTCGGTGAAGCCAGCGTCGGTGAAGCGCCTGCGCACAGCGGGCAAGGCAAAAGCCTAGATGGCATCGAAGTTCGCCGTCTCACTGGTGTGCTCTTTTTCGGGGCGGTGAGCCGGCTCGAGCACCTGCTTGATCCCAAGTTGCCGCTCGAACCCATTCAGGTCTTCGACCTCTCAAGCCTGCTGTCGGTGGACAGTTCTGGCCTGGACGCCTTGAAACATTTGGATGCCCATCTCGCCGGGCGCGGAGTGACCATGCGACTCGCCTGCGTGCGGCCTGAAGTGTTGGCCACCATGACCCGCCTGGGCTTTGTGCAGTCGTTTGGCCAGCATCGGATGTTCGAGACGCTAGCAGCGGGGATTGCAAAACACGTGACAATTAGTAATGAGTAATGCTAGTATTACCCATTACCTAGCGGAGCGCTTGTCATGCAAACACCCGTCAGCAAACTAACCCGAAAGTATCAGGCCACCATCCCGGAGCCCGTGCGTCGCTCGCTCGGCCTCGAGGCCGGTGACTCCATCGCCTTTGACATTGAGGCCGGTGGTATTCACCTGCGAAAAGCTGGTCCCATCGATCTTGTCTTTGCCGCTGCCCTAGAAGGGACCTTGAGCGAGTGGTCTTCTCGAGAGGATGACGAGGCCTATCGTGACCTTTGATGTATTTGATGTCGTGGTGGTGCCTTTCCCGTTTACAGAGCGCACGAGTTCAAAGAGGCGGCCCGCTCTGGTCATCTCAAATCCGAGCGTGTTCGGTCTGGAAGCGGGTCACTCGGTGCTCGCCATGATTACCAGTGCGAAAAAGTCCGATTGGCCATTGGATACGCCGATACAAGACTTGGCTTACGCAGGGCTGTCGTCAACTTCTGTCGTTCGCATGAAGTTGTTTACCCTGGACAACCAGTTGGTAATTCGGAAGGCAGGGCTCTTGTCTGAGCGGGATCGCTTCGCGGTGAGGGGGAACCTAGAGCGTCTTTTGGACTTGCACAGATAACGCCTCAAGCGGTGCCTCACCCCCGCTCTAGTAGCTGAATCAACCGATCCTCCAGCGCAGGCCGCTGGGCAAGCCGCTGGCAAGAGGCTTGAAGCGCCCGCCGCATCTCCTCCCAGCCGCGCAAGAGGCGCTGCCAGGCAGCACCTAAATCTTCAGCACTCGATGAGGCCTCGCCCGCCAGCCCATTGAAAGCGAGATGAAAATCTCGCAACGCTGCGAGCGCATCGCCCGGCAGCACCTGATTCATCCAGCCCACCAACTTGTCGCGATGCGCGGCATCGGCCTGCCGGCAGGGCTGCCAGACAAAGGGCACGGCCCGAGCACTCGCCGCGGCCCAATGGGCACGCACAAAGGAATCCTCGCCGCGAACGAAGTTCAAGTCGGCCGCGCAGAGCTGCATGTCGAAGTCGTCTTGACTGCAATCCAGGCCAGCGGGGCGATGGATGTGGAAGCCGTCAAACCCCGGCGGTAGCCCGTGCGCAGCAATGGCCGCCTCCAGCGCACCCCAAGGGGCGTCGTCGTAGCCGAAACCAAGAATTTTGAAAGTG
>CAZPRT010000146.1:0-2245 GCA_964589205.1 uncultured Bordetella sp. | reverse complement strand
TGGTGGGTGGCCTGCACTTGTCGGTTGAGGTTCGATTCGGCGACGTGGTCCATGTCCACTAAGACCAGGCCGCCTACGCCCGAGCGGGCAAGTGCCTCGGCCGCCCAACCCCCCACACCACCCAGGCCCACCACACCCACGGTGCTCAACCGCAGACGAGCAAACCCTTCGTCGGAGAGCAGCCGAGCACTGCTCGCCAAGGCCCGCGGCACGCCAACTGCCTGGGCCATGGGGTGTTATGGCAGCAGGATGGTCGAGCCCGAGGTCTTGCGGGCCTCGAGGTCGGTGTGGGCCTGCACGATGTCTGCCAGGGGGTAGCGCTGCGCAATGTTGATCTTGATCTTGCCGCTGCCCACCATGTCCACCAATTCCCCGGCCGTGGACTCCAACTCTTCGCGCGTGGCCGTATACGGCATGAGTGAGGGCCGCGTGATGAACAAGTGGCCATTCAACTGGGCGAGGTCGAAGGGCGCCACCTTCCCAGAGGCATTGCCAAAGCTCACCATCAGGCCGTACTTGCGAAGGCACTGCAGAGATTTATCAAAGGTGGTCTTGCCCACGGAGTCGTAGACCACATCCACGCCGCGGCCGTTGGTGATCTCCTTTACCCGGGCCACGAAGTCTTCCTTGTTGTAGTTGATGACATGGGCCGCACCTGCCGCCTTGGCCAGGGCCATCTTTTCATCCGAGCCCACCGTGCCAATGGCCTTCACGCCCATGAGCTTGGCCCACTGCATGGCAATGAGGCCCACGCCGCCAGCAGCCGCGTGAAACAAAATGGTGTGGCCCTTTTGCAGGTTGGCCGTGCGCCGGTACAGGTACTGCACCGTCATGCCTTGCAGCATCATGGCCGCGCCTGTCTCAAAGCTGATGGTCTTGGGAAGTTTGATGAGCAGGCTCGCGGGCATCACGCGTGCCTCGCAGTAGGCGCCCATGGGGCGGCCCGCATAGGCCACGCGGTCGCCGGCCTTCACATGGGTCACGCCAGGGCCCACGGCCTCCACCACGCCCGCGCCTTCCATGCCGAGTGTGACGGGCAGGTTTTCTGCCGGGTACACACCGCTTCGGAAGTAGACATCGATGTAATTCAGGCCAATCGCATGGTGGCGCACAAGCGCTTCACCAGGGCCGGGCTGGCCCACATGCACATCCACCAGGTTCATCACGCTGGGGCCACCGGTCTCACGAATCTGGACTGCCTTGGTCATGCTGTTCTCCTGTAAAAGCACCATAATAGTGGCTTCAAACGCGTGTGGCGCACCCTGGGTGCCCGTCTCATCAGGAAAGCGAACAGACCCCTCATGGCAGGACACTCAAAATGGGCCAACATCCAGCACCGCAAGGGCCGGCAGGATGAGCGCCGTGGCCGAATCTTCACTCGGCTGATCAAAGAAATCACCGTGGCCGCCAAGATGGGCGGCGGAGATGCCAGCATCAACCCGCGGCTGCGCCTGGCCATGGACAAGGCCGGCGATGCCAACATGCCCAAGGACAAGGTCTTGGATGCCATCAAGCGCGGCACGGGTCAGCTCGATGGCGTGGACTACGAAGAGATTCGCTACGAGGGCTACGGCATTGCTGGTGCTGCGGTGATCGTGGACTGCCTCACCGACAACCGAACCCGCACCGTGGCCGAGGTGCGCCATGCCTTCTCCAAGCATGGGGGCAACCTGGGCACCGATGGCTCGGTCTCCTTCATGTTCAAGCACTGCGGCCAGATGCTCTTTGCGCCCGGCACCTCGGAGGAGGCCGTCATGGAAGTGGCCTTGGAAGCGGGTGCGGAGGATGTCATCACCGATGACGAAGGTGCCGTCGAGGTGCTCACCGGCCCCGCAGATCTCTCTGCAGTTCGAGCCGCGCTCGAGGCCAAGGGCCTGGCCCCAGAACTCGCCGAGGTCACCATGCGGCCCGATGCCCACAATGAACTCACCGGCGAGGATGGCGCCAAGATGCAAAAGCTCCTCGATGCCTTGGAGGGCCTCGACGATGTTCAGGCCGTCTACTCAAATGTGGTGATTGCATGAAAGTCTTGGTCGTCGGGGGTGGTGGACGAGAGCACGCCATGGCCTGGCGCATCGCCCGCTCCCCGCGGGTGCAGTGTGTTTATGTGGCGCCGGGCAACGGCGGCACCGCGGCCGACCCAGACCTCATCAACCTTCCCATCGACCCCGTTCGCCAGCAGGCCGAGCTCGCAGACTTCGTTGAGCGCGAGGGCGTGGCCTGGACCATCGTGGGCCCCGAGGCC
>CAZPRT010000145.1:0-2248 GCA_964589205.1 uncultured Bordetella sp. | reverse complement strand
GATCCTCCTTGCTGGGTGAGGGTTGATTCAGGTGGGCGGCAATGCGGTGGGGGGCCAGATCGATGGGATCACCAGGGCCAGCAGGCAGATGGCCAGAATGAGCACCAGGGCCTGCAGCCAACGCCGGGTCTGGCGAGTCTCCTGCAAGAGTCGTTCGAACTGTTCTGCCGAGGCATCTGTCTTGGGCTGGCTGGCCACGGTGAGGGCGGCATGGGCGAGCCGTGGCAGCTGTGGCAGGAGCTGCGCCCAGCGGCCCGCCTCGAGCAGGGTGTTCTGCTTCAAGGCTTCCAGACCAATCTGCTCCTTCATCCAGCGCTCGAGAAAGGGCTTGGCGGTGACCCAGAGGTCGAGGTCTGGGTCGAGCTGTCGGCCCAGACCCTCACTGTTGAGCAGGGTCTTCTGGAGCAGCACCAGCTGAGGCTGAATTTCCACATTGAATCGTCGAGACGCCTGAAAGAGTCGCAGGAGCACCTGGCCCAAGGAAATCTCTTTGAGTGGCCGGTCGAAGAAGGGTTCACAGACGGCCCGCACCGATGCCTCCAGCGCCTCGACCCGGGTATTTGCAGGGGCCCAGCCCGACTCCACGTGCAGCTCCGCCACCCGGCGGTAGTCGCGCCGGAAGAAGGCCAGAAAATTCTGGGCCAGGTAGTTCTTGTCGAAGGCGGAGAGGGTGCCCACGATGCCGAAATCCAGGGCGATGTAATGGCCGAAGTGAGGGCCGCGGTCGGCCACCAAAATATTGCCCGGGTGCATGTCGGCGTGGAAGTAGCCGTCTCGAAAGACCTGGGTGAAGAAGATCTCCACGCCTTCGCGTGAGAGCTGTTTGAGGTCGATGCCAGCATCTCGCAGCCGTTGCATGCGGTTGATGGGAATGCCGTAGACCCGCTCCATCACAATGACATCCGGGCGGCAGAGGTCCCAGATCATCTCAGGGATCAGCAGCAGGCTCGAGCCCGAGAAGTTGCGACGCAGCTGGGCGGCATTGGCCGCCTCTCGAACCAGGTCGAGCTCGTCGTGCAGGTAGTGGTCGAACTCATCGACCACCTCGCGAGGCTTGAGCCTGCGGCCATCGGACGAGAAGCGCTCCACCAGTTGGGCAAAGAGCCTCAGCAGGGCGAGGTCCTTGTCAATGATGTGGGCCATGCCGGGCCGCAGGACCTTGACGGCCACCTCTCGGCCGCCCTTGAGCCGGGCGAAGTGCACCTGCGCAATCGAGGCACTGGCCACCGGCGTGGACTCAAAGGATTCAAAGAGGTCGTTGATGGACTGGCCAAAGGCCGCCTCGATCGTGGCGATGGCGAGCTGGGAGTTGAAGGGCGGCACCTGGTCCTGGAGCAGGGCGAGTTCATCGGCAATGTCGGGTGCGAGGAGGTCGCGACGGGTCGAGAGGACCTGACCGAATTTGACGAAGATCGGGCCCAGGCTCTCCAGGGCCTCACGGATGCGGCTGCCGCGGCTCTTGTCGAACCGCCGGCCAAATCGCAGCACGGCCAGCAGAACGCTCAGCAGCCGAGAGTCCAGCCCACGCTGCGCACCATCGACGGCGAGCTGATCGAGCCCATGGCGCCAGACCACCAGCAGAATGGTGAGCATTCGAAGTATGGACGTCATGGCATGGGCCGCCCCAGGTCTTGGAAGGGAAAGAGGCTGCGGTCGAGCAGGTGCGAGGGCACCACGCGGCCCAGGGCCTGGAACATGGATTCAATGCGGCCGGGGTGTTGGCGCTGCCAGTCCTGCAGCATGCGTTTGATCTGTTGACGTTGAAGGTTCTCCTGCGAGCCGCAGAGGTCGCAGGGAATGATGGGAAAGCCACGGGCCTGTGCCCAGGCCTCGAGGTCTTGCTCCTCCACATACGCCAGTGGGCGAATGACGGTGTGGCGGCTGTCGTCGGAGCGCAGCTTCGGTGGCATGGTCTTGAGGGTGCCGCCAAAGAACAGGTTCAAAAAGAAGGTCTCCAGGATGTCATCCCGGTGGTGGCCCAGGGCAATCTTGGTGGCCCCGAGTTCATCGGCCACCCGATACAAGACCCCCCTGCGAAGTCGCGAGCAGAGCGAGCACATGGTCTGGCCTTCGGGAATCACGCGCTTGACGATGCTGTGGGTGTCTTGCGTTTCGATGTGAAACGGCACGCCCAATGCTTGCAGGTAATTGGGCAGGACATCGGTTGGGAAGCCAGGATGGCCCTGGTCGAGATTGACGGCGACCAGTTCGAAGTCGATGGGTGCACGGGCCTGGAGCGACATGAGCA
>CAZPRT010000144.1:0-2267 GCA_964589205.1 uncultured Bordetella sp. | reverse complement strand
AATGGCGCCATCGCATCACACACGAACGACATGCCACCTGGGCTTGCACGGCAGGCCTGGTCGACGCAGGCCAGGCCTGGGGCAGCGCAGGCCTGTTGGGGTCCGGCCTGTGGCGTGCCGCAGACGACCTCTGCCTCGGCTACCCCGCCACCATTGAATCTGCAGTGCGCGCCGGCCGACAGGCCGCGCACTCAATCCTCGAAGATTGCCGCCAGCGCGTCTGAGAGGCGCGAGACCGGGCGAACCGTGAGGCCCGAAATGGCCCGCTTGGGAGCGTTGGCCTCGGGCACGATCGCCCGAACGAAGCCCAGGCGTGCCGCCTCGCGCAGTCGCTCCTGGCCGCGCGGCGATGGACGAACCTCGCCGGCAAGGCCCACCTCACCAAAGACCACGAGGCCCGGGGCCAAGGGCCGATCACGCAGGGACGAGGCCACGGCCGCAAGGATGGCCAGGTCTGCGGCTGTCTCCTGAATGCGAACACCGCCCACCGCATTCAGGTAGACATCGCGATCGAAGCACGGAATGCCCGCATGCCGATGCAAGATGGCGAGCAGGAGCGCCAGGCGTTGTGGGTCCAGGCCCACACAGAGCCGACGCGGCTGCCCCGAGTGGGCCTCATCGACCAGCGCCTGCACCTCCACCAGCAGGGGGCGACTGCCTTCCTGTGTGACGAGCACCGCGGACCCCGACACCCGCTGGGCCGGCTCAGAGGCGCTGCCGAGTTGGGCCTGCGTGAGAAAGAGCGCCGACGGATTGGTCACCGGCTTGAGGCCGCGGTCGGTCATTGCGAAGACACCCAACTCATTGACGGTGCCAAACCGATTCTTCACCGCCCGAACCACACGAAAGGCCGCCTGTGGATCGCCTTCGAAGTAGAGCACCGCATCGACCATGTGCTCAAGCACCCGAGGGCCTGCGAGGGCACCCTCCTTCGTGACATGGCCGACCAAGAACAGACCACGGCCCGTCTCTTTGGCCCAGCGCGTGAGCTGTGCAGCGCATTCGCGCACCTGAGAGACCGACCCTGGCAGTGCACCGACCTGGTCCGAGAAGACCGTCTGGATGGAGTCAATCACCACCAGTTGAGGCCGGCGCTGCTGCATGCAGTCGAGCACCTTTTCCAGGTGCGTCTCCGCAAGGATCTCGATGCGGCCCATGACCTCATCGGCCAGCCCCAGGCGGCGGGCTCTCAGGGCCACCTGATCGGTGGACTCCTCGCCCGACACATAGAGGACACTGGCCGCCTGCGCCGAGGACACATGCTCGGCAATCGCCTGCAGCAAAAGGGTCGACTTCCCAATGCCCGGGTCACCACCAATCAACACCACCCCGCCAGGCACCATGCCGCCACCGAGCACGCGGTCGAATTCATCGAGGCCCATGCTCCAGCGTGGCAGCTCCACCACCGAGACCTCACTGAGCCCCTGCCCGCCCCTGGCTGGCCCAAAGCCCACGGCTCTCGCGCCGGCCCTTCCGGTGCCCGCCGCTCGACCCACTGACAGCGTATTCCAGGCGCCACAGCCATCGCACTGCCCCTGCCACTTCGCATGGGACTGGCCGCAGGCATCACACAGAAAGACTGACTTGTCCTTGCTCACCGTTGCCTGGGCACACGTGGCGTCACCGCCGTGAGCAGTTCGTAGGCGGAGGTGCCACAGGCCTGGGCCACACGGTCGACGGGAAGCCGTGCGCCCCAGAGCTCGACAGAGCTGCCCAGATCGAGCTCGGGATGGTCGGTGAGATCGACCGTGATCATGTCCATCGACACCTGGCCCACGAGCATGCAATGCACGCCACCCACCAGCACGGGCGTGCCATCGGGGGCCGTGCGGGGATAGCCATCGGCATAGCCCGCGGCCACCACCCCAATTCGACTCGGTCGTGCAGCACGCCAGCGCCCGCCATAGCCAACCGCCCCACCAGGCTGCACCTGCTGCACAGCGATGATCTCGGTTCGCAGTTCAGCGCCCGCCAGGAGGCCCAACGCCTCGGCGCTTGCCACGCGGTGATGCTCTGGCGGCAGAGCGTCGCCAGCAGCCCAGGGCCCCAGAAAAGGGCTTGCCCCATACAGACTCAGGCCCGGCCGCACCCACTCTGCGTCCTGGCTGATCTCAGACCAGACCGCAGCCGAGTTGCAGGTGGAGATGGCCTCCGTCGGTGCACGGGCCACCTGAGAGAGCGCCATCTCGAAGGCCTGCAGTTGTGACGCAGTGCCACCGATCACCTCAGCCTGCGCATAGTGGGTCATAAAGCCCAGGGCAATGCCC
>CAZPRT010000143.1:0-2302 GCA_964589205.1 uncultured Bordetella sp. | reverse complement strand
GGCTGAGGCGTGTGTGGCCGCATCAGCCCGAATGTGTTGGCCCCAAAGAACCGGAATGTTCAGCGCCTTGGCCCGATCGAGCAGCACGGCCTGCAGGTCGGCACGGCGAATGGTGAGCGTGGGCTGGCCAAAACGTGCGACAAAGTCTGGCCCGGCCGGAAGGCATGCCAGGCTGGCCCCGGTGCGCAGATCTCGAAGGCGAATGGCCCTGGGCGCCACCGCGAAGTCATGTAGGCCTGTTGCCAGCCCAAGGTTGTTGAGAATCCGGACGGCATTGGGGCTCAATTGGATGCCGGCCCCCTCGGGTCGCGGCCCATCGGCCTGTTCGAAGACGGTGACTGGCAGGCCCAGTTGCCGACATGCAATGGCACAGGCCAGGCCGGCAATGCCGGCACCAACGATCTGAACAGGGGATGACATCCCCCTATTCTGCGGGATCGAGCGTCAGTTCACGATTTGCAAAGAGTTCGGTCATGCGCCGTGTCCAGCTCGAGAGGCTGCGCAGCCGCAGGCGCTGGCCCATGGCTCGCATTCGGGCCGTGGCCTCCTCCGGTGCCATGGTCAGGGCTCGGTCGAGTCCGGCGTCCATGCTGTCTCGGCTGTAGGGATTCACATGAATCGCCTCATCGAGTTCAATCACGCTGCCTGCGAACTCGGAGAGGATCAGTACGCCGGCTCGATCTTGCTGAGCCATTGCATATTCCTTGGCCACCAGGTTGAGCCCATCCCGCAGTGGTGTGATCCAACAGATGTCTGCGGCTGCATACCAGGCCACCAGTTCTTCGAATCCAATTGGGGTGGTGAAGAGCAGCACGGGCACCCAGTTCAGTTCGGAATGGCGCCCGTTGATGTTGCCCACGCGTTGTTCAATCTCGAGTTGAATGTCCTCATAGACCGACATGCCTTTGGCCGGGGCCACGCTCGTGAGCACCAGCTTGACCCGTCCAACCCACTCGGGATGCCGGCTCAGGAGTCGATCGAAGCCATCGAGCACCTCTTTACTGCCCTTGGTGTAATCGATTCGACCCACAGAGAAGATGATCTTCTCGACACCCAACTGGGCACGAATGTTTGCAATCTCGAGGCTCGTCTGTCGGCGTCTGAGCACCTGCTGAATCAGTTGGGTATTGATGCCGATGGGTGCCACGTCCACATGGGTGCGGTGGTTCTTGGAGAGTAGGGCCGTCGGATAACTCACCTGGTGCAGCACGCTTCCCAACTGGGCGAGATGCCGGCCGACACTTCTTCTGCGACTGGGTTCGGCCCTGCAGAAGCACTCTGCCGATTGTGCGAAGTTCTCCGCATAACGGGCGACATGAAAGCCCACGCGATCCGCACACAGAAGACTGCGCAGAATTTCTTCACGCCAGGGCAAGATCCCGAAGACATCGGGGCCCGGGAATGGCGTGTGGAGAAAAAAGCCAATCGTGAGGTCTGGCCGTAGGGCGCGAAGGTAGCCAGGAACGAGCCAGAGGTTGTAGTCGTGAATCCAGGCGGCGCCGCCAGCTTCAAGGCTCTCGGCCGCAGCCTGCGCGAACTTTCGGTTCACGGCCTGAAAGCGTTCCCAGTTCGCGGCCTGTTCATCGAACTCACTCGGGAAGGAGTGCAAGATGGGCCAGAGGGCCGCCTTGGAGGTCACGTGATAGAAGGACCCGACCTCCGCCTGGGTGAGTCCAAGCCGCAGGACCCGCAGCGGGTTGTCGTTCGGACGCGATGCCTCGACCCGCACCTCGTCCACGCGCACGGTCGCCTCCTCCTTCTGGGTCAGGCGCCAGGCCAGCCAGCCCGCGCCATCGGGATGCGGCAGGTGCTGCAGGAAGCCTGTAAGGCTTGGAACAATGCCATTGGGACTCCGAGGCGGAATGCGTTGGGTCTGTCCCTGGTCGTCCAGAACCTCTTCAAAGGGCTGGCGATGGTAGATGAGCAGGAATCGGGTCATGAGAGCAGCACCCCCCTGTTTTGGAGCGTTCGCAAGCCCTCAAGGATTCCTGCTGCGCCCGGTGCCGTGGCGTGAACGCGGTGGTCCGTGGGAGGGGCCAGGCGACGCAGGGCCGCGTCTGCGTTGCCCACCAGCACGCCGGGCAGGGCGAGCCTCAGCATGGATGCGTCGTTCTCGGAGTCTCCTGCCACGACCACGGCCTCGGGCCGAAGTCCCCAGTGCTGCATGAGCCATTGCACCGACCAGCCTTTGTGAATGCCGCGGGGAAGGGCATCTAGGAAGCAGCCGCCTGAGACCAGCGCATCGAGCCCTTTGGATTCGATGCGCTCTAAAGCCTCGGGCAGGCTATTGGCGACCAGTGCC
>CAZPRT010000142.1:0-2324 GCA_964589205.1 uncultured Bordetella sp. | reverse complement strand
GGTGGCGCAGGCGCCCAAGCTTGCACCCCATGTGCCCAACATGGTGGCCAACATCCGTGCGGACACGGCTGCGCCTTGGGTCAATGTGAAGGCGACCACCACCGAGCACCTGGGCTTTACGGGCCGCGAGGAGGGCATCGCAGCCCAGGCCGTGGTGATGCTCACCAGCAAATGACCGCTGCATTCGAATGACCGCATGGAACTGGCCCTTGCTGGCCTTGGACTCTTCGGGCCCGGTGGCGAGCGTGGTGCTCGCCACATCGCCGGGGCATTGGCATGCGAGGCAGACCCCTGCGGGTCAGGCCCAGGCCTCACAGCTGCTGCCCATGGCCGAGGCCGTGCTGCAGGAGGCTGGGCTGGGCTGGGCAGACCTCGGTGGCCTGGTGGTGTGTCATGGCCCCGGCTCCTTCACCGGACTGCGCATGGCCGTGGGCCTGGCGCAGGGCCTGGGCTTTTCCTGTGGCCTGAAGATTCACCTGGTGAGTGCCTTCGAGGCCGTGGCCATGGCCGCCCTCGCATCATCGAATGGCAGCACTGCGCAGCAGCGCGACCAGCTCTTCGACATTCGTTTCGATGCACGGCTCGGCGAATCTTTTCGCGGCGTGGTGCACTGGCGCGCCCATTTGCAGCAGCTCAGCCTGGTGGGAGACCCCCGCGTGGTGCCAGCACTCGATACGGGGTTGGCCGGGGCCACACTGCTCGCGCAGGATGCCCACCCCCAGGGCATGACCTTGGCCGCCCAGGTGATGAAGGTCGCTGAGCAACGGCTGGTCGCGGGTCCATCCGACCATCCCGCCACGGTGATGCCGGTGGCTGCCCAGCCGCTCTATGTGCGCGACCGTGTGGCGCAGACCTTGGCCGAACGGGCGGTCTCAGCCAGCCTGGTGCTGGCCCCCATGCATCGCAACGACATCGCCTCGATCATGGTGATTGAGAAGCAGGCCTACAGCCATCCGTGGACATCGGGCAACTTTGAAGACTCTTTGGCCGCAGGCTACGAGGGGCTCAAGCTGGTGGAGCAAGGGGCCATGGTGGGCTACCTCGTCTGGATGCCCGTTGTGCAGGAGGCCCACCTGCTCAACTTCACCATTGCGCCGGCCCGTCAGCGCCGTGGGCTGGGCCAGTGGATGCTGGATCAGCTGATGCGCGCCTTGATGCAGCAGGGGTTTGAACGCCTGCTCCTGGAGGTTCGGCCCAGCAACCGCTCTGCCGTGCGGCTCTATCAGCGCAACGGATTCACCGAGGTCGGCACCCGGCGGGGCTATTACCCCGCAGACTCGGGCCGACGCGAGGACGCGGTGGTCTTCGCGCGCGCCTTGGCCGAGGTGAGCACGGCATGATCAGCAGCCGAGGCCTGGCCGTGTTGGGCTTGGATGTGCAGTGGGTGCCCAGGGATGCTGCGACCGGACACCAGGCTGTGGCACCGCCAACAGACGACGGGTCTGTGGCCCGCATTCACATCCGGGGGCCTTGGCCGAACCCGGGTCTGCGCCGACTGGTCGAGAACATGCTGGGCATGGGCCTGGGAGACCACGGCCTTGCCCTGGACTGGGCCGCAGGTGACTCGGCCACCAAAGGCATTGAGATTGCGGTGGCCCTGGATGGCGATCAGCGTCTGCATGCGGGCCTTCCCGGCGCAGAGCAGATTTTCTCGGCCCACGGCAAGCGCGCGGCGTGGTTGGCCTTGTGCGCCCTGCGCCGTGAACTGCGCGAGGCGTTGGCGAGCCCGCCTCTACAATCCTGAGATGCCTCGTCCCATTTCCCTGGTGCTGATGCCGGACGCGCTGACGCACAACCTTCGGGCCCTGCGTGCTGCCCTGCCGGCCAATCGACGCATCTGGGCGGTGGCCAAGGCCAACGCCTACGGCCATGGCATCGACCTGGCGGTGTCTGCCTTCGCGCAGGCCGATGGCCTGGCCGTGCTCGACCTTCACGAGGCCAGTGCCGCACGATCGCTCGGCTGGCAAAAGCCCATCCTCTTGCTGGAGGGCCTCTTCGAGGCCGCAGACCTTTCGCAGGCCGTTGCGCTGGACCTCGACCTTGTCTTCCATCACCCTCGACAGTTGGACTGGTGGCGAGCCTCCAAGGTGGACCGTGCCCCATTGGCCAAGGGCCGACACTGGTTCAAGTTCAACACCGGGATGAATCGTCTGGGCTTTCGGCCTGATCAAATGAACGTCGTGCTGCAGGCCTGTGCAGATCATCGGGCGCAGGGCATTGCCCTGGGCTTCATGACCCACTACGCGCAGGCGGAGGTGCCGGGCGGTGCCGCGTCACAACTGCAGGCCTTCGAGATGGCGCTCTCTCAGGTGGCCCGTGCACCG
>CAZPRT010000141.1:0-2442 GCA_964589205.1 uncultured Bordetella sp. | reverse complement strand
AGCGCATGCCCAGCCTGCTGCCGCCCTTGTCTGCCCCGGCCGCTTGCACGGTGGCTGCCTTGCAGAGCCTGCAGCAGGGCACGCCTGTGGAGGCCTTGGCGGATTGGGGTCGCCCGCCGTATCGGGCGCCCCACCACAGCATTTCCATGGCCGCGCTCATTGGGGGTGGCCAGCCCATTCGGCCTGGTGAACTCTCTTTGGCCCATGGCGGGGTGCTCTTCTTGGATGAGCTGCCAGAGTTCAATCGGGCTGCGCTCGAGGCCCTGCGGGAACCCCTGGAGACTGGCGAGGTGCGTGTGGCCCGCGTGCACGATCGACAGGTGCTGCCCGCGGCGCCCTTGCTGGTGGCGGCCATGAACCCCTGCCCATGCGGCTTTTATGGCGCCAATCACCTCACCCGCCACTGTGCCTGCAGCCCGGATCAAGTGGCCCGGTATCGGGGTCGGCTCTCGGGCCCCTTGCTCGACCGCTTCGACCTGGCCGTGCAACTCGCATGGCCGAACGCGACACGGGCCCGCACCCATGCCCAGGCCGATCAGAGCGCCCCACCCCCCAGCGCCGAGGAGGTGGCGCGTGCCCACGCCCGGGCCATGGATCGGCAGGGCTGCCTGAATGCGGCCCTGCCGGTGGGAGACCTTCGCCTGCATGCGCCATTGCAGGACACGGCCCAGCGGCTCTTGGCGCAATCGGCCGAGCACCTGGGCTGGAGCCTGCGGGTGCAGCATCGCTTGACCCGGGTGGCCCGAACCGTGGCGGACTTGGCCGGTCTGCCCGATGGCGCGCCGCTGGGGGTCTCGGAGGTGGCCGCGGCCATCAGCCTGCGGCGTGCGCTCGATCCTCCGGCGGCCCTGCGCGCCGGATGAGCCACAGCAGCGCGGCCACCTGACCCAGCACCCACACGCCCACACCCGCCCGCATGGCCTGCGGGCCCAGCAACCCCCAGGCTTCAAAGCCATCGATCAAGAGGCCCACACCCCACTGCACCAGGAATGCGCCGAGGAAAATCAGGAAGTTGAAACTCGTGGTGGCGCGGCCCGAGAGCTGGTCTGGGAAGGACTGTGCAAAGCGGGTGTAGCTGAGCGTGGTAGTGCCGCCTGCCAGAAACACGAGCATCCAGCCAAGCCATGGGTGCGGCCAGGCGCCCAATACCGCCAAGGCGCTCATGCTGGCCATGGCCAAGAGGCCCATGCGCATGAGGCCCTCCAGGCTCCAGCCCCAGTCGGCAGCGCGGCTGGCCAGCCAGGCCGTGAGCAAATGACTGCCCATCACCGTGGCGGTGATGATGAAAATTCCCAGGGCCGCATCTGCGGGCGACTGCCCCTCGACCACACGGAACCAAGGCCCCATCCACAGGCCGTGCATGGCCAACAGCCCGCCGTAGGTGATGAGGCCAAAGGGCATGAGTCGCCGAAACTCTGGGTGTGTCATGACCGTGACCAGGCCCGCACGGGCATCGGCCCAGAGCCGCGCAGTAGGCTGCTCGGGCGCAGGCACCGGGGGCAGGCCAAAGACAATCGCAGCCCAGGCCAGACCAAAGCAGACCGAGAGCAGCCAGAAGATTTCGCGCCAGCTCAGCCATCCGAGGGCCCACTCCACGGGCAGCGTGGCGCACAGGGCACCGAAGGAGCCAATGACCAGCATGGTGGAGGCCAGGGGTGCCTGCAATGACATGGGCAGGGCAAGCCGATAGGCCTTGTAGGAGGCCATGAGACAGGCCGACACGCCCATGCCAATGAGGGCGCGGCCCAGCCACAGCAACCAGAAGGACTCCGCCATCGCGCTCAGCATGCAGCCCAGCCAGGCCAGCAGCAGGAGGCTGCCCTCCACCCGGCGCGGCCCGTAGCGATCGAGCAGCAGGCCCACAGGAAGCTGCATGGCCGCAAAGGCCACCAGGTAGGCGCTGGTCAGCAGCCCCAAGGCGCCGGCCGAGAGGCCAAGCTCCTCCACGAACGCCGGCGAGAGGACCGCATTGATGGTGCGCAGGGCATAGGAGAGGGCATAGGCCAGGCCAAACGGCCAGACGAGTGCCGCGATCGACCAGGTGCTGGGCCGTGACTGCATGAATGCGCCTTGGGATTACTGCGCGGGCACGCGAAGGCTGTCGAAGAACTGCTCGATGGCCTCTTGGTTGCGCTCAGACTGTGGCCCAGCCACCAGCGCCTCGACCACCACGCCCGCCTGCACGGCTGTGGTCATCTCCAGGAAGGCAGGCACCGGTGGCCGATTGGCCTCCAAGGGCATCTCGCCCGTGGCCCGAAACCGCGGGCCCTTGGTGCTGGCATCGTCCACCGTGGCGCGAAGGTTGCGCAGCATTGCCGCCTCCAAGGCCTTGCGAATGCCCTCCAGCAAGGGAGCAGATGCGGGCTTTCCAGACAGGCCCAGCGGCTGGGCCACGCCCATGGTGAAACGGGTCTCACCGACCTTGGCCGCATGCAGGCGAAG
>CAZPRT010000140.1:0-2524 GCA_964589205.1 uncultured Bordetella sp. | reverse complement strand
GCCGCGCTTAAAGAGCGGCTCACCCGTGGTGTCGATCGACAGCGTGGCCTTCTCGCCATCGACAAAGAGCCAGATTCGAATGTCGGGCTGACGCGTGTCCACCGAGGGCCGCTCGCCACTGCGCTCGCGCATGCGGTCGCACAGGCCGTCTTTCACGCGAAGGCCTGCAAAGGGCAGGGCCAATTGAAAGCTGGGGCTGCGGCCCTGATTGACGTCCACCCGAAAGGTCTGGGCGGGCGTCATGAACTGTTCCCATGGAATGCGTCGGGCGGCCGCCAGGATGTCATCGGCTTTTTGAAGGCGGCACTGGTCGAGCAGCAGCAGCACGCGGGTGGCGGTTCTCAGCCAGAGGTTGGCGCGGGCGAGGCCATTGGCATCGGCACGAAACTGCACACCACCGCGGGCGGCCTGGACCTCGGAGAGCCCTTCGATGGCCTCGCATTCCTTGGCCAGCAGGGGCTCGAGCCCCGAGGGGCAGACGGCAAAGCCCGACAGCAGTTGACCGGCGGGAATCAAAAGGGCTTGACCACCACCAGCACCACTGCACCGAGCAGCATGAGCACGGGCACCTCGTTGAACCAGCGAAACCAGATGTGCGATTTGTGCATCTGGCCTGCCTCAAACTTTCGCAGCATGGCCCCGCAGATGTGGTGGTAGCCCACCAGAATCACCACGATGAGCAGCTTGGCATGCATCCAGCCATTGCCGGGGCCCATGCCAATGCCGTAGCCGAGCCAGAGCCAGAGGCCGAAGACAAGCGTGCCAATCATGAGCGGCAGCATGAACCGGTAGAGCTTGCGGGCCATGAGCAGCAGGCGGGCCCGCTCGGGGGAGTCACCCTCGGGCACCATGGCCAGGTTCACAAAAATGCGCGGCAGGTAGAAGAGGCCCGCAAACCAACTGGTGACAAAAATGATGTGCAGCGCCTTGATCCAGAGAAGGGCCATGTGGGTTAACTCCTGATCTCGCCGTTGCCAAAGACCACCCATTTGTAGGTGGTGAGCCCCTCAAGCCCTACGGGCCCACGGGCATGAAGCTTGTTGGTGCTGATGCCAATCTCGGCGCCCAGCCCGTACTCAAAGCCATCGGCGAACCGGGTGGAGGCATTGATCATCACCGATGCGGCATCGACCTCGCGCAGGAACTGCATGGCCTTGGTGTGGTTCTCGGTGAGGATGGCATCGGTGTGCTGCGACCCGTACTGGTTGATGTGTGCAATGGCCGCCTGCAGGCCATCGACCAGCTTGATCGAGAGAATGGGCGCCAGGTACTCGGTCTGCCAGTCCTCCTCGGTTGCATCCTTCAATGCCTTGGTGTCGAGGCCGGCCGCCATGAGTGCAGCCTTGGTCTTGCCGCAGACGCGAAGCTCCACGCCCTTCTGTTGATAGATGTTCACCAGTGGCATGAGCGCAGAGGCGACCATGGCCTCGTGGACCAGCAGGGTCTCCATGGTGTTGCAGGGCGCGTAGCGCTGGGTCTTGGCGTTGTCGGCCACACGAATGGCCTTGGTGGGGTCGGCCTCGTCGTCGATGTAAACATGGCAGATGCCATCGAGGTGCTTGATGACCGGCACTGTGGCCTCGCGGCTGATGCGCTCGATGAGTGACTTGCCACCCCGCGGCACGATCACATCGATGAAGGCTGGCATGGTGATCATCATGCCCACGGCGGCGCGATCGGTGGTCGGCACCACCTGCACGGCCTCGGCGGGAAGGCCTGCCTCCAACAGGGCGGGCCCCATGAGGCCGGCGAGCGCCTGGTTGGTGTGCAGGGCCTCGGAGCCACCGCGCAGCACCGTGGCATTGCCCGACTTGATGCACAGGGCCGCGGCATCGATGGTCACATTGGGCCGCGACTCATAAATGATGCCAATCACCCCAAGCGGCACGCGCATCTGCCCCACACGAATGCCCGAGGGCCGGGACCGCAGGTGGGTGATCTCACCGATGGGGTCCTCGAGCTGTGCGATCTGCAAGACTCCCTCGACCATGGTCTCGATGGCCTTGTCGGTCAGGCCGAGCCGATCAATGAAAGCCTCATCATGGCCTGCCGCTCGGGCAGCCTCCAAGTCCTTCTGATTGGCGGCCTGCAGGACTGCCCGATCCTTCGAGATGGCTGCGGCCATGCTGTGCAAGACCTGATTCTTCTGTTGGGTGGTGGCACGCGCCATCTCACGCGAGGCCTGCCGTGCGGCAAGGCCAAGGGCTTGCATGGCCTGGGCCACGGGCGTGTTGGAGAGGTCTGTCATGGTCTTGGTGAGGGCTGGGCGAGTTGCAGGGCCAACTGTTCGAGGGCCACCCAGGGGTCTTCCCCGTGGAGTCCTTTGACCATTGTATCGATGCGCCCCAGGCTGCGCAGTGCAGGGCCTGCACGCGGTGCGGGCAGGCGGCGACAGGCCTGGGCCACGCTCCAGACCAGAATGGGCAGGGCCTCGCCCTCCTCGCGCAGCCCCCGAAGAACCCGCAGGCTGCGAGCGGCATCGCCAGCCACCAGGGTGTAACCCACGGTGAATGGGTTGAAGCGA
>CAZPRT010000139.1:0-2533 GCA_964589205.1 uncultured Bordetella sp. | reverse complement strand
GTTTACTTCGATTACGACAAGTTCAACATCAAGCCCCAGTTCCACAACACCGTCTCGGCCTTTGGCAACTACATGGCCCTCGACGACAAGGCCCGCATCATCATTGAAGGCAATGCCGACGAGCGTGGCACGGTGGAATACAACCTGGCCCTGGGCCAGAAGCGCGCCGAGGCCGTGAGCATCGGCCTGCAGGCCATTGGTGCCAACCCCGCCCGCATTGAGGCCATCAGCAACGGCGAAGAAAAGCCCCGCAACAAGGCCAAGACCGAGGCCGCGTTTGCCGAGAACCGCCGCGCAGACCTCATCCTTAAGTAATTACCCTGAACTGAGCTGCTTTGAAGGCCCGCCTCGTGCGGGCTTTCTTTTAGGTGCGATAACCTCTCGGCTATGAGCGTTCCCAACCGACAGTTCGATGAGAGCCTGGTGCGTATTCAGGCCCAACGTCTTCAAGATGCCAGGCTTGCGTTGGGGCTCACCATTCATGATTTCATCCAGCCGCTGAGCACCTCGCGGGCTCAGTTGGATGCCATCGAGCGTGCGAACCTCGATGCCTTCTATGCGCCCTTCTATTACGAGCGTCTGTTTCGTCGGTATGCAGAGGCCCTCTCGTTTGCAACGGAGACCGTCGACGAGATGGTGGCGGCCTTCACGCCAGCGGATTCGGCCAGTGATGATTCCACGCCAAGCACCGTTCCGCCCGCTGACATAGATCCCACGAGCAAGACTGAGATCGCCGCCAACAATGAAGCGACGGCCGTCATGGCCGAGGCTGCGCCAGTCGCTCAAGACTCGGGCAGTGTGTCGACAGACCGAACGTCCGTAGACGGCGCGCCGAGCGATTCCTCATCTCCGGACGCTTCATCTCCTAAGCCTGCTGCGGTGGCACCCCACGAGCGTGACCCTGGGCGACTCCTTGCGTCGGCGCCGTCCTCGCGGCTGGCCCCAGAGAAAAGCAACTCGGGCTTTGGCTGGGTCAGCCTCGTGGTGGTGCTCAGCATCACCCTGGTCGCAGCCTGGCTCTTCACCGATCAGGGCGACGACCGCACGGTGGTGTCTGCAGAGCCCAAGCCTGCGGCGTCCACCGCAGGCAGTGAGTACGGTGCCCCTGCGTCGGCCAACGGCAACGGGGAGTCCAAACCCACGGCAGAGACGAATGGAAGCGCAGCACCAGCAGCCGCTTCAGCGCCAAGCGCTGCACCAGCGTCCGCGGCTACAAAGCCGACAGTGGCTGCCTCCACAACGCCCGCTGCAGCAACAGCAGCGCCAGCAACACCAGTACCAGCAGCATCAGCAACACCAGCGGCACCAGCGTCCTCTGCTGTAACGGTGGCCTCGCCCACCACCGTGGCTGCGAGTGGTGCCGCAGGCGTGCCGGCCTTGGAGATCGTGCCCACGGGTCGCAGTTGGATCTGGGTGCGGCAGGCCGATGATTCGATTCGAGAGTTCGCGGTGGCCGCAGGAGAGCGCGTGGTCTTTGAGCAGATGCCGATCTACATCGTTCTGGCCCGACCAGAGCAGGCCGAGGTGAAGATTTCTGGTCGCCCTGTTCGCCTGGGCCGCAACGATGCTGAGCGCGACCTCGGTCGGTTTGGCCGCAGTCAGCTGATTGAGGCGCGCAGCCAGGGCAGCACGCCCAGTCTGCCTTTGGCACCCCGGCCCGCACCAACCGTTTCGCCGGCTGGGTCATCACCAAACAGCAACCCGGGCACGTCGGCCCCGGCCGCGGGCGCCACGGCATCGGGCTCGACCGCCGCCAGTCCAGCAGCCGCGCCCGCCGCCACCACATCCAATCCTTAAGGCCCAAGGCCACCCCATGGCATGAACCTCTGGCTGTTCGTGGCCCTGGCGGCCATTTGGGGCGCATCCTTCTTGTTTCTTCGTGTGGCCGCACCGGCCTTTGGTGCAGGCCTCGCGGCAGAGCTGCGCGTGGGCATCGCCTTTCTCGCCCTGGCGCTTTTGGCCTGGGCCTGGCCTGCCATTCGCCACCGGGGTGGCCAGTTGCCGGCCCACGTGGCGCGATGGCACTTCTGGGTGGTGGGCGCGCTCAACAGCGCGGTGCCCTTTGCCCTCTATGGCCTTGCGGCCCTGTCGCTCCCGGCTGGTTATCTCGCCATTCTCAACGCCTTGGTGCCGCTCTGGGGTGGCCTTTTGGCGGCCGTGTTTCTGGGTGAGGCCCTGCGCCTGCGGCTCGTGCTGGGTGTCGTCTTTGCCGCCTTGGGCGTGAGCCTACTGGTGCAACTCGGCCCGGTGGCAGTCAGCGCCCAAACCCTCCTCGCAGCAGCAGCCTGTGCGGGCGCCACCTTCTGCTATGCGGTTGCGGGCATGCTCACCAAACGGTGGCTCTCGGAGGTCAATGCCTTTGAGAGTGCCCTGAGAAGCCTCGGCCCTGCCAGCGCTCTGCTCCTGCCCATCGCCCTGGTGGAAGCACCGCATGCCCAGCCCACCGCCATGGCCTGGTGGAGCGTGGCGGCCTTGGGCCTACTCTGCTCAGCGGTGGCCTACCTCTTGTTCTTTCGGCTCATTCGGGCCGTGG
>CAZPRT010000138.1:0-2560 GCA_964589205.1 uncultured Bordetella sp. | reverse complement strand
CGGCGCATGGGCCTGCTCTTTCAGTTTGGTGCCCTCTTCACTGATTTGTCTTGCTTCGAGAATGTCGCCTTCCCGTTGCGCGAGCATGCGGAGTTGCCCGAGCCCATGCTTCGAGACCTGGTGCTGCTCAAACTCGAGTCGGTGGGCCTGCGGGGTGCGGCAGACCTGATGCCCAGCGAGATCTCCGGTGGCATGGCCCGCCGAGTCGCCCTGGCCCGGGCCATTGCCCTGGACCCAGAACTCATTCTGTACGACGAGCCCTTCGCAGGCCTCGATCCCATCTCGCTCGGGGTGACGGCCCGCCTCATTCGCCGCCTCAATCGCGCCCTGGGCGCCAGTTCGGTGGTCGTGACCCACGACGTGGCCGAGACCTTCGAGATCGCCGATCGGGTGGCCGTGCTGGCGCCTTCCGCAAAAGGTGCACACCTCGTGGCCTTGGGCACGCCAGATGAGCTGCGAGCCTCGACCGACCCTTACGTGCGGCAGTTTCTGGCCGGCGATGAAGATGGCCCGGTCGCCTTTCACATGCCAGCCCGACCCGTGGCCGAGGAGTTCTTGCGTGGCCCGCGTGCCTAACCCCTTGGACCGCATCGCAGGCCTTGGCGCCGGGGTGCTGGGCGTGCTTGAAGGCCTCGGCGGCTTCATGCGCCTGGTGTTCCAACTGCTGGCCCGTCTGCCCGCCATCCTGCGCAGGCCGGGGCTGGTGGCCGGCCAGGTGCACTTTCTGGGCAACCATTCCTTGGCCATCATTCTCGTCTCTGGGCTCTTTGTCGGCCTGGTCTTGGGGCTGCAGGGCTACTACACGCTGCGCCGCTATGGCTCCGAGGAGGCCTTGGGCCTTCTGGTGGCGCTCTCCTTGGTGCGCGAACTGGGCCCGGTGATCACGGCATTGCTCTTTGCAGGCCGGGCGGGCACCTCCCTCACGGCCGAGATTGGCCTCATGAAGGCAGGCGAGCAGCTCTCAGCGCTGGAGGCCATGGCCGTCGACCCCGTGGCGCGCATCCTTGGGCCACGTTTTGCGGGGGGGGTCATCGCCATGCCCCTGCTCGCGGCGATGTTCTCGGCCGTCGGGGTGCTGGGTGGCTGGCTGGTGGGGGTCGTGCTCATCGGCGTGGACCCAGGTGCCTTCTGGTCACAAATGTCCGAGGGGGTCGACTTTTCCGGGGACATCGTCAATGGCGTGATCAAGAGCGTGGTCTTTGGCTTCACCGTCACGCTGGTGGCCCTCTACATGGGCTACTCCTGTCGGCCAACCCCTGAGGGCGTATCCCGGGCCACCACCCAGACGGTGGTTGTCGGTTCCCTGGCCATCCTCGGCCTGGACTTCATGCTCACCGCGCTCATGTTTGGCGCGCTCTGATAGGCTTTCAACATGCAAAGAACCATCAATGTGCTGGTCGGCCTGTTTGTTCTGATTGGCCTGGCTGCACTCCTCTTTTTGTCACTCAAGGTCAGCAACCTCACGAGCATGGCCTCGGGGCCGAGTTACACCGTGGTGGCCTTCTTCGATGACATCGGTGGCCTCAAGCCTCGGGCGGCGGTGCGCAGTGCCGGCGTGGTGGTGGGCCGGGTGCGCAGCATCGACTTCGACGACCAACGCTACCAGGCCAGGGTCTTGCTGGAAATCGATTCCAGCGTGGACTTCCCCAAGGACAGCTCGGCCCAAATTCTCACGGCAGGCCTCTTGGGTGAGAAATACATTGGCCTGCTGCCGGGGGCCGACGACCAAATGCTCAAGGACAACGATCGCATCACCCTCACCCAGTCGGCGGTGGTGCTGGAGAACATCATTTCTCAGTTTCTCTACAACCGGGACACTGGCGGATCCAGCGATGACAAGTCTGGGGGCCTGAAATGACTGCTTGCATGCGCCTGGCCTTGCCGGCCGCCGTGGTTCACTGGATGCGTCTGGCCTGCCTGGGCACTTTTTTGGCCTTGGCTGCGGGCTGTGCAAGCCTGCCCGAGGGCCATCAGTCCGACCCGCGCGACCCATTCGAGCGCTACAACCGGGCCATGTTCGACTTCAACACCGAGGTCGACGAGGCCATCCTCAAGCCCGTGGCCCAGGGCTATCGCGACCACGTACCCGACCTCATTCAAAAAGGGGTGGGCAATTTCTTCGGCAATCTTTCAGACATGGTCACCACCATCCATCATTTGTTGCAGGGCGAGGGAACCAAGGCGGGCCAGACGGCAGGCCGCGTGCTGGTGAACACCACCATCGGCATCCTTGGCCTGGCGGACCCGGCCAGCGACATGGGCCTGCCCAAGACCAAGGAAGATTTTGGCCAGACCTTTGGCCGCTGGGGTGCCGAGCCTGGGGCTTACATCGTGCTGCCGCTGCTGGGCCCGAGCACGGCCCGCGACACCGTGGGCACGGTGGCCGATTTCGCCACCGACCCTTTTGACCAGATTTTCACCGTAGACACGTCCACGGAATGGACAGTGCGAGGCACACGCGTGATCGACACCCGCGCAGGCCTGTTGGGGGTGGAGTCCACGCTTGATGCCCTCTCCTTCGACCGATACCTCTCGGTGCGTGATGCCTATTTGGCAAGAC
>CAZPRT010000137.1:0-2693 GCA_964589205.1 uncultured Bordetella sp. | reverse complement strand
GGGGTGGCCATGGCCCGCCTGCTTGGAAAACCATTTGTCATGGTTCGCAAGGCCAACAAACTTCCGCCCGAGACCTTTCGAATTAGCTATGACTTGGAGTATGGGCAAGACCACCTGGAAATAAGAAGGGATGTCTTGACCTCAGGTGACCGGGTTTTGCTGGTGGACGATGTACTGGCCACCGGGGGAACAGCCATGGCGGCCGCCAAACTCATTGAGATGAGTGGCGCAAAACCGATTGGTTTGGCAGTGCTTTTGGAAATTGCGCCATTAAAGGGCGCTCAGTGCTGTTTACAACAGGGTTTGACAACCCGGGCTGTCATTCAAATTGATTGATTGAAGCCCGGGCCAAACCTGAATTACATGGTGGTGGCGGCAGGAATCAGGAACGATTCAACCGTGCGGCCATTGGCCACAGCCTCGGCGAGCCATTTGGGCATTTTGCCGCGGCCCGTCCAGGTGTTTCCAGCGCCATCACGGTATTTGGGTGCAACCTTCACGCCCGTGCCTGCACGCTTGGCGCGAGGCTTACGGCCGGCCTTGGCAGCAGCAGGTTTGGCGGCCTTGCGACCACGCTTGCCAGCGGCTTTTGCAGCCCCTGAGAATCCGAGTTCTTCAGCAGAAATTCCATACTCAGCGATTTGACGCTTGATGGTTTTCAAAACAGATGAATACTCTTCCTTGCGCTGACGCTCCGCCTGCTTACGGAGTTCTTCAATCTGAGACATCATTTCTGAATACGTGGCCATATTTACAATTCCTATATGTTCATGGAGCGGGGGAGGTGGCGATGATTATCTCTGCCATATTTGAATATTAGTATTTGATTTTAAAAATGGCAAGAAAAGGCGATTAAGAAGCCCTTCTATTTGTAAATATCCGGAAACAGAATGGGCCAATTGGCCGATATTCAATGTGGGCGTTAGCATGCAGTCATGTACCTGCTCGATGACTGCCAAAGCACGGCAGACCGGCCCACCAGTCGCCTCTATGAGGGTCTTCAAGAAACCATCGTCGCCCGCACCGGCACCGAAGTCTCTGCAGCGCTGCTGGCCATCGAAGATTGCACTGCGCGGGGACATCCAGTGGTGGTGGTGTTCTCCTATGAACTGGGAGAATGGCTTCAAGGCCTTCCCAATCGGACCGAGCAGCACATTCCCCTGGTGACCGCCTTCGCCTTTGAGCGGGTGCAACTGCTCTCCAGGGCCGAGGTGGACGACCTCCTTCAGGCAGCTGGCCCAGCCACCGAGGCGCAGGCAGCCGGACTTTTATGCCCCAGCGCCAGCCTCTCTGAAGAAACCTTTGCAAAGGACATTTCCACCATTCATGAAGAGATCCGCAAGGGCACGTTTTATCAGCTGAACCACACCTTTACCTGGTCTGGCGGCTGGTACGGCAGCCCGCTGGACCTCTACCGACGCCTTCGGGCTCGGCAGCCCACGCGCTTTGCGGCCCACCTGCCCCTGGCCGATGAGACGCTGCTCTCGTTCTCGCCCGAGTGGTTTCTGGCCTGCCAAGACGGTGAACTGGTGGCCAAGCCCATGAAGGGCACGCTTTCAAAAGGCCAAGACCCGCAGTCCGCCCTGCGGGACGACCCCAAGAACCAGGCCGAGAACATCATGATCGTGGACCTGATCCGAAACGACCTGGGAATGATCAGTGAGGTCGGCAGCGTGACGGTGCCAAGCCTCTTCGAGGTGGAGGAGGTGGGTGAGCTCTATCAGATGACCTCGAGCATTCATGCACGGCTGCGACCCGACACCAGCTTGGAAGAGGTCTTGCGCGCCACCTTTCCGTGTGGATCGGTCACGGGTGCGCCCAAGCGCAAGGCCATGGAATGGATTCAGCGCCTTGAACCGCAGGGACGCGGTGCCTACTGCGGCAGTGTGGGCTGGATCGACCCGCCTGCGCCGGCAGCCGATGGGCGCAGCAATAGACGGCTGGGCGACTTCGCCTGGAGCGTGGCCATTCGGTCGGTGAGCCTGCACGCAGGCCGGTTCCAGATGGGTGTGGGTGCCGGCATCACCATCGACTCCTCGGCCCCCGCGGAGTGGGAGGAGTGCCGCATCAAGGCTGGCTTTCTCACAGGGCTTCCTGCCGCCCACGGCCTCTTTGAAACCATTCGCCTCGAGGGCCAGGCGCCACAGGTCCCGGGCGAGGACGGGTGAGAACCAGGAGACCGAGGAGCGCTGGACCACGAAGCCGTTGCGCACGGTCTTGGGGCTCAGGTCGAAGGTCTCCTGGGTCGTCACGGTCTCCCCGGTCGCGAGCTCGTAGGTGTAGGGCTTCGAGCCGTTCAGGCCCATCCGGTAGGAGAGGACGCGCTCGAGGACCTTCGGGTCGGTGCAGGTCCGGGCCGGTCCCTCGCCGGCGTGCCAGTAGCTCACCATCCGGGACTTGAGAAAGTCGTTTCCCGCGCGGGGGCTGCCCTCGATCGCGCCCCCTGTCACTCGCAGTCCTGCCGCGGACCTGACCTCCTCGAGCGCCTCCTGGGCACCACCCTCGTGGGTGGGATAGAGCCAGCCCCGGGCCCGCAGGTGCTCCTCGAAGAAGCGTACGACGACCGGCAGGGCCCTCCTCCGGGTCTCATCCTGCCCCTTGCCTCCCAGCCCGGGCTCATTCCACCGGATGAGCGTGTCCCGGCGGATGAGGGGCGTGTCATCCGAGGCGAATCGAAACATTCCATCCTTCAC
>CAZPRT010000136.1:0-2705 GCA_964589205.1 uncultured Bordetella sp. | reverse complement strand
CGGCCAGGCCAAGGCGCTCGCCTGTTCGAACCAAGGGTTCGAGCACGATCTGACCCGGCTCGCCCGGGGCGTGGTCCACCTCGATGGGCGTGGGCGTGGTGATCTCGGGCAGCAGGCTGCCAATGCGAACCTCCAGGCCTGCCTGGCGAAGAATGTCGGTGAGCCGGGCCACGTTGCTCAGGTAGAAGGTGTTGCGCGTGTGGTTCTCTGGGATGAGCAGCACCCGCCGAATGTCAGGGCAGTGATGCTCAATGGAGGACATCATCGCCTGCACCGCCACCGGCCGGGCCGAGGCCGACAGGTTGTTGAAGCCCCCGGGGAACAGATTGGTGTCGACGGGTGCGAGCTTGAAGCAGGCATTGCGAAGATCCACCGAGCCATAGAAGGGTGGCTGATGGCTGCGCCACTGCGCCCGAAACCAGTGCTCGATTTCGAGGCTCTGCGTGAGCACGCGGCGCTCCAGCGCAAGCAGGGGCCCGCACAGGCTGGGCTGAAGGTCTGGGGTGATCACATTCGACATGGCCGGTCATTGTAGCCTTCGGCCATGAAAAAGCCTGCGATCCGTCAGGGCATCGCAGGCTGGAAAGTGGCCGGGGGACTGGCCACGAGGAGAATGAAGCAGTTACATGTAGTAGGCCTTCTCACCATGTGAGGAGACATCCAAGCCCTCCCGCTCGGCCTCTTCCGGCACGCGCAGGCCCACCACCAGGTCGGTGATCTTGTAGGCAATCACCGCCACCACCGCCGAGACGATGATGGTGATGACCACGCCTTCGATCTGGATGGCCACTTGGCTGCCGATCGAGAAGTCATCAGCACCGGTGCCGCCCAGGCTCGGGGCCGTGAAGACACCCGTGAGCACTGCACCCAAGATGCCACCAATGCCATGGACACCGAAGACATCGAGCGAGTCATCCGCACCGAGCATTTTCTTCAGGCTCGAGACCGCCCAGAGGCAGATGAAGCCAGAGAGTGCACCGATCACGAGGGCGCCCATGATGCCGACCGAGCCGCAGGCCGGGGTGATGGCCACCAGGCCGGCCACCGCACCAGAGGCTGCGCCCAGCATCGAGGCCTTGCCACGGAAGATCGCCTCACCCAAGCACCAGGCCAGCACAGCAGCAGCCGTTGCGAAGAGGGTGTTGGCAAAGGCCAGGGTTGCGCCCGACGTGGCTTCGAGGTTGGAGCCGGCGTTGAAGCCGAACCAGCCCACCCACAGCATGGAGGCACCCACCATGGTCAGCGTGAGCGAGTGCGGGGGCATGGGCTCTTTGCCCAGGCCAATGCGCTTGCCCAGCATGTAGGCACCGACCAGACCGGCCACGCCCGCATTGATGTGCACCACCGTGCCACCCGCGAAGTCGAGCGCACCCTTGTCGAGCAGGTAGCCGCCAGGGCCCCAGACCATGTGGGCGATGGGAATGTAGGAGAAAGTGAACCAGAGCACCGAGAAGAGCAGCACGGCGCTGAACTTGATGCGCTCTGCAAACGAACCCACCACCAGCGCACAGGTCAGGCCTGCAAAGGTGCACTGGAAGGCGATGAAGATGAGCTCCGGGATCTTCACGGTGTCGGTGAAGGTGTCGGCCAGGGAATCGGGTGTGACGCCAGACAGGAATACCTTGGAGGCGCCTCCGATGATGGCGTTGGCCTCGGTGAAGGTGAAGCTGTAGCCATAGATGGCCCAGAGCACGGAGATGAGTGAGAAGACCACCATCACCTGCATGAGCACGGAGAGCATGTTCTTGGTGCGAACCAGGCCACCGTAGAACAAGGCCAGGCCGGGCACGGCCATGAAGGTCACCAGCAGGGTGGAGACCATCATCCAGGCCACATCGCCCTTGACCACTTCAACCTTGGCAGCCTCGGCTGCTGCTTCAGCCACGGCGGCGGCAGCTGGTGCCGCCTCGGGCACCTGTGCCAGCACGGGCATTGCTGCGAGCCCCGCGCCGGCGATCAACAGGCCCATCAGGCTGTGAAAGCCTGTGGGGGACGGAAGAATCGATTTCATGTTGGACCTCTTTCGATGGGTGGGGATCAGAGCGCGTCTTTGCCGGTCTCGCCGGTGCGGATGCGAATCACGGATTCGAGTGAGGTGACGAAGATTTTTCCGTCACCGATCTTGCCCGTGCGGGCCGCTGTTTCAATGGCCTCAATGGCGCGTTCCGCCAGTTCGGTGGCCACGGCCACCTCGAGCTTCACCTTGGGCAGGAAGTCCACGACATACTCGGCGCCACGGTAGAGCTCGGTGTGACCCTTTTGTCGACCAAAGCCCTTGACCTCGGTCACGGTGATGCCCTGCACGCCGATGGCCGAGAGGGCTTCCCGGACTTCATCGAGCTTGAAGGGCTTGATGACTGCAGTGATGAGTTTCATAAGCATCCTCGTTGGTTAAGAATGGGCCGCAGGGATCCGCGGCCCAGGTGAAGGGTTAGAAGGATTTGGAGAGGGAGATGACGGCAGTGTCCTCGTAAAGCTTGGTTCCACCGCCATTGAAAGGTACCTGAATCATGTTTCCAGCAGTGGTGTTCTTGAAATCCACAGTCGTTGCCGTGAGTTTCAACGAGTACCCGTCCCCAAGATCGTAAGCCGCGCTGACACTGTAATCGTTGAAGTCTTCTGAACCGCTCTTGATGGATTGGTAACCAGCGTGAAGCGCCAAGGACAGCTTCTCCGAGAGGGCATGGGAGAGAGTTAGATCCTGA
>CAZPRT010000135.1:0-2706 GCA_964589205.1 uncultured Bordetella sp. | reverse complement strand
GCAGCGGCGACGACAACTTTCATTCTTTTCTCCTCGATGGTCGTGGGTGAATGTCCTTCAACTCACAAGAATATACCCGAGGAGGGTAGAAAAAGGCTACGTCCGGGCCGTGCGCAGGTGAAATTGGCTCAGCCCGGCCGCATCGAGTTGGCCCTGCTCCCGCTTCTGCGCGGCCTCGTCGGCCCTGGCCTTGGCACGTTCACAGAGCGACTCCATCTTCTTGGCCTCAAGCTGGGCCGCGAGCAATTCCTCGCGCACCTTGCGCTCCCAGGCCATGGTCTGGTCGTGCTCTGCGGCAAGGCGGGCCTCCACCTCCAGCAGGTTTTGTATGAAGCGCCGAATGGACTGACTCTTCACCATTCCCGGATCTTCATCCACCGACTGCAATTGGTTCCGGTAATCGGCCATGAGGGCCGACACCTTCTGGGCTTTCTCTTGGAGCTTGGCATGGGCTTGCTGCACCTCGACGAGCTTGCGCTGCGCAGCCACCACCTTCTGGTCGGCCAGCTTGGCCAAGAGGCCCAGGCTTTCCTCGCGCCGTTTGGTCATAGCCGCATGCCCGCAGCCCGTTGGCCAGAGGCCGCCGAGCGTTGCTGCTGGGGCACCTCGGGCACGGCCCGGGCCGCCAGGCTCAACAGGGTTTCACGGGTGGTCTCGTAGTTCACGGGCGATTCAATGTCTTGTCGAAGGAATCCCTCGAGCTCTGCGCGCATTCGAATGGCCACATCTAAATCTGGGTTGGCACCCGGCTGATAGGCCCCCACCTGAATGAGATCCTGGTTCTGCTGGTAGATCGACCAGAGCCGTCGAAGCCGATTGGCCGCCTTCTGAACCTCCGGCTCCACCAGGCCCTGCATGACCCGAGAGATCGAGCCATTCAGGTCAATGGCGGGGTAGTGGGCCGCATCGGCCAGTTCCCGCGAGAGCATCACCTGGCCATCGAGTGAGGCCCGTGCAATGTCCACAATGGGATCGTTGGCATCGTCGCCCTCGGCCAAGACTGTGTAGATGGCCGTGATGGCGCCATGGCCGTGCCGTCCCACGCCTGCGCGTTCAATCAGGTTCGGGATCAGGGTGAAGACCGAGGGCGGGTAGCCCTTGGCAGTGGGCGGTTCCCCCACGGCCAGACCAATCTCGCGCTGGGCATGGGCCACCCGGGTCAGGCTGTCGACGAGCAGCAGCACGTTCTTGCCCTGGTCGCGAAAATATTCTGCAATGAGGTGGGTGTACTGCACGGCCTTGAGCCTCAGAATGGCCGAGACGTTCGCCGGGGCGGCCACCACCACCGATCGGGCCAAACCCTCGGGCCCCAAGGATTCCTGAATGAAGGACTGCACCTCACGGCCGCGCTCACCAATGAGGCCAATCACCACGAGGTCGGCCTTGGTGTAGCGGGTGAGCATGCCCAGCAGGCTGCTCTTGCCCACGCCCGAGCCCGCAATGAGACCGACCCGTTGGCCCTTGCCCATGGTGAGCATGCCGTTGATGGCCTTGACGCCGACATCGAGCACGTCATGAATGGGCCCGCGCTCCATGGCGTTTAAGGGCAGGCCATCGAGGCCAAGCACCGTCTTGCAGTCGGGTGCCGGACGGCCATCCAAGGGCTCCCCTCGAGGGCCCACCACCCGGCCCAGCAATTCAGGGCCGAGCTTGGCATGGGCCGTGGGCTCCAAGACTCGAACGCGAGATCCGGGGCCAATGCCCTTGGTCTCGCCGAATGGCATGAGGTAGACCGTTTGCTCCTGAAAGCCCACCACCTCGGCCTCCACGCGCTGGCCATCGTCACCCAGCACCTCGCAAACCGCCCCCAGCGGGGCATGCACGCCGCGGGCTTCCAGGGTGAGGCCGACCACACGCACCAGGCTGCCCTCTCGCATGGGGGCAGGTGCACGGGTTCGAGCCATGGCCGCATCGGCCACTGCGTCAAAGTGCAGGGGGCTGAGTGCCTTCATCGTCGACCGATGCCATCGCCTCTTTCACGATGGCCACATTTCGAAGAAAGGAATCCGGCAGGTCATCATCCGGTGTGGCCGCCGCCGACATGAGGGCCTCCCAGAGGGCCTGACGCCGGTGCTCAATCAGGTCTTCGATCATGGCGCCGTTCATGGACACCTTCACGCTGCCTGCAGACAGGCTTGGGTCTGGTCGCAGCTCCATGTTCTTGGGCGCCATGGCCCCGTAGGCCAGGTGCCGCTCATGGTCCGCGGGGTTCATGCGCACCACAATCGGGGCACTGGTCTCTTGTTGGAATTCAGAGAGGCAACGCTCGACAAGCCGCGTCACGGCCTGGCCCGACAGACTGAGCTCGCCGCGCACCAGCTGCTCAGCCAGGTGCATCGAGAGCTTGAGCAGTGGCTGGTAAAAGGTTTCGGTGTCGCGCGCGGCCTGGGCCAATTGATTGGCCAGCGCCTTCAGGTCATCGGCCGCGAGCAGCACCTCGGCCTCGAGTTCGTCTTTGGTCTGGCGCTGCCCCTCTTCCAGGCCACGCAGATAGGCAGCATCTTCAGCATCGGGGCTGGGTGCTTCAGCGCCCTCACCCAGTTCGGCCTTGGCTGCGGCATAGCCAGCCTCGAAGGCCTGCTTCACAAGCGCTTCGGTGGAGGCATCGAGGGGGGTGGCAACAACATCGGCGAGAGCATCGGACGCGTCGGAGCCTTCAGCATTGCTCTGGTCGGCAGCGCCCGCGGATTCGGAGGTGGCCGATGC
>CAZPRT010000134.1:0-2755 GCA_964589205.1 uncultured Bordetella sp. | reverse complement strand
TCCGTGAGGGGCTCCCCTGGCTCTGGGAACGAATGCTGGGAAGAACCACGGACACGCTCACGGACTCCAAATAACGGGAGGGGGCTCTATCGGCACAACCCCCCGGATGATCGTCTCCCGGGGTTTAGGCCCACTGAAGCGGCAGGGCTGTCTTGTACTTCACCTGCTTCAGGGCAAAGCTTGAGCGAATCTTCTCCACGCTGGCAATCGGTGTGAGCTCCTCAAGTATGAATTTCTCGAGTGCAGGCATGTCGGGCACCACCACCCGTATCAAATAGTCGGAATCGCCGGTCATCAGGTAACACTCCATCACTTCGTCGTGTGACTGAATACGTCTCTCGAAGTCTCCCAGGGCCTCTCGACTCTGTGCCTTGAGACTCACATTGATAAACACATTGAGGTGCAGACCAACTGCGTGAGCGTCTAGAAGACTTACGGTCTTCTGGATGACCCCTCGCGCGTGCAGGTGCTTTACCCGTGCGAGGCAGGGCGATGGCGACAGATTGACCTTCTGGGCCAATGCCACATTGGACTGATCTCCGTTCTCCTGGAGTGCGGAGAGACTCGCAGGTCGATGAGATCGAATTTCATGCCGTATTTTTTATTTTAAGAAGCATTAACTGCTGAATTATATCAATACTACCGATCATATAGAGCATCAAATCCTGCTGAAGCAACGATATTGTCTTGTCATGCAAAACGATATCGATCTCCAAGAAACGCAAGAGTGGAGGGATGCGTTCCTGGCTGTGGTCTCAGAGTCTGGCCCTGACCGCGCGCGCTTTCTGCTCGATGAGTTGCATCAATTGGCCCAGGCCGGCCACCTCGAATGGCGGCCGCCGGCCGTAACCCCCTACACCAACACCATTCGAGTGCAAGACCAGCCAGCCTTTCCGGGCGATCTTGATGTCGAGGAGCGGCTGGCATCACTGATGCGGTGGAATGCCCTGGCCATGGTTGTTCGGGCCAACCGCAGCAGCGGGGAACGGGGCGGGCACATGGCCAGCTACGCTAGCGCCGCCGATCTGTTCGAGGTGGGCTTTAACCACTTCTGGCGCGGTGGCCGCCACGGCGATCTGGTGTTCATGCAGGCGCACAGTGCCCCAGGCATTTACGCGCGCGCCTTTCTCGAGGGGCGTCTTACTGAGCATGACCTTGGCTTTTATCGCCGGGAGTTGGCCGCTCAAAAGGCTGTGGCCATTGGAGATGCCCCCCGGGGTACACGAGGGCTTTGCAGCTACCCCCACCCAAGACTCATGCCGGACTTCTGGCAGTTCCCCACTGCCTCCATGGGGCTGGGGCCTGTGCAGTCCATCTACCAGGCGCGGTTCATGCGCTATCTGAGCCACCGCGGGCTCGAAGACTGCTCCGGCCGGCGTGTTTGGGGCATCTTTGGTGACGGCGAAATGGATGAGCCCGAGAGCATGAGTGCCCTCACCCTGGCGGCCCGTGAAGGCTTGGACAACCTCACCTGGGTCGTCAACTGCAACCTTCAACGACTCGACGGACCCGTGCGTGGCAACGGCCGCATCATCGATGAGCTGGAAACCTTGTTCAATGGCGCCGGCTGGCGGGTGATCAAGCTGCTGTGGGGCAGTGATTGGGACGGTCTATTCGCAAGAGACACCAGCGGGGCGCTGGGGCAAGCCCTCGCGCAGACCGTCGATGGCCAGATGCAGACCTTCGCAGCCAAGGATGGGCGCTTCAACCGAGAGACTTTCTTTGGCCAGCACCCAGCCTTGTCCGCCTTGGTCCAGGGCATGACAGACGAGCAGATTGATGGCTTGAAACGCGGCGGTCACGACCTGGTGAAGATTCATGCAGCCTACGCCGCGGCCATGACCGAAAGCGGCCAGCCCACCGTCATCCTCGCGCATACCAAAAAGGGCTACGGCATGGGGCAGGCCGGCCAGGGACGCATGACCACGCACAGCAACAAGAAACTCGAAGATGAAGACCTACTGGCCTTTCGTGATCGTTTCCGACTCCCGCTGACAGATGACGAGGTGCTTGGCCTTCATTTCCTGAAGCCCGATGCAGAGAGCCCCGACATTCAGTATCTGCTGGCGAGAAGAGCGGCGCTGGGGGGCAGCCTTCCCATGCGCAAGACCACTGCACCGAAGGTTCAGATTCCGGCCCTGGAAACCCATGCAAGTTTTGCAGTGAATGCCGGCGGCAAAGAGATGAGCACCACCATGGCCTTCGTGCGACAACTGGCTGCACTGTTGAAAGACCCTCATCTGGGCCCCCGAGTGGTGCCCATCGTGGCCGACGAGGCACGGACCTTTGGGATGGCAAATCTGTTCAAACAGGTTGGCATCTATTCCAGCGTGGGCCAGCGTTATGCCCCAGAGGACATTGGATCTGTGCTCAGTTACCGAGAGGCCAGAGATGGCCAAATTCTCGAGGAAGGAATCAGTGAGGCGGGCGCCATTTCGAGCTGGACTGCAGCAGCCACAAGCTATGCCGTGCATGGGTTGCCGATGGTGCCTTTCTACATCTTCTACTCGATGTTCGGGTTTCAGCGCATCGGTGACCTGATTTGGGCGGCTGCGGACCAAAACCCTCGGGGATTCCTGCTCGGTGCCACATCTGGCCGCACGACGCTCGCCGGCGAGGGCCTTCAGCACCAGGACGGCACAAGCCTGCTGTGGGCCGGAACCGTCCCCAATTGCAAGTCTTACGACCCAGCCTTCGCAGGAGAGTTGGCCGTGCTGATTCAGCAAGGCCTGCAAGAGATGCTCGTCGACCAGCA
>CAZPRT010000133.1:0-2772 GCA_964589205.1 uncultured Bordetella sp. | reverse complement strand
TTGGTCAGGCCCGTGAAACCCGCCACATAGAGAATGTCGGCCACCTGCTTGACCACATAGGCCACCACCAGCCGATCAAACGAAAGCGTCAACTGCGCCAGCGCCCAGAGGCCAAACATAATGAGGAGCCCGAGGTACATGCCCACGGTCAGGTCGTAGCCGCGCTCCTTGTCGGCGGCCTCGGCCACCGTGAGCACCTCGGCATGCACCAGCTGTGTGCTGGTGCTCGCCACCCGAACCCAGACAAAACGTGGCTCATGGTGGGCTGCCAGTTCGGCAAAGCCGCTGAGCCCCGAGGGGCCAGCGGCCCGATCCAGCAGTTGCCGGTCGCCAAGCCGGGCAATGGGCAGCTCGCGGGCGGCCGGCGCAGCCTGGCTGAGCGTAATTTCATCGTAGACATCGAGTTGGTCCACAAAGGCTGGCCGCAGCCGCAATTTCAGGGGAGCCTGCGAGGCAGGCACCTGGATGCGCAGCCAGTGGGCGGCTGAGGTGTAGCCACCTGCCAGCATGCGGCCCAAGGGGGCGTAGGTGGCGGCCCGTGCGGCCGCCCAGTCGGCCTGGCCGGTGTCATCTCGCCAAACAGCACGCTCCAGGGCTGGTGGGGCGCCGCTGGTTGACTTGATGCTGGCCACAGTAGGCCCGTCATCGGCCATGGCCGGGGCAGCCGCGCCACACAGCAGGCAAAAGCCCAGCACAAGGCGGGGAAGAACGGAAAAAGGCGTGGTCATGGCGGTTGGCCCTCATTATCATTCAGCATGACCATTGCGCCGCGCCCAGACGACTTCTTAAAGGCCGCAGCCAACCTTGGGCCGCACAGCCTCAACACACTGGTGGCCCACTACCACCCCGAGGCCCGATTCCAAGACCCCTTCCAAACCGTCACGGGCCGCGAGGCCATTGCAGCCGTCTATCGGGGCATGTTTGCCAACCTCATTGAACCCCGATTCACAGACTTGGCCGTGGCGGTGGTGCCGGCCAGCCCGCCTGCGCCCAGCCTCTCCAGCGCGGCCGGACACGCTGGCAGTTCGGGGCCTTGCTGGGCGGTGCGCTGGGTGTTTCGGTTCCGTGTGAAGCCCGGCGCACCCGAGCAGGCCATTGCCGGCACCAGTTGGCTGTGGCTGTGCCCCGAGACCGGCCTGATCCAAGACCACCAAGACCATTGGGATGCGAGCGAACTCTTTGCGGCCTTTCCCGCCCTGGGCTGGGCGGTCCGCGGCCTCAAAAGACGCATTGCGACAGTGGGACATGTCACGGAAAAGACTTGAATCGTTTATAGAATGGACACGTGAAGACCATACAATCCGACCAAATGCTGTACCCCGAACTCTTTCGCGCCTTCGAGCGGGTTCGGTGGGATCTCGACAAAGACATCGACTGGGCCTCTTTTGATGCCAGCCTGCTCTCTGACGAGCAGGCCCTCACCATCAAGATGAACGCCATCACCGAGTGGGCGGCCCTGCCGGCCACCGAGATGTTCCTGCGCGACAACCGCCACGACAGCGACTTCTCGGCCTTCATGTCCGTCTGGTTCTACGAGGAACAAAAGCACAGCCTCGTGCTCATGGAGTACCTGCGCCGGTTCAGGCCAGAGATGGTGCCCACCGAGGCCGAGCTGCACGCGGTGCGCTTTGAGTTCGACCCAGCCCCCGCCCTCGAGACCCTGATGCTGCACTTCTGCGGCGAGATTCGGCTCAACCACTGGTACCGCTGTGCGGCCGAATGGCACACCGAGCCAGTCATCAAGCAGATCTACGAGACCATTGCCAAAGACGAAGCCCGCCATGGGGGCGCCTACCTGCGCTACATGAAGAAGGCCCTTCAACAGGTTGGCGACAACGCCCGGTCTGCCTTTGCAAAGATTGGCGTGCTCATGGCCTCGGCCAGTCGCACGGCCAAGGCCCTGCACCCCACCAACCTGCACGTGAACGAAGCCCTCTACCCAAACGACACCGTGCAGAGCCGCCTGCCCGAACCCGGCTGGCTCGAGCGCTGGCTCGACGAGCAGATTCGGTTCAACACCGACTGGGAAAAGAAGGTGGCCGAGCGCATCTTGCACAACCTGAGCCTGCTCTTTGAGCGGCCCTTCGAGAGCGTGCAAGAGCTCAACCGCTTCCGAAAGGAAATCAACCGCGGCCTGGCCAGCCCGGACACGCAGCCCGCTTGACCAGCCCACTGCCCTTTCTCAACAAGATTCACCCCGGCTCGGGGGTTGACGACGCCCCGAGCGCAGGCCTGCTCGCCGCAATCGCCGCCCTGCCCAGGCCAGTGGTCTTCACCAATGGCGTCTACGACCTGCTTCACCGTGGCCATGTGACCCTGCTGGCCCAGGCCCGGGCCGAGGGTGCCAGCCTGGTGCTGGCGCTCAACAGCGACGCCTCGGTGCGGCGCCTCAACAAGGGCGCAGACCGCCCCATCAACAGCCTGGAAGACCGCATGGCGGTGGCCGCCGCCCTGGGCTGCGTGGATGTGGTCACGAGTTTTTCAGACGACACGCCGCTCGCGCTCATTCTGGCCACACGGCCCGATGTGCTGGTCAAGGGCGGTGACTGGGCGCTCGAGGACATCGTGGGCGGGGCCGAGGTGCGCAGCTGGGGCGGACGGGTCTGCTCGATTCCCTTTGAGCATGAACGCTCGACCACGGCCACCCTGGCCCGCATTCGGGGGCATGCAGCCCCGGGGCCGTCGGCCACTTAAACCTGGTCGTGGGCCAGGGCGCGGTGCAGCCCCTGAAACATGAGGTCTGGCACATGCAAGGCCGGGGCCATGGCATGC
>CAZPRT010000132.1:0-2836 GCA_964589205.1 uncultured Bordetella sp. | reverse complement strand
CTTCATTCGCAGCTTGCCGACCACTTTGGTGCAGGCCTTCCGCGCGACGCTCGAAGAGGTGGTCGAGGCGGACCTGGTGCTGCACGTGGTCGACGCAGCCTCGCCGCACCGGCGCGAGCAAATGCATGAGGTCGATCGTCTGCTGACCACCCAGGCGGGTGAGCTTGCGCTCCTGCAGCACACGCAGCAGCTTGGTCTGCAGGTTGGCAGGCAGCTCGCCAATTTCATCCAGGAACACCGTGCCGCCCTGGGCCTGCTCGAAGATGCCTTTGTGGTCCCGGTGGGCGCCCGTGTAGGCACCGCGGTCGTGGCCAAAGAGCATGTCTTCCATCAGGTTCTCGGGAATGGCCCCGCAGTTGAGGCTCACGAAGGGGCCATTGGCCCGGCTCGACGATTCATGAATGACGGTGGCCAGCACCTCCTTGCCCGCACCCGTGGGGCCGGTAATGAGCGTGGTGACCGAGGCCTGCGCCACCCGCTGGGCGAGCGCCAACAGCTTTTGGCTCATGGGGTCGACGAATACGAATGTCTTGGGCTGCTCGGCCTTGGCCTGCGCACGGGACTTGTCGGCAGCGGGGCCGGGCACCGTGGCAATGGTGGGCTCGGCATAGGAAGGGATCACCTTCTCGGCGGCCGACACATGGGCCAGGGCCGCACGCCAGGCTTGTTCGGAATAGTCGTCTGAGGGAATCACGTGGCATGCGCCCTCGCGCATGGCTTCCACGGCCAGGCCCATCTGGCCCGGGGTGGAACGGCAGATGACAGGAATGTCTTTCTTGAAGGCCTCCACGAGCCGGCGCACCTCGGTGAGCAGTTCGGTGGAGTCCATCAGGCGCACGACCACTGTCTTGGCGGTCTTTAAGGCATGGCGCAGGTCTTCGAGGGTGCGCACGGGCAGCAGGCTCAAGCCCGCAGCCGCAAGGCGCGCGCGCTCGGTCTCACCGGCTGGCTGGTATGGGTCTAGCCAGAGTGCATTGCATGCTTGGTTGTCGTTTTCGCTCACCGCAACACCCCTTTGGGAATGGTTCGGTGAGGATTAAGCAACCGTTATGCCAAAAAGCGGCGACGGCTTTCCGACGGCAAGGATTGTCCGGCAAGAATCGGCCATGCAGGGGATTGATCATGGGAGGCATGTCCCATAAGATATCAATGATATCAATGTTAGGTACCCCCCATGGAATCCCTCATCATTCGAAAAATTCCCTCTCAAACCAAAGAAGCCTTGCGACGGCGGGCCGCCCTTCGCGGCCATTCGATGGAGGAAGAAGCAAGAATCATTCTGAGAGAAGCCGTTTCGGCCAGCCCCTCCCACACACTTGGATGGGCCACCCAATTTCGGGCTCACCATGACATTGCCGGGTTGTATGCAAAGAATTCAATGGAGATCGATTGGGCGAACCGAGACGCCGGCCCATCCTCGGACCATCGCATCCCCTCTTTTGAGTAGACGCTCATGCTGCTGCTCGACACCAATGTGCTCTCCGAGTCGCTGCGGCCCCAGCCCAATCCCGCGGTGCTGCGATTTCTCGACAGCACCGCCCTTGAGACACAGTGGGTGTGCTGTGTCTCGATCTCAGAGATGATGTTTGGGGTGTTGCGCCTCCCGGAGGGCCGCCCACGCAAAATTCTTCAGGCCAGCGTGATCGACTTGTTCCAGAATGCCTACGGTCCAAGGTGCCTGCCCATCGATGCCAGCACGGCACATCTCACAGCCCATATCCGGGCCGCTCGGGAGCGCGCTGGAAAGCCCATTTCATTGGCAGACGCCAATATTGCTGCCTGTGCGACTCAGCACAACCTCGCGCTGATCACACTGAATGACAAAGACTTTGAAGACATTGAGGGGCTCAAGGTGGTGAACCCTTCACAGGAGTCCAGAGGCTAGTTCCCCGGGCACTCCCGGTAGCCGGAGGTTCTGCAGCGGCGGGCCCAATTGAGCGCCGTGTCGATCTCGCTTCTCTTCAACTTGAACTGCGTGAAGTTGAGAATCTCGACCGCGCCCTCATAGCCGTTGAGTTGAGACACGGTGGCCCAGGCATGGGCTGCGACCAGGTCTGGCTTGCCGGCGGCCTCATCCATGAAGGTGTAGCCCGCCATGAACTGGGCATTCACATTGCCGCGGCGGGCTGCCTTCAGGAACTGGAACTTGGCAGCCATTTTGTCCTGCCGAATGCCTTTTCCCTCATAGAGGTGCAGGCCCATCATGTACATGGCGTCGGGCAGGTTCTGGTCTGCAGCCTTCTTGAACCAGAAGACGGCCTGGCTGTTGTTCACCTCGGTGCCATAGCCATTGTGATAGAGCGTGCCCAGGTTGTACTGGGCCTCGGGCAGGGATTGATCGGCCGCCTTGCGGTACCAGGACATGGCCTCGGTGTAGCTCTGGGTGACCCCCCAGCCGCGCTCGTACATGATGCCCATGTTGTTCTGGGCCCGGGGCTCACCGGAATTGGCCAGCGGCCCCCAGGACCGGAGCGCCGTGGAATAGTGCTTGCGCTCCAGGGCCGAGAGGCCTGCCTGAAGCTGGGCATTGAAGGGGCGGTTCGGGTCGTTGTCCGCCGCGGGGGCCTGGGCCTGGGCCGAAGACCATGGCATGAGTGTGGTGATGGATAACACCGCGAGGGCCAGAGCAGCGAGATAAGCAGACAATGTGCGCATGGCCTGATCTTAAAGCACTCAACCCCGGCTGATTGCATCCGATTCCACAGCATGAAGATGAAATTTGCATCTCGCGGGACGGTTCGGTTGCTGGCCTTGGTTCTGGTCGGTGGGGCCCTGCTGGCCCAAAGCGCCCTGGCCCAGAACGCGCCAGCCCCGGCCGCGCCAGCCCCGGCCGCGC
>CAZPRT010000131.1:0-2882 GCA_964589205.1 uncultured Bordetella sp. | reverse complement strand
CCTGGGCACCATAGGCCGCCGACAGGCCATCCGGCTTGAAGGCTTCGGCCACGGTGGTCTCGGTAGCACGGGCCAGGAGTTCGCGAACCAGGTCGGCCTTCCAGGCCCGGCCCATCAGGCCCTCTCGGGCTTCCACCGGCGTGGGCGAGGCCTTGATGAGGGCAATCATCTCGTCCATGTTCGACACCGCCACGGCCAGGCCCTCCAGCACATGGCCGCGGTCGCGGGCCTTGCGAAGTTCGAAGACCGTGCGCCGTGTCACCACCTCGCGACGGTGCGAGAGGAAGCACTCGAGCATCTGCTTCAAATTGAGGGTGCGCGGCTGGCCGTCGACCAGGGCCACCATGTTCATGCCGAAGCTGTCTTGGAGCTGGGTGTTCTTGTAGAGGTTGTTGAGCACCACCTCGGGCAGTTCGCCGCGCTTGAGCTCGATCACCACCCGCATGCCCGATTTGTCTGACTCATCGCGGATGTCGGAGATGCCCTCCAGGCGCTTCTCGTTGACCAGCTCCGCAATGCGCTCGAGCAGCGAGCGCTTGTTCACCTGATAGGGCAGCTCATCGACGATGATCGACTGGCGCGAGCCCTTGTCCATGTCTTCAAAGTGCACCTTCGCCCGCATGACACAGCGGCCGCGGCCGGTGCGGTACCCCTGGCGCACACCCTCGACGCCATAGATGATGCCGGCCGTGGGGAAGTCTGGCGCGGGGATGAAGCCCATGAGGTCATCGACCGTGGCCTCGGGGTTCTCGAGCAAATGCAGGCAGCCGGCCACGACCTCGGTGAGGTTGTGGGGCGGGATGTTCGTGGCCATGCCCACCGCAATGCCCGAGGAACCATTGATGAGCAGGTTCGGAATGCGGGCCGGCATGATGAGCGGCTCTTTCTCAGAGCCGTCGTAGTTCGGGCCGAAGTCGACGGTGTCCTTGTCGAGGTCCTCCAGGAGTTCGTGGGCCAGCTTGGCCAGACGGATCTCCGTGTAGCGCATGGCGGCGGCGTTGTCGCCATCGACCGAGCCGAAGTTGCCCTGGCCATCGACCAGCATGTAGCGCAGCGAGAAGTGCTGGGCCATGCGAACAATCGTGTCGTAAACGGCCGAGTCGCCGTGGGGGTGGTACTTACCGATCACGTCACCGACGATACGGGCCGACTTCTTATAGGCCCGATTCCAGTCGTTGTTGAGCTCGTGCATGGCAAAGAGCACCCGGCGGTGCACGGGCTTTAAGCCATCGCGGACATCTGGCAGGGCGCGGCCCACGATCACGCTCATGGCGTAATCGAGGTAGGAGCGGCGCATCTCCTGCTCGAGGCTGACGGGAAGGGTTTCTTTGGCGAAGGAGTCCATGAGGCCTCTTGAAATCCCTCGATTTTACCCGTTTTGAGCGCCTGACGCCTGCAGCCCTACCCCCCTGCGTGCGGGGGGCTCAAACCGCTCAAATGCGGAAATAACGGGCACATCAGCCGATGTGGCCCGTTCAAAACCCACCCGGAGGGTGCTCAGCGGGCCATGCTGGGGTAATCCGTGTAGCCCTTCTCACCGCCCCCGTAAAAGGTGGAGGCATCGGGTGCATTCAGGGGTGCATCGACCTTGAAGCGGGCCACCAGATCGGGGTTGGCCAAAAAGGGCACACCAAAGGCCACCAGGTCTGCATCTCCAGAGGACACGGCCGCCTCGGCCATGGCCTTGGTGTAGCCGTTGTTCACGACCGTGCACAGCCCCCCCGCCTGCTTGAAGCTGCGCCGCAGGCCGGCAAAGTCCACCCGCTGGTCGGCATCACGCGGGCCGCCCGTCTGCCCTTCAATGATGTGCAGATAGCCCAGGCCTCGGCCACCCAAGGCTTGGGCCACATGGGCGAAGAGCGGCTGTGGGTTGGAATCATCGATGTCATTGAAGCCCGAGACCGGCGAGATGCGGCAGCCCACACGGCCTGCGGGGTAGACCGAGGCCACTGCATCGACCACCTCCAGCAGCAGGCGTGCGCGGTTCTCCACGGCACCACCATAGGCATCCGTGCGGTGGTTGGTCTTGTCCCGCAGGAATTGATCAATGAGATAGCCGTTGGCCGCATGCACCTCCACCATGTCAAAGCCCGCGGCCTTGGCATGAACTGCGGCCTGTCGGTAGGCCTCGACCAGCCCGGGTAATTCGTTGGTCTCCAGAGCCCGTGGCGTCGAGCAAGGCACGAAACCCTCGGTCGTGTAGGCCTTCATGTCGGCCGCAATGGCCGAGGGCGCCACCGGTGCCGCACCTCCCGGCTGAAAGCTCGTATGCGAAATGCGGCCCACATGCCAGAGCTGAAGACAGATGCGGCCGCCCGCGGCATGCACGGCATCGGTCACCAACTTCCAGCCCTCCACCTGCTCGGCCGAGTGAATGCCTGGCGTGGAGATGTAGCCCTGTCCCTCCGGGCAGACCTGGGTGGCCTCGGCGATGATTAAACCCGCGGTGGCACGCTGTGCGTAATAGGTGGCCATCAGGGGCGTGGGCACATTGCCCGCACCCGCGCGGCTGCGGGTGAGCGGGGCCATGACCATGCGGTTGGGCAGACTCAGGTCGGACAAGGCAAGGGAATCGAACAAGCTGGGCATGCGGTGCTCCTGGTCGGTGAATGGGGAGTGGACGGCCTCATTGTGCAACACACCACGAGTGGTACCACCCCTGGGCGCGGCCGCCGAAAAATCATGCTGAAAAGGCTTGCGTCCGAAGAGGGTTCGCTCAATACTTCGTCCTCGCATTGAAATTGGGGCCGACCTGGTTTCGACGTGGGCAGTGAAGGAGCGCAGGGCATACCGAGGACCGATTCCCTCGTAAATCCATTCGGACATTAATAAACGCCAACGACGAGCGTTTCGCTCTCGCCGCTTAAACCCGGCGGGCGCTG
>CAZPRT010000130.1:0-3047 GCA_964589205.1 uncultured Bordetella sp. | reverse complement strand
CGGACATACTCGCGCCAGCCCAAGACCTGACGAATAAAGCCTTCGGCCGACTCAATCGGAACCTCTCCCCTGCGCCAGGCCTGCTCCACGGCCGAGACCACCTCCCGTGCGGAGAGAAGCTTGAGATTCAGGGCACTGGCAATATGGGAGTGGAAAAGCCAAGGCTCGTCGGTCCACATGGCGTCTTGATAGAGGCCAAACTGCGGCAGCCGATGCGCAATGAAATCTGACAAGAGTTCCAGCGCCTCTTGCCTGGTCACTGGCCATCCAAACCCTTGTGCGCTGGGTGCCACCGTGCCGGGATGGCTCCCCAACGCGGCATTGACCCACGCAATCACGCCGCAAGTGACCTCGTCTGGCTCGAATCGCAGCGGGGGTCGCCGCTCCGGCGGCCCCGACTTCGGGAAGGACGCCCGGTTCTCATGGTCGAAGTTCCATTTCCCGCCGGCGGGCTCATCTCCATCCATCAAAATTCGGTGCCGCTGCCGACACTCGCGGTACCAGTACTCCAGGCGAAGTTGCTTGCGCCCTTTGGCATGGGCTCGAAAGTCGGCCACAGTCGAGAAGAAATGTGCATCCTCATGAATCTGCAGGGGCACACCCCTGGCCTGGCAGACCGACCGGATCGATGCCAAGACTCGCCAGTCACCCGGCGCGGTCATGACCACCTGATCGGGTTTGTGTGCCGCGATGGACGCCTCGAGTTCTGCCGCGAGCGACTGCCGGTTGTCGGGATCATCAATCTGTCGGTAGGACACCGTCAGGCCCTTGCTGCGGAGTGTTTGGGCGAAATGCCTCATGGCGGAGAGAAAAAGCGCCACACGCTGCTTGGAGCACCAGACGTGGGTGGACTCCTCCATGACCTCCGCCATCCAGACCACATCACGCTGCGGATCGAGCGAGGCGAGCACCGGGGCGGTCTCGTCCAACTGATCACCAAGAATGACCACCAAGGTACGACGAACTGGTTCCATACGCGACGGATCCTCTACTTCGGATCCGTTACAAACCCTATTCGAGTGAGCCCCACCTTGGAAGCCTCGCTCATGAGTTCGGCCACCCTCTTGTAGGCCGTGTTCTCATCGGCCCGAATGTGCAACTCGGGCTGGGGGTTCGCAGTCGATGCAGTCTGCATTCTTGCCGGCAGGTCGGTCCAACTGAGCTTCTCTTTGTTCCAGTAGAGGTCGCCCTTGGCATCGATCGAGACAGAGATGGTCTCTGGCTTGACCTCATTGCGCTGGCTGTTGGCCTTGGGGAGATCGACCTTCACCGCATGGGTCATCAGCGGCGCGGTGACCATGAAGATGATCACGAGCACCAGCATCACATCGATGAGCGGCACCATGTTGATCTCGGGGTTGGGCTGGTTGCGCCCAGTCTTTGACGAGATGTGAAAGGCCATTATCGAGGCTTGCTCCCTGTGGAGATCAGAACAAACAAGTCGTGTGAAAACCGCTCAAGCTGTCCACTGTAGAGCCGTGCCTGTCGCTGAAATGCGTTGTAGGCCAATGCCGCAGGAATCGCCACGGCCAGCCCAAGGGCCGTCATGATGAGCGCCTCTCCAACGGGGCCGGCCACTTGGTCGAGCGAACTCTGCCCACTCATGCCAATGCTGATGAGCGCGTGGTAGATGCCCCAGACCGTTCCGAAGAGCCCCACAAAAGGCGCGCTCGAGGCCACCGAGGCCAGGAGCGTCTGCCCGTACTCTTGCCGTGCCGCCTCCTCATCGATGGCTTGCTGCAGAGCACGGCTGACCAGCTCACTCGGGCTTTCCGAATCAATCAGTCCCGATCCTGGCGCAATGCGACTGTAGGCAGCCGCCGAGAGCGCATGGGCAGCGATCTGGGAGCGGGCATCGGGATGGTCTGCAATGAGGGCCTGGAGGTCGTCGATCGAGCTAGAGTTTTGGAAACGAGCAACAAATTCTGCACCGGTTTGCGCAGCCTTTCGGGCCCGCAGAATCTTGCTCACGATCACCGTCCAACTCGCCACCGACATGGCCAGGAGAATAATGAAGAGCGTCATGCCCACGGCATCGGTCTGCTCTAGGAAGTGACCAAGGCCCATGGCCTGAGTGGTTGACATGCGCTATCTCCGCAACTGAAATGAAACTGGAACCTGAACCCATGCCGCGGTGGCCACACTGCCCACCTTGGCTGGAACAAAACGCCACCTGGCCACCGCCTCTGTTGCCGCCTCGTCGAGCCTTGAAAAGCCGCTGCTACGAAGCAACTGCACCTGCTCGGCGCTGCCCTGACTGCTCACCAACACACGCAAGAGTACCTGCCCTTCTTCACCCAAACGCTTCGACATCATGGGGTAACCGGGCTTGGGATTGTTGAGATAGTCTGCATCAAACCGCGGCTGAACAACCTCTGCCGACGCGGTCGCCTCCTTGGGCTGGTCTTTGTGCTCGACATCCACTGCTGGAGCTGACTGCTCACGCGGCTGGTCCTTCTCTTGGGCGGCCTCCGAGGGGGAAGGTCGATTCGACTCGGCTGCCACGATGCGTTTGGTCTGCTGAGGCTCGAGCCGCTTGGCGGCAGGTGGTGCCGGCTTAACGGCGGCCTCTTGTTGGGGCGCAATGATGCTGGCCATCATGGGCCGGGCACTCGAGACCTGAAGATCCACCTGACCGATCTCCATCCAGACCCAAAACAAGGCAGCACCGTGAAGGCCCAACACGATGCCAAAGGCACGGCCATTCAGCCAGACCAAGGGCGGCTGAATCGGGGAGGTGGTTGGCGGAACCGGCGTCGACATGGCACCTTATTTTGTCAGAATAGGTCCCGAAAACCGCCTCAAATGAAAGGACCTTCAATCATGCCCAGCATCCAAGCGAAGCGTTATTCCCCCTGCCCGCCTGCACGCATTGCGTTCATCGGCCTTGGCGTCATGGGCTTTCCCATGGCGGGTCATCTGGCCAAGGCGGGGCACGAGGTCACCGTCTACAACCGCTCGGCCGAGAAGGCCAAGGCATGGGCAGCCGAGTTCGGTGGTTCCACAGCAACCACACCCAAGGAGGCTGCCGCGACTGCGGACATCGT
>CAZPRT010000129.1:0-3066 GCA_964589205.1 uncultured Bordetella sp. | reverse complement strand
ATCTCCACCCGACGGCGCTCACCGCCTGACAAGGCCTGGCCCATGCTCTGAGCGGTGCTGCTGATCTGGAGTTCCTCCAGCAGGGCCTGCAGGCGTGTCTCGATCTCTTTGGAGGCCAAGGGCTGGCCATTCCCATCGACCTGCAGTTCGAGCACCGCCCGAATGTTGTCCGACACGCTCAGCCGACGAAAGACCGAGGCCTCCTGGGGAAGGTAGGAGAGCCCGGCACGGGCCCGTCGGTGAATGGGCTGGTGTGTCAGGTCTTGGCCATCGAGCACGATCGAGCCCGCATCGGCGGGCACCAGGCCCACGATCATGTAAAAGCAGGTGGTCTTGCCCGCCCCGTTGGGGCCGAGCAGCCCAGTGACCTCTCCACTGGAGACCGACATCGACACTTCCTTCACCACCAGTCGACCTTGGTAGCCCTTTCGCAGCTTGCTGACCTGAAGCGTGCTGATCGGGGAGGCGCTGGTGCCGGCTGCGGTCATTCGACGGGCTGGGCGGGCCTGGGCATGAGTGTCATGCGGGCGCGGGTCTGGCCAGGCTTGACCTCCACCCCATAGACCTCGGTGACATTGTTGTAGACCACGCGATCGCCGGCGACCTGGTCCATGGCCGACTCGCCTGCCAGGCGTCGCATGACAGCCTGTTCAGAGAGAATCGCGATCTCGGTCTTGCTGTCGTAATCGATGCGCAGGCTCTCCCCCACCATCCATTCGTCGACCCCCTCTCGTTTCTGACGGAAGCGGGCCGGCTGGCCCGTGACCACGCCCTGGGAGGTGCCGTCGGGCTGCTGCCGCAGTTCGAGCCGATCGCCGCGCAGCACCAGGCTCCCCTTGGTGAGCACCACGTTGCCGGTGAAGACCGTGACAAGCTTTTGTTCGTCGTGGTCGAGGCGGTCAGCATCGATCTTGGTGGGGGCATCTCGGTCAGCCTTGGCGGCCTGCGCCGTGGGCACAAGGCCACCCACCATCATGAGGGCCACCATGAATTGAGAGAGAACGAGGCCATCTCGCATGGGCAAGCTCATTTCTGTTTGGGCAACACCATTCTGCTGTCAGCCAGAATCGTCACCTGATCTGTTTTCTGATTCAAGGTCATGCCCACACCATACAGGGTTGAGGCGCCGCGGTAGATCATCACAGGGTCTGCCGTTCGGGCCAGGTCTTCATTGACCAGGAAGGTCAGGCTCTCGGTCTCGACCCGAACCGCGGGGTCGGTCTCATAGGCTTGGCGGGTCACCACCACGGTCTTTTTTAAGGTCACCACCGACTGGTCTGAACTCACCTCGCCGCGCAAGGCCGTGGCCATGATGGGTGGCCGATCAGGCCGCAAGGTCACCACGACCGGCTCGGTAAAGAAGGACTGCCCATCGGCCAGTTGCTCGATCTCTGGGGTCTGAATGCGTTGGGCTGGGAAGCCTTCTGAATTGCTGCGCACGATGGTGGCCCCATACACATAGGCCGTGGGGCCCGTTCGGGAGGCAGACGCCTTCTGCCAGTCCGGCTGCAGGGCCCACTCCGAGAGCAGGTAGGAGGCCGCGGCCAGCGCCCCCAGAAGAACCACCGAGAGCAGGGTGCCGATGCGGTCGGACCAGCGGTTCATGGCGCGCGGGCCCTCAGAATGAAGTCGCAGAGTTCGCGCACGGCTCCCTCGCCGCCCGGTCGGGTGGAGACCCAGTCGGCCTGGGCCAGGACATCTGCATGGCCACTGCAGACGCTGGCAGCCAGGCCCACCTCTGCCATCACCGGCAGGTCTGCAAGGTCATCTCCCATGTGGCCGCAGGCGTCGGCCGACAGGCCACTGGTGGCGAGCCATTGGTGGAAGGCCGCGCGCTTGTCGTCACAGCCGAGCAGCACCTGTGTGATGCCCAATTCGCGTGCCCGGTGAAGCACCGAGGGGTGGCTGCGGCCACTCAGAATGCCCACCCCCACGCCAGCCGCCTGCAGTGCCTTCAGGCCGTGCCCATCGAGCACGTGAAAACGCTTGAGGGCCTCGCCCGCCGCATCGTAATAAAGGCCACCATCGGTCATCACGCCGTCGACATCAAAGAACATGAAGGCCAGCGCACGGGCGGCCGCTGCGGGGTCTCGACGCGGGCTGCGGCCGGACATCAGAGGATCTTCGCCTCAAGCAGGTCGTGCAGACCGACGGCGCCCATCAACTGGCCTGCCTCGTTGACCACCAGCAGGTGATTGATTCGGCTGGTGTCCATTAGGTGGGCTGCCTCGGTGGCCAGGGCATCGGCCGAGATGGTTCGTCCGCCCGGGGTCATGGCCTGTGACACGGGCTGGTCTGGGCTCAGCCGACCCTCGCCCAACAGGCGACGCAGGTCGCCATCGGTGAAGAGTCCGAGCAGCTTGTTCTGGTCGTCCACCACGCAGGTCATGCCCATGCGTTTGGCACTCATCTCGGCCAAGGCATCGGTCAGTCGCATGCTGCTTCGCACCGCAGGCAGACGGTCGCCGGTTCGCATGACATCGGCCACCCGCACCAGCAGCCGACGACCAAGGCTTCCGCCGGGGTGCGAGCGTGCGAAGTCGTCGGGGCCGAAGTTTCGGCGCTCCAGCACCGCCACCGCGAGCGCATCGCCCAGCACCAGTGCTGCGGTGGTGCTCGATGTGGGTGCCAGGTTGTGAGGGCAGGCCTCCTCTGAAACAGCGGCCAACAAATGAATGTCGGCGAGCTGGGCCAGGGTCGACTGTGCGTGGCCCGTGATGGCAATGAGTCGGGCACCCATGCGCCGAAGGTGTGGGGCAATGAATCGAAGCTCGTCCGTCTCGCCCGAGTAGGAGAGGGCGAGCACGAGGTCTTGGGCCTGCACCATGCCCAGGTCGCCATGCTGAGCCTCTGCCGGGTGGACAAAGAAGGCTGGTGTTCCAGTGGAGGCAAAGGTGGCGGCAAGCTTGCGGGCCACGTGGCCACTCTTGCCCATGCCGGTGACCACCAGGCGGCCTTCGAGTCTCACGATCCAGTCCACGGCCTGGGCCGCCGCGGGTGTCAACTGTGCTGCCAGGCCTGCAATGGCCTCGGCCTCCATTTGGATCACGCGCCGAAGGCGCCCGA
>CAZPRT010000128.1:0-3102 GCA_964589205.1 uncultured Bordetella sp. | reverse complement strand
ATGTATTTCATGGCGACATGGTATCGACGGATGCCCCGGCGACCAAATTGGCCCCCAGGCTTCCACGCCTCGTCCGGCCCACCCCCGCCTGGGACACCGAGGGCCGGAACACGGACGCATCACTGTAAAAGTTGCCCTGCGCCTGCGCAGGGCTCCACCCAGGAATGCCCATGACCGGCACGGGCCAGAGCTGTTGTGTTCGCGGACCCCCATGCATTTGCGCCTGCTCGAGTTGCTCGAGGAGTGCCCGGTCCACAGTGGCCCAGGTTGGCTCGTCAACCCGAACGACCAGGCTGTGTGCCGCGATGGCCTTGAATGGCTGCGCCAGTTTCTCGAGGAGTGCATGCCCAAACGGCATGGGGTGCCAGTCGGTGAACCAGAGTTGCTGGTGATCCACGAAGAGCGAGGACCAGCCATCTGCGTCGCGGGGGTCTGGGCCCGATGTGTGGGCGATCACCATGAGATTTTCGTCCATGAGCGTGAGCGCATCCCGAATGGGTCCGCGGGCGAGGCCCTCCGCCCTAATGCGCGCCGCCTGCACACCATTGAGGTGCGCCTTCGACATGGGCGCGTGAAGCCAGATCAGGGCGTTGAAGCGATCGTGGAGGTTGTCACGCGTGGGCACACAGCCGGTCTGTGCAATCCAAGATTCATAGTCGATGCTGGCCGGCTGCATCGCCGCCTGAACAAATTGCAGCGGTCTGCCGCCTCCTGTGCACAGCCCATGGTGTTGCGCCCTCGCATTGAAGGCACTCAGCAGGTCGGCTAGTGGCGCCCCGCATGCCAGCTTGAGAAGGGTCGCTTCAAATGTCTGCAGCCAAGGGCTGCCTGCCGTGATGGACGGTGCGCCTGCCACCGGGGTTTGGCCTACAGAATGAGAAACGGTGGCAGCAGACACAGGCAGACCCCAATCGTGAGGTGCAGGCGAAGCCGTATCCAGGCTGGCGGCCAGCCCAGGGCACGGCCGTGGAATTGGTCCATCCGGTAGCTGAGAATCGCGAGCACCGCGAGCGCCCCGAGCGGCGCCGTGTCTGGCAGGAACCACAGCGAGACGGCCACCAGCGAGGGTGCCACGCTCCAAATTAAAAGCCGCTTGCGGGCTGCGAGCAGCACAGCGGTGCTGGCCAGGGCCATTCCCCAAGACACTGCGCCCACGAAGGTCACGATGGAAATGCCATAGAGCGTCAGCGCGGTGGTGGCAAAGGCCTGCACATCACCACCACTCAGGAGGCTCAGGAGCGAGAGCACAAAGAATGGAATGAGCCCGCCGTAGCCGAGCCATTTGAGTGTTGGGAGCAGTGGAGCGATGGAGGCCTGTTCAGACATGTCAATGGTTGGTGAGGTGGATTCCAAGGAGTGGAAGGAGGTCGTGCAGGCTACCACCCACATGATCTGGCGCGGGTCCGATGGCCTCACGTGGCAGGCCTGCCCGATTGAGCCAGAAGGTTTGAAAGCCAAACCAGCCTGCTCCGAGGATGTCCCATCCGTTGCTCGAGACGAAGGTGATCGGCGTTTGCGGTTCGGGGAAATGGCGTGTGACCAGCCCATAGGCGGTGGGTGATGTCTTGAAGGTGCGGGCCTCTTCGACCGAGATCAGCCGATCGAAGTGAGGCAGAAGTTCTGCATGCTCGAGCACCTTGGCCAGCGTGGTGGGATCGCCATTCGAGAGCACAGCGGTTCGCATGCCCGCGGCATTGAGCCTCGCCAGAACCGGCTTGGCATCTGGGAACGGCTCGAGCTGCAGGTAGGCCTCCAGTAGCCTTGGCAGGGCATGGTGGTCGAGCTGGAGTCGATCGAGCGTGTAGCGCAGCGCTGCGGCCGTGATCTCCGAGAAAGGCATGTAGTGGCGACTGCCATGTATGGGGTCTGGGTCGGAGAGTGCCACCAGGCGGCTGTACTCGATCTGTTTGTCTCGCCAGCCAGCGGCGATGGCCTGGCCTTGCCCCGGGTAGGCGGTCTCCGCCACCGTGGTGACCGAAAAGACATCCAGCAGCGTTCCGTAGGCATCGAAGACGACGAGTTTTGGCATGGGCTTGTCGGTCTGGTGACGTTAAACTGGCCTCCAAAAAAGGAGACGCCATGAAGAAAAAAGAAGTATATGCCCAGGCCCTCGAGCATCTTCAGGTCGAGCTCGTGAAGCTGCAACAGTGGGTCGTGGCCACTGGGGCACGGGTGGTGGTGGTCTTTGAGGGGCGAGATGCCGCTGGCAAGGGCGGCGCCATCAAGCGCATCACCGAGGTGCTCAACCCACGTGTCTGCAGGGTGGCAGCCCTGTCAAAGCCGTCGGAGCGCGAGCGTGGCCAGTGGTATTTCCAGCGTTATGTGGCACACCTGCCGTCGCCGGGCGAGATCGTCCTGTTCGACCGCTCTTGGTACAACCGCGCTGGAGTGGAACGCGTGATGGGCTTTTGCACGCAGCAGGAGTTGGCCGAGTTTATGCGCTCCTGCCCTGAGTTCGAGCGCATGCTCGTTCGCTCCGGCATTCATTTGGTGAAGTATTGGTTCTCTGTAAGCCAACCGGTTCAAGAGGCTCGCTTTCAGGAACGCGCCCGAAACCCATTGAAGCAATGGAAGTTAAGCCCCATCGACTTTGTCTCTCGCCGTCGATGGGCGGAATACTCAGAGGCCAAGGACGACATGTTCCGGCACACCGACATCCCTGAGGCGCCGTGGCACGGGGTGGCCGCTGATGAGAAAGCGCGCGCGCGCCTCAACTGCATCGCACACTTGCTGGGCCAAATCCCATACCAAGCGGTGCGCAAGGGCCGCATTCGGCTGCCCAAGCTGGAGGCATCCAGTCGTCGCGCAAGGCGCCCGCCCATCGATGAGCAGCGCTGGGTGCCAGACGTCTACGAAGCCTTGATGAAGACTGGCTAGCGAAGCCGCGAGAGGGCTCGCAGCATTTTGAGTCGTTTTGCCGGCAGGCCAAACCGCTGGCTGCGCCGCAGCAGAGGCTTGGCGAGATGGTGTCGCAGTGCGCTCAGGCTCATGTTGCGCCGGTCTCCCAGCACGATCAGGCCAGGGTGGTCGGCGATGAGTGGGAACTCGGCCAGAATCGCATCAATGTCGCGAAGCCCTCTCTTGAAGATGAGGATGTGGCGA
>CAZPRT010000127.1:0-3126 GCA_964589205.1 uncultured Bordetella sp. | reverse complement strand
TTGCCAGGCCAATGGTTACATTGGCAAAGTCCGACAGATCTCGCTCCCAGAGTTCCCCCAGGTACCGGGCTGTGGGCGTGATGAGATGGATAAAAAGATCGGTTGTTTGTGCACCCTCCTGTAGCGACCGATCGATGATGGCCTGCGCGGCGGCAGGGCTCTCGTCGATACAAGCGTTGGCAAAAGCCACGATGTCGGTGGCGTCAAATGCATGGCCGGATCGACGCGCCTCGACCCCATGGCCATTCGAAAGGGTGGGGTGCGCACCAAGGAGCCGAGGGAGGATTTCGTCCTCGATGATTCTTGACAGTGATGCGTCGCAACTGGACGTGCTTCTTTTCAGCATGTGTCCCCCAACACCTTGGCCTTGATTGAGTTATAGACCCCTTCTCAGAGGCTTTCAACTCCGATCATGGCGGCTGCGTTTGTCATTTGAGGCGCTGAGGAGTTTGGGCACCACGGTTCCCTCGATGAATGCGAGCAGGCTTTTGCGCTGATGGGGCGTTAATCCCCCGGCGACTGCGCGCGAGCACGCGCCAGGAACGGGCTCTGGCGACGGTTTGGTGGTCTGTTTCTTCAGGCTCGAGCCCATGCCTCGTTATAGCGCCGGGCCCTGGAGGGGTCAACCTGAGGTTTATCTCTATGTCTTAGCGCTGCCGCCAGGCGGCCAGAATCAGTGCCAGCCACCCAAGAATGAACGCCAGACCACCCCAAGGGGTGATGGCCCCAAAACCTGCAATGTCGGTCAGGACCCGAAGATAGAGGCTCCCGCTGAAGCCAAGAATGCCCACTGTGAAGGCCAGGGCGGAGAGGGTTGCCCAGGGACCCGTTCGGCTGGCCAGCGCCAGCAATGCCACCGCATGAATGAGATGGTACTGCGCACCGGTCTGGAAGATCTCCACCAGGCGGGGCTCTACCAAGGCCGACAATCCGTGGGCAGAGAAGGCTCCCGCCACAACGCCAGTGGCCCCGAAGAGGCCTGCGAGGGCGAGGATAACCCTGCTGCCACCGTTGGAATGCGTTGTGTCCATCATCACCTCGATTCGTTTCGCTTCTGTCGCCGCCACTGCCACGGCGGCGTTGGGTTCTTGTCGACCCACAACCCCCGCTTGTCTGACCTCGCCTGCGCCTCCGAGTCTAGAAGCGTCTTTGCAAAGGGCTTCGGAAGGTTCCCAAGGTATTGACGGTAAGCCCAGGCCAGGCCGCGTGCCACCTGCTGCTGATTGATGTTGATGCTGCCCTCGTACACGATGCCCACCTGTCGCGTGTAGCGGTCCTTGGCGTGCACCTCGACACGCACCTCTTTTCGAAAAACAAGGTCGGACAGGGACTGCTTGCTGCGTTGTCCGAAAGGCTGTGACTGTTCGGGAGCGTCGATGCCCGCGAGGCGCACCTTGTATTGCTTCTTGTCGGCGGTGAGTACTGTGATGGAGTCGCCATCGGCGATGCCCACGACCTGTCCGCGAATCTCCCAAGGGGTCGCCCAGGCCTGCCCAGCCACGAAAGCAAGCGTGAACAGCCCAATCCAAAGCCGGGGCAGGCTAGCGGCTGACGCCAATTCGAACGCTTCGAGATGCCACAAGGATCTCCGCAAGGTACAGCACACAGGCCAGGATAAAGCAGACCAGGCCAGACAAAAATGTGATGGATACCCAACTGGAGAGCTGCAGGCGGCCGGTAATGCCGGCTGAGTAGAAAAGCTCGATGACGGTGAGCCCGATGAGCAGGGCGCAGATCACCATCAGGGCCGTTGACCAATTGATGATTCGGCCTCTCGTGGCAAGGGATTCGATCTCATCCTCGAGCTTGGTCCTGGCATCTGCGCCATCGAGCTGCGCAAGCTTGGCCTCCAAGGCACGTGCCCGGTCAATCACGCGTGCCAGCCGAACGCCGAGTGCATTGAGCATACCGGCCACGCCGGTCAGGAGGAAAACAGGCGCGATGGCCAACTGGATGGCCTCGGCCAGTGGGCTCCAGTCGCCAATCATGTAGGGCCGCAGGCGCAGTTTGGATTCATCGCCACATTGTAAGGAGTCGCGATCAACCAGCCACCGAAGGCCTGTTTCGCTTGCCCAGTTTGCGACAGGCATCTGAGCAGTACTTCACCTCATCCCAGTTCTTGGCCCAAGACTTTCGCCAGGTCATCGCGCGTCCGCACGCGCTGCAGAGCTTGCTTGGCAGGAAGCTTTTGTTGCCTGGGTGGTCGCGTTTGGTCATGGCTTTGACATGGCCAGTTGGTTGGCGACTGTGGGGTCTTGGCTGCGCCAGAGCAGCCAAGTGGCCGCCGAGCGATGCGGTGCCCACCGCGCCGAGAAAGCCCGCACGCGGGCCCGCATGGCGGTGGTTCCAGCTCGAATCGGGTGTGGTTCGGCCCGACCCGGGGCATCAAAGGCGTGCGGATAGAGCGTTTCCAGTGCCTTGATCACACCGAGGTCGTCGGCGGGAAAGACATCCGAGCGCATCAGGTTGAAAATGAGGAACATTTCGGCTGTCCAGCGGCCCACGCCCCGCTGTTGGGTGAGTTGTGCAATCACCTCGTCATCCGTGGCGCTTTCAAGGGCTTGATCAAGGCCCGGATTCTCATGAAACCAGCGCGCAATGCCCAGCAGGTATTCGGCCTTTCGCGACGAGAGCCCAGCATCGCTCAGCTGCTGGGACCGCGCCAAAATTTGATGGGGTTGAACGGGGGCTTGCATCGGTGATTCGATGAGGGCGAGCAGGCGGCTCCAGATGGCGTCGGCCGCCTTGGTTGAAATCTGTTGACCGACAATCGACCGCGCCAGTGTGGTGAATGAGTCTCCCCGGCCTTGGGGTCGCTGATCCCCCACCGCAGCGATGAGTCGTTGCATGACGGGATCGACCGCCAGGTCTCTCAGCGCGGTGGGCCAGTCGATGTACTGAATGTTCAGGTGGCCCATGTCAGGTCGTGCAGTAGGCTTGAATGGCGGCCTCAAATGTCTGCCGATGGGCCTGGACCGTGAGCTCGATGGGGTCGGAGTAGCCACCGGCCATGGCCACAGCAATCGGAATGCCACGTGCCCTTGCAAATGAAAAGACCGCGCGGTCTCGCTCAAGCAGTCCCGCAAGGCTGACGCTCAGGCGGCCAAGCTTGTCACTCTCCAGTGG
>CAZPRT010000126.1:0-3174 GCA_964589205.1 uncultured Bordetella sp. | reverse complement strand
TCATCACGCTGAAGGTGTTCTGCGTGAAGAGGTAGAAGATGCGGTTGTCCCAGAAGGCTTGGTCAGCCACGAAGTAGGCGTAGTAACCAAAGCCGATGCCCATGGCCATGAGCGTGAAGGCGATTGGAAAGCCCAGAAAGATCACGCAAATAAACAGGCCCAGCATCAGCAGGGCCACCATTGGATCACTCATGATGGGGCTTTCTCAGCATGTTGTTGAATGAGGACATCTTCAAGTTCTTCGACGTCGCCACCCCGAGGCAGCCAGGCGCCGGTGCGAATACAAATGAGGCAGCGCATGACTTCTGCAATGCCCGCAATGAGCAAGGTAAGACCAGCCACGAAGATCACAAGTTTCAGAGGCCAGACCGGAATGCCCGCTGGGCTGTTCACGCTCGCCTCCAGGATGCTGGCCGACTGGAAGGAGTACTGGGCCCCCGTGAACACCATGGCAAACACGGCGGGGAAGAAGAAAATGATGTAGAGCGTGAGGTCGACCTTCGCCTGGGTACGCGGCGCCCATTTGCGATAGATGAAGTCGCCTCGGACATGTGAGCCTCGAGACATCGCATAGGCACCGGACATCATGAAGAGCGCCCCGTAAAGCATGTAGCTCATGTCGAAGGCCCAGACGGTGGGGGCTGTGAGCACATAGCGCATGAAGACCTCGAAGCATGTGCTGGCCGTAAGGACCAGCACACACCAGGCAAAACTGTGCCCAATCGACTTGTTCAGCGCGTCAATCGCTTGGATCCACTTGATCATGGGAACGCATTCCTAGAAATGGGGGAGGCTTCCTAAAGAAAAGAGCTGCCGGGTTTGAACCGCAGCAGCTCTTTTCGATTCCGCGTGAGATTAACGCGGCAGCTTCAACTTCTGTACGTGCTGGTAGGCCAGCTTGTAATCGGCCTCGTTGGTGAAGTGGTAGAAGCCCACCCGGCGAGACCAGGCCTTCACGGAGTCGTTGATCTCCTTGAACATGTCCACTTCCTTCTCGAGCTTGGCCGTGACCTTGTCCCAAGCAGCCAGCTGGCCCTTGTAGATGTCTGTCGTGGTGCGAGACACCTGGACCTTATGCTTGGTGATGAGCTCCTGCAGGTCTTTGGAGTACTGGTCGTGGGCCAGGGCGGTGGAGGCCAGGGAGGCCGCCTCGGCCGCGTACTTCAGGATGGCCTTGAGATCAGCGGGCAGTGCGTCGTACTTGGCCTTGTTGAAGATGATCTCGAAGAACTCCTGAGCCTGGTGGTACGAGCCCATGGAGTAGTACTTGGCCACATCTTGCGCACCAAAGCGCATGTCTTCCGTGGGGTTGTTGAACTCGAAGGCGTCGATCACACCACGCTGCATGGCGGGAACAATCTCGCCACCAGGCAACTGCGCCACGGCCATGCCCATTTCCTGGAGCATGTCGGCGGCAAGACCCACGGTGCGGTATTTGAAGCCCTTCAGGTCAGCAGCCTTCTTGGGGGGCGACTTCTTGAACCAGCCCAGGGGCTGAGAGGGCATGGGGAAGGAGAAGAATCCCACCACGTTCAGGCCGAGCTTGGCGGTGAGCTTGTTCCAGAGCTCCTGGCCGCCGCCCTTGTAAATCCAGGTCAGGCCGATTTCAGGGGTGGCGCCACTCACAGGGCTGGTGCCAAAGAGCGCAGCACTCTTGTTCTTGCCGTACCAGTAGGCGGACACGTGGTGGCCGCCATCGAGCACGCCCTTGCTGACGGCATCGATGATTTCAAAAGGCTTGACCACGGCACCTGCGGGCAGGTACTCGATGCGCAGACGGCCGCCGGCCATTTCGTTGACGCGGGTGACGTACTGCTGGGCCATCTCGGAGAAAATCTGGTTCGGACCCCAGGAGCCCTGAATCTTCAGGACGATGGGCGACTGGGCCACAGCGATGGAGGGGAAGCCAGCAACCACGGGGGCTGCCACAGCAGCCGTTGCAGCCTTGCCAAAAAACTTACGACGGCCGACTTGAGCCTGTTCGGCAGTGGCTTTGACCTCGGCCACTTCGGTCTGGGAATGCTTCATGTCATCTCCTTGGAAAATTCGAAAGGTCCAACCAATCGACAGCCGACTGCCATGGACAAGGAGGAGTGTACCCAAAAGACTTCGGCGGGACGGCGGGGACAACCCTAGTGTTTACCCCAGCGGTTTCCCTCGGCGGGGCCCGATGGGATTCACTCTAAGGCCCATCGCCATCGACCGGCCAGCGCCACCAGGGCGGGGAGGGACAGCAGCGTCAGGGCTGTGGCCACAATGAGCCCACCCATGATCGCCACCGCCATGGGGCCCCAAAAGACCGAGCCCTGGAGGGGGATCATGGCCAAAATGGCTGCCGCCGCCGTGAGCACAATGGGGCGGAAACGGCCCATGGTGGCCTCGACAATGGCGTCCTCCAGGCCCAGGCCCTTGGCCCGTTCTTTGTCGATCTGGTCGATCAGAATGACCGAGTTGCGCATGATCATGCCCATGAGGGCAATCACGCCCAGCATGGCCACAAATCCAAATGGGCGGTCCAGCAGCAGCAGGGCAGCCGCCACACCGGCCACCCCCAACGGGGCCGTGGCCAGCACCATGAGGCTCTTGGGGGTGCTTTTCAATTGCACCACCAGCAGGGTGAAGGTGAGGAAGAACATGATGGGCATGCCCGCAAAAATCGAGGCCTGCCCCTTGCTGCTCTCCTCCACCTCCCCGCCCAATTGAAGGCGGGTTCCCGCGGGAAGCGCGCCCACCAAGGGCTGCAACTGGGACAGCAGCTCTGCGCTCACGCTTGCAGCCTGGCGCTCGGTGCCAATGGCCGCCTGCACCGTCACGGCATATTCACGATCCCGCCGCCAGACCAGCCCAGGCTCCCAGACCATGTCCACCCGGGCCACCTTGTCGAGTGGCACCTGCTCGCCCGTGAGGGCTGGCAGCAACAAGCCCCGCAGACCCGCAAGGCCTTCGCCGCGCTCGGACTGCGGCAGCCGCAGCAACAGCGGGATGCGCTTGTCGTTCTCTCGAAATTCGCCGACCGTCACCCCAGTGAATCGGGCCTCCAGGGTTCGCGCAATGACCGCTGGCGGCACGCCAAGCTCACGCGCCCGAGCCAGGTCCACCTGCACCTGCGCCACCGGCCGCTGGCCCTGCCAATTCAGATGAACAATGCGCAAGTCTGGATGGGCCCGCATCTGG
>CAZPRT010000125.1:0-3191 GCA_964589205.1 uncultured Bordetella sp. | reverse complement strand
TGCCTGTGAATCAGGGGGCGGTGCGCGCGGGGCTGGGACTCGTCTCATTGCCCGGCCGATTCCAGGTGCTGCCCGGTCAGCCCGCGGTGGTCCTCGATGTGGGCCACAACCCCCATGCGGCCGGCGTGCTCGCGAGCAATTTGGATCAGATGGGATTCTTTCCGAAGACCTTGGCCGTGGTGGGCATGCTCGCCGACAAGGATGCCCCGGGCGTGTTTGCACCATTGGTCTCCAAGGTGGACGCCTGGTTCTTGGCGAGCCTCGAGGGTGAAGGCTTGGGCGCGCGAGCCCAGCGGGCCCAGGCCTTGGCCGAGCAACTCGCCCCGCTGTTGATCCCTGTGCAGGCTGAAAGGGCCAAGGATGGGCTCCCTGCCATCGCGGTGCATTGTCTGGATTCACCAGTGCAGGCCTTTGCGGCTGCGGCAGGGCAGGCCGACCCGAGTGATAGACTCGTGGTGTTTGGGTCCTTTGTCACCGTCGCAGCCGTATGGCCCGCGGCACAACAGATAGGTCAGGCTCCTCACGCCCCTCGCGCCCCCGATGCCCGCTGATTTCGCCGACCCCATGGCAGAGCACAAGCGCCGAGCCCGCTGGCGGCTCCTTGGCGCCGTTCTGTTCTCCACCGCCACCGCGGCCGTGGTCTTGATGCTCTTTGAGGACACACCGCGAAGCCTGCAGCAAGACTTCATTCTGAAGTGGCCCGCGCCGTCGGCCGCACCAGGGGCTTCGGCGCCCACGGAAGCGTCTGCTCCCGAGCAGAGCCCGCCTGAGCCCGCGACCAACAAAACTGCTGAGGCTGCTGCACCAGCGCCGGCCGTGGCGGAGTCCTCTGCAACCCCCGCGCCGGCTGCCTCGACAACCCCGGTGGCATCGTCACCTGCGCCTGCTGCATCCAAGTCCGCCAACGCGAGGACCAAGCCGTACTTCTTGCAGTTGGGTGCCTATTCTCAGAAGTCGTCTGCAGAGGCCGCCCGCAAGAAGCTCGAGGCACCTGGTCGGCGTCTTGTGGTCGTGACCCTCTCAGAGCAGACAGGTCCCCGCCATCGCGTTCGGATGGGCCCGTTCGCATCCGAGCGTGAGGCCGATGCGGCCCGCGCACGCTTGAAGCTTGAGGGTGTTGAGGCCACGCTGATACGCCCAGAGGCCCCGCGTGACTGAGACCACGAGCTGGATCGACATTGTCTGCGCCGTGGTGGTGGTGGCCTCGGTGTTGCTCTCCATGCTCCGGGGCCTGGTGCAGGAGGTGGCGTCTCTGGCCGTGTGGATCCTCGCCCTGGTGGGGGCCAGCCGCCTTGCCATGTATGGTGCCGAGCCCCTGCAGGAGTGGCTGCCGCCCGCCATGGCCATGACGGTGGCCTTCGCCCTCATCTTCGTGCTGATCCTGCTATTGGGCCGACTGCTCACGCTCGCCCTGAAAGAATTGGTTCAGGCCGTGGGCGGTGGCTTTCTCGATCGGCTGATGGGTGTGGCCTTTGGCCTGGCCCGTGGCTGGGTGATTCTCACGGTCTTGGCGGTGCTCGCCGCCATGACCCCGCTCATCGGCCAGCCCGCTTGGCAGACTGCAGACAGCCGACCGGTTCTGGAGTGGTCCATTCGTGTGGCTGCACCGTGGCTCCCAGATGCCGTGTCGTCCCGCGTTCAACTCGATTCTTTGAAAAGGCCCTAGTCATGTGTGGTGTCGTTGGAATTGTTGCAGCCCATCCGGTGAATCAATCGCTCTACGATGCGCTGCTGCTGATGCAGCATCGCGGCCAGGATGCGGCGGGCATTGCCACGGCCCAAGGCAAGCGGATTCACTTGTCGAGGGGCACGGGCCTGGTGCGCGATGTCTTTCGCACCCGTGACATGCGCAATCTCTTCGGCAACATGGGCATCGGCCATGTTCGGTACCCAACGGCCGGTAGTGCGATGAGTGCCGAGGAGGCTCAGCCCTTCTATGTGAATGCGCCCTTTGGCATCGTGCTTGGGCACAACGGCAACCTCACCAACGCGGGTGAACTCCAAGACGACATGTATCGCCGTGATCGGCGTCACATCAACACCGAGTCGGACTCCGAGGTGCTGCTCAATGTCTTTGCCCATGAGCTGCAGCAGGCTGTCAGTGGCCTCACGCTCGACCCAGATGCGGTCTTTGCAGCCGTGAGTGTTCTGCAGCGCAGGGCCAAGGGGGCCTATGCCTGCGTGACCATGATTCCAGGCTTTGGCGTGATCGGGTTCCGTGATCCCTATGGCATTCGGCCGCTGGTCTTGGGTGAGCGTGACGAAGGAGCGGGCAAGGATTACATCCTCGCCTCGGAGTCGGTGGCCTTGGAGGGCCTGGGCTTTCGCCTGGTGCGTGACATCGCCCCGGGAGAGTGCATTGTGATCACCGAAGACCGGGAGGTCTTCTCCAAGCAGTGCGGCCAACAGTCGAGCCTGAACCCCTGTGTGTTCGAGTTCGTCTACTTTGCACGACCCGACTCACAGATCGATGGCATCTCCGTGTACGACGCCCGACTCAAGATGGGCGAGACGCTGGCCGCCCAAGTGGCCAAAGCATTTCCAGGTGGCGACATCGATGTGGTCATGCCCATTCCCGATTCCAGCCGGCCTGCGGCCCTTCAGTTGGCCATGCACCTCAACGTGCCCTATCGGGAAGGTTTCATCAAGAACCGTTATGTGGGCCGCACCTTCATCATGCCCGGCCAGGAGGTGCGAAAGAAATCGGTTCGACAAAAGCTTAACGCCATGGCCTCGGAGTTCAAGGGCAAGCGGGTGCTCATCGTCGATGACTCCATTGTTCGTGGCACCACCAGTCGAGAGATTGTGAGCATGGCCCGAGAGTCGGGTGCGAAGGGTGTGGTCTTCGCCTCGGCCGCCCCGCCTGTGCGCTATCCGAATGTCTACGGCATCGACATGCCCACTCGGCGGGAGCTGATTGCGCACGGCCGCAGCGATGACGAGATCTGCGAAGCCATTGGGGCCGATGCGCTCGTCTACCAGGGGATTGATGCCATGAAGGCTGATGTGCGCGGGTTCAATGCGGCCGTTGCTGGGCTTGAGGCCTCCTGCTTCGATGGCCACTACATCACGGGTGATGTCACGACCGCCTGGCTCGACCAGCTCGAGGAGCAACGACATGGCTGATTCCAAAGGTGTGAACCCGCCCGGGCTTCCGAACCAAGAGGGTCTGGAGGACATGGGCTTTGGCA
>CAZPRT010000124.1:0-3195 GCA_964589205.1 uncultured Bordetella sp. | reverse complement strand
TGCGTGCCTGATAGGACGGTGGCCTTCGAAGTGATTCGAACGGATGATTGATCTCCTTTACTGAGACCCCCGTCTAGGAGCGTTTTCTGAGAGCCATTCAGAAATTCCTCGATCTTGAGATTTGACCTCAGGAATTCAAGTCTAGTTGCAGCGTCGTTACCATGACCCAGGTCGAGGTAGGCTCCAAATGAATCATTATTTCGTCGAAGCAAGTGATCATCTAACCTGCCGGTATCGTCGAATTCCGACTCTCCGAGGATGGCGCTAGCAAAGATTCCGACTTCCAAGGTTGATGACAGATGCCGCGAAAGTTTCAGATTGACTGTACGGTTCTTATAGCCATCGGGGTCTGGGTTGAAACCACTACCCACCCTAGATGAAAAACCCTCCGTATCCAACGTTGATGCATCGATCTGGAAGCGGTGGTCGAATATCTCCCCACCGTAGTTCACGGACAGCCCCTTCGTGTTTCGCGCGCCCAGCGTAATGGATGCTGAACCATTTGGTGTTCCAGACCCACGCCGAGTAAAGATATGAACAGTGCCTCCAATGGCTGCCTCGCCATACAGTGCACCGAGATTGCCCCGGACGATCTCTACACGGTCAATCATGTCCAGCGGAATATCGGCGAAGTTGAATGCGCCTAGTCGATCGGTTTGAACACGCACACCGTCGATGAACACCGCCGAGTTGACGCTCGACATTCCTCGCAAGAAGATGCTCGTGGTCGAGCCAAGCCCCCCGTTTCGACCGAACTCGAACCCTGGCTCACTCATGAGCAGGCTCGCCAAGTCTTGTGCCTGAGACCTTTCAATCTGCTCTCGGTCGATCACGCTTACAGAAGGAATGACCTCACTGAGCTGCTGCTCGTACCGAGCAGCGCTCACCACCACTGGATCCAACGTTTGAATGCTTTGCGCCTGAGCGCAACCAAAGGCCGCTGCCATGGCAGCAGCCAACACCGTGCGTGTCGTCTTCAAAGAAAACCCTTCCCGGCCGCCCCAACCCCGAAGCGACAGACAATGTCCACGTCTGCGGCCGGTATCCAGGCTCACGTGCTGGGGTGCCGAGGCACCCGCTTCCTGCTCCCCCTTCCCAAGGCAACTGCCTCAGTGGGTCAGGCCGGTGGAGGCCGGCCTGCTGGAACAAGACACGCACGCTGACTGTTTCGGGGGAAGCGCTGGATTCACACCAGCTTCCCGTTTAACCCGTGTTAAGCGGGCACCATCAGACGGTGTCTAATCAGTTAGACACGCTGAGTGTAGAACGACCCAGTGGAGATTTCAAACTGAAGAGGGAGAAGTTGGTCGGGGCGAGATGATTCGAACATCCGACCCCTTGCACCCCATGCAAGTGCGCTACCAGGCTGCGCTACGCCCCGACCGAAGCGATGAAGTATACCGGATCAGGCCGCTGATTTTCGCTTCTTCGGGGCAGACCGAAGCAAGGCAAGAATGCCTTCGAGCTCGGTTCGAACTGCGGCCGACATGGCCACGGGCTCGGATGCCGCTGCCGCAGGTGCGGCTGGACTCACCTTGGCCTTGCGAGGCGCCGCGGGCAATGGCGGCGCATCGACCTCAATGTCAGGCGAGGCATCGGGCACAGCCCGGCCGCGCAGCCCCGTAAGCCGTGAGCGGGCACCCGAGATGGTGAAGCCCTCGTCGTAGAGCAGCGACCGAATCTTGCGAATGAGCAGCACCTCGTGGTGCTGGTAGTAGCGTCGATTGCCCCGGCGCTTGACTGGCCGCAGCTGGGCGAATTCCTGCTCCCAATAGCGCAGCACGTGCGGCTTCACCTGGCAGAGCTCGCTCACCTCGCCGATGGTGAAGTAGCGTTTGACCGGAATGACGGGCAGCGCCTCTGTGGCACCGGCCGAACGTGGCTCACTGGTCGTCATCGAGGTCGCCCAGCGGCAGGTCCGGGTTCTGAACGTGTGCCTTGAGCTTCTGGCTGGCGTGGAAGGTGACCACGCGGCGGGCTGAAATGGGAATGGGCTCCCCCGTTTTGGGGTTGCGCCCAGGGCGTTCGGGCTTGTCCCGAAGCTGGAAATTGCCAAAGCCCGAGAGTTTCACGCTCTCACCCTGCTCGAGCTGGGTTCGGATCTCATCGAAAAAGGCCTCCACGACCTCCTTGGCCTCGCGCTTGTTCAACCCGACACGCTCATAAAGCATGTCGGCGAGCTCGGCCTTGGTGAGGGTGTCTGACGCGGCAGGCACGATTCAGTCTGCTCCTACGGGTTTGGTGTGCAAAGGTCTAGATGAAACAGACGCTTACTTGCGAATCTTCGCAGAAAAGGCAGACACAACCGTTTGGGCCACCCAATCCATGCAGGCATCGACTTCTGAATCTTCTAGTGTCTTTTCAGTATCTTGCAGCACAAACCTAAAGGCAAGACTTTTTTCATCCTCGGCGAGCCCAGGGCCCCGATACTGGTCGAAAAGCACCACAGACTGCAGGCGCCCCTTGGCCTCCGGGGCCCGGCAAAGCCCCATCAACGCTGCGTGCACATCTCCGGCTGAGGTGCTGCGGGGCAGCACAAAGGCCAGGTCTCGGGAGACACTCGGGTGGCGTGCAGGTGGCTGGGGTGCGGGCATTCCCAGCGCCAGAAGCGGCTCGAGCGCCACTTCAAACACCACCGGGGCCGAGGGCAGTTCAAACTGGGCCACCAGGGTGGGGTGAAGCTCGCCCATCACACCAATCACCAGATCACCCAACTTCACGACCGCAGCCCGACCGGGGTGCAGCCCCGCAATGGGCGCTGCCGGGGCACTGGTGGTGAGGCTGCATGGCGCGGCCAATCGCAGCAGGTCTTGCTTGAGGTCGAAGAAATCAACGTCCCCCACCTTGCCCTCCCAGGGTGCAAAGGGCACGCCACCCCAGGCCAGGGCGCAGAGCGTCATCGGCTGGGACACCCCCTGAACCGTCCAAGGGCCGGCAGCAACCGATGCATTCCGCCGAAACACCCGGCCGAGCTCGAAGATGCGAACCCGTGTCTCTCGGTGGGCAATGTTGTCTGCCAGCACCTTAAGCAGGTTGGGAACCATGGAGGGGCGCATCGTGGAGAGCTGCGAGGCAATCGGATTCTGGAGCACCAGGTGCTCGGCCGGCGGGGCAAACTGCTCGGCCAGTGCGGAGTCCATAAAGGAATAGGTGACGACCTCTTGGTAATCGAGGCTGACCATGCGGTCGCGCATG
>CAZPRT010000123.1:0-3240 GCA_964589205.1 uncultured Bordetella sp. | reverse complement strand
TGCGTGGCCATGCGGCCTACACCGTCATCCAGGTCTCCATTAACGATGTCATTCTAATCTTCGCCTTTGCGCCCCTGGCCGCATTCCTGCTGGGCGTGACCGATATCGAGGTGCCTTGGGAAACGCTGGTGCTGGCAACACTTCTCTATGTGGCCGCGCCGCTCCTGGCTGGGGTACTGACACGCCGCGCCCTGCGCAAACAAAGCGGCATTGCGGTGGAACTCTTTCTCACCAAGGTCAAGCCATTTTCAATCTTGGGCCTGATTGCCACGGTGATCATTCTGTTCGGGCTTCAGGCGGGCACTGTCGTTGAACAGCCCATGTTGATGCTGATGATCGCCATTCCGCTCATCCTTCAGACCTACGGCATTTTCTTCTTGTCGTGGGGAATGGCGCGGGCCATGAAGCTCTCCCACCCCATTGCAGGGCCGGCCTGCCTAATCGGCACCTCCAACTTTTTCGAGCTGGCCGTGGCGGTGGCCATCTCCCTCTTCGGAATGCAATCCGCAGCCGCGCTCGCCACGGTGGTAGGGGTGCTGGTCGAAGTTCCTGTGATGCTCTCGCTGGTTTATCTGGTGAATCGCTGGCGAGCTTGATCAACCAGATCAGAGTCAACCCTGATGGAACTCAACGCAAGACATGATGCCGGGAGAATGCCCGTTCTCACAGCAGACTTAATCTTGGAAATCGGCCCTGTCATTAGCAAGACTGAGCCATTGGTTTGAGGAAGAAGTCAATTGCCAATGCAACCACTGGGGGCTCAATGTGGTGCGGTCCTCTAAATTCCACAGGGGTCACGTCATAGCCTGCGCCCATTAGCTTGGCTACGTGGGGGCGCGCACTCGTCTCAATTGGCAGTTGCTCATCCTCCAGACCGTGGGCGACAAATATGCGCGGCGCACCGTTTTGTTGAAGGACTGACATAAAGCCTGCCGAAAATGCAATTATGTGGCTGATGACATCGCCATTGGTCAGGCCTACCGACAGCGCATAGCTGCCTCCGTCTGAGAAACCAGCAAATCCCAATTGAGATGGATTGATCAAAAAGCGTGACGCCACTTCACCCAATGCCTTGTCAAGTCGTTCTAGGTCTGGCCCATGACCACCCACGACCAAATCCCAAGTTGGAAACTGAGATTGAGGCAACAGAAGCAAAAAGCCATGCCGACGCGCATGTTCGATCACGAATGGCAGCACCTTATCGGCACTGCCACCGGCGCCATGAAACATCACGAGCAGCGCGATTGGAGCTCCAGGCTGCAACTCCTCTGGCACGATCAATACAGCGTCCCGCTCGCTAGCAATACCCAGGTCGTGACGACCCGGGGGCAAGGCTTGCTTATCGGGCATGGTTCCCAACCGGAAACTGAGCCGGCCCAGCAGCGAATCTCCCGGGAAAAACGATTCAAAGGTCGTCATCTTAGACGGGCATACCGATGCTGCGGAAAGCCGCACACTGAGCAAAGACCTCCTCGCTGAGCAACAAATTCTTACCCTTGCAAAACTTGAGCGTCAGCTTGAGTAACTCCTTGATGTCACGGCCGCTCGCAGAAGCGTAGGTTATGGTTAAGCGGTCAACCAGGTCATCAGGCAGTTCGACATTGAACTGCTGCGCCAGCGATTTCCATAATTGTTTCGCCTGTTCTTGCGTCGGTGTCTCGAACTGGATAATTGCGATGCAGCGCGACAATACGGCATCATCAATGTCAGCTACACGGTTGGTGGTCATGAACAGCAATCCGTTGAAATACTCGAGAGTGCGCAGGAACTCAGCCACGATGGCGTTGTGCTGAAGATCGTTGTCGCGGCGGCGAATATAAACGTCAGCCTCATCGAGCAAAAGCACCGAATCCCAGCGTGCCGCTCGCCGCAGGATTTTCGAAAGGTTGGCTTCCACGGAGCTTGCCGTCACGCCGAGTTGACCAGAATGTACGCGGTAGAGGGGTTTCCCGACGACCTCAGCATAGACCTCTGCGGTCAACGTCTTACCCAATCCCGGTGCGCCTTTGCACAGGATGGTGGTTCCGCCCGACTTGCCTTCGACAATGTCCTCCATTAGGAAGTTACGGTCAGCGGTCAAAATATCAATCAGGTCGCGATGAGCATTCGGCAACACCAACTTGTCACGCAACTCTGGCTTGTACCGATACTCTTTAACATTCTGCACATGCGCCCACAGGCAACGGTGGTAATCCAGATGAAATAAATGTAGGTAGCAATGCTGAGGAATCCGCTCAAAACCCTCGCTAATACCGCTTCCGCGCCAGAAGGAGGCATCAGCGGTGGTGTCGAAGTGACGTTGAAGCAACTCTTCTTCATTGACACAGCGGGCTGTTGTGCCGGCCTGCAGCCGCATGCATTCAAGTTGCGGACGAGGCCCTTCGCTGGACATCCAGACAGTGCCAGCGACAGTAAACTGCGCACCAAACTTTGGTTGCATCTGCATGAATATCGTATTCATTTTTGAATTCAGCACATTCTTTGAAGTAGCCGTAACTCGTCATCAATTCCGGAATTGTGCGGTCTCCGATATCCTCGGCATAAAAGGTGATCCCGTAGGTCATGCCGGTACGCCGCATCCTCGGATCAGTCACTGGATCGCGTTCTGCGGCCTGTAAGGTATTGGCCAGGAGGCCGATGATGACGTAGGCAGCGCCATCGGAGGGCTGAACATAACGCATGGAATGGACAAGCCAAGGCAGCAACACACCGTCCTTGCCGAGCTTATAGAGCCAGCCGTCGATCATGTCACGCGAGAGCCAAGCAACAAGACCGGGGATCAGATGCTCCAAGCTGGGGATTTTGCGGGCAGCCGGCGCAGCATGAATATTGTCAAGCGCCATCATTTGGAACATCAGCTCACGCTCGTTGGCCGCACGGCACAGACCGTAGAGTGTGTTGAGCGAGGTGGCGTCGAAGAGGCTGCTGGGTACCACACGTTTTCCTGTTGAAAGGCCGCACTCTCTCAGCCGCCTGGCAAGCAGTGAATCCTCATTGATCATTCCAAGTAGCGCATTGGCCACGGTTTCGGGAAGTTCGAATTCCATGTGCTCTTTTTAATCTCTTATAAGCTAGACCGTAAAGTTTAGGAAAACAGCCGTGGGCTCGGGGTTATCGTCGTCTACTTTGCCACCCAGTTGCCCGCATGGCGACCGGATTGAACCAGGAGGCGCTCTAGTGAACATACATCATCAGCTCGAACACCTTCTGGATGCCACCACCTATGAGGTGATTATGTTT
>CAZPRT010000122.1:0-3318 GCA_964589205.1 uncultured Bordetella sp. | reverse complement strand
GAGCGGCTCCAAGACACTGAAAGATGCGCTCAATGAGGCCATGCGCGACTGGGTCACCAATGTCGAAGACACCTTCTACATCATTGGCACCGTGGCGGGCCCGCACCCTTATCCCATGATGGTGCGCGACTTTAATTCGGTGGTGGGCAAGGAATGCCTCTGGCAGATGCCCGAGATGGTCGGCCGGCAGCCTGACATGGTGGTGGCCTGTGTGGGGGGTGGCAGCAATGCCATGGGTATTTTTTACGACTACATCAATGAACCCAACGTGGCCCTGATCGGCGTTGAGGCTGGTGGCCATGGCGTGGACTCTGGCCACCATGCCGCCTCGCTCTCGGCCGGCACGCCTGGCGTGCTGCATGGAAACCGCACCTATCTGCTTCAGGATGCCAATGGCCAGATTCAAGAGACACACTCGGTCTCTGCGGGCCTGGACTACCCCGGTGTGGGGCCGGAGCATGCTTGGCTCAAGGATTCCGGCCGTGCGCAATACGTGCCCATCAATGATGACGAAGCCCTGGCGGCTTTTCACACCTGCTGCCGCACTGAGGGCATCATTCCAGCGCTCGAGACCAGCCATGCGCTGGCCTATGCCGCCAAGGTGGCCCCGAGCATGCCCAAGGACAAGGTCATTCTGGTGAACTTGTCTGGCCGCGGCGACAAAGACATGCACACGGTGGCCCAGGCCAGCGGCCTCGCACTGTAAGCATGGGCCGTCTGTCGACTGTTTTTCAGGAGCTGGCGCAGGCCGGTCGCACGGCACTCATTCCGTATTTCACGGCCGGTGACCCATCCCGGGAGCAGACCCTCGAGGTCATGCACGCGCTGGTCGAGGGCGGGGCCGATGTCATCGAGCTTGGCGTGCCGTTCTCCGACCCCATGGCCGATGGTCCTGTCATTCAGCGCTCCAGTGAGCGTGCGCTCGCCCGGGGGGTGCGCCTTCAAGACTGCCTCGACTGGGTGACTGCCTTTCGCAAGACCAATCAGAAAACGCCCGTGGTGCTCATGGGCTACGCCAACCCGGTGGAGCAATATGGAACGGCGGCCTTTGTGAAGGCGGCGGTGGCCTCGGGTGTGGATGGCGTGCTGGTGGTGGACTACCCCCCCGAGGAGTGCGAGGCCTTTAGCCAGGCCTGTCATGAGGGTGGGCTCGATGTCATTTTTCTGCTCGCCCCCACGTCCACCGAGACACGAATGGGACAGGTTGCCCGCCTGGGTTCAGGCTACCTCTATTACGTATCGCTCAAGGGTGTGACGGGCGCCGCAACCTTGGACACTCAGGCGGTGGCCGATCGCGTGACCGTGATTCGCCGGCACACCACCATGCCCATTGGCGTGGGCTTTGGCATCTCCGATGCGGCCTCGGCCAAGGCCGTGGCCCAGCATGCCGATGCGGTGGTGATTGGCAGTGCGCTCATCAAGACGATGGAGGCGTCGGTGGCACGGGCGGGCAATCCGGTGGCCGATCTTCGAGCCTTCATCACGGGCATACGCAGCGCGCTGGATGAGCAGTCAAAACTGGGGCGGGCCGCATGAGCTGGATCGAGAAGATTCTGCCGCCCCGCATCCAGCCCACCGAGGGCCGGCGGCGAACCGTCCCTGAAGGCGTCTGGCTCAAGTGTCCCTCTTGTGATGCGGTTCTGTACCGAGACGACTTGGAGAAGAACCTGCAGGTCTGCCCATCGTGCGCGCACCACATGCGCATCAAGGCGCGCACCCGGCTGGATCAACTCCTTGATGCTGAGGGCCGTGAGGAGATTGGCCAGGAGGTGCTGCCCCTCGACAGCCTAAAGTTCAAGGACAGTCGCAAGTATCCCGAGCGCCTCTCGGAGGCCCAGTCGGAGACCGGTGAGACGGATGCGATGGTGGTCATGTCGGGCACGGTGCGCGGTGTGCCTGTGGTGGTGGCCTGCTTTGAGTTTGAGTTCATGGGCGGCTCCATGGGCTCGGTGGTGGGCGAGCGTTTTGTTCGTGGCGTGGAGCGCGCCTTGACCACCGGAGCTGCGTTTGTCTCGATCAGTGCCAGCGGTGGTGCACGCATGCAAGAAGGCCTGCTCTCGCTCATGCAGATGGCCAAGACCACAGCAGCCCTTCAGCAACTGGCCCAGGCCCGGCTGCCGTATGTCTCGGTCCTCACCGATCCCACCATGGGTGGTGTGTCTGCCAGCTTCGCATTCGTGGCCGACATCGTCATCGCAGAGCCCAAGGCGCTCATCGGATTCGCTGGCCCTCGCGTCATCGAGCAGACCGTTCGGGAGAAGCTTCCAGAGGGCTTCCAGCGCGCGGAGTTCCTGCTGCAAAAGGGGGCCATCGACCGCATCGTGGATCGTCGCAAGCTGCCAGACGAACTGGCCGAGATGATCGCCCTGTTGATGCAGCCCGCACGCGCCTAACATCCATGCCCATGGGCGATGCCACGGCCGCTTCCCAGGCCTTGGCCCAGTGGCTTCAAAGACTCGAGTCCGCCTCCATGCCTGGCGTGTCGAGGCCCGGCATGCGCATGGCCTTGGACGATGTTCGCGCAGTGGCCCAGGCGATGTCCTTCGACTTCGATGCCACGGGCCTTCGGCTTGCCTGTCGCGTGATTGTGGTGGGCGGCACCAACGGAAAGGGCTCGACCTGCGCCTTTCTGGAGGCCATGGCCAGTCAGGCAGGCTACCGAACGGCGGTTTATTCATCCCCACACCTGTTGCGCTTTGAGGAGCGGCTGCGGCTTCAAGGCCAGGACAGCGAGGCCTCCGACTGGGTGGCTGCCTTTGAGGCCGTGGGCCACGCCACCGAGAAGGCCGGGGCATCGCTCACTTACTTTGAGTGGGTGACCTTGGCCGCCTTCGACATGGTGCGCCGACAGCCCTTGGACTTGGCCATCTTTGAGATTGGCATGGGCGGCCGACTCGATGCGGTGAACCTTCTGGCCAATGATGTTGCGGTGCTCACCTCCATCGACCTCGACCACCAGGCCTTTCTTGGCGGAACCCGGGAGCAAATTGGATGGGAGAAGGCCCACATTGCCCGGCCTGGCCGGCCCCTGATCGTGGGCGACCCCGTGCCCCCGCCCACGGTTGCAGCGGTGGCGCAGACCATTGGGGCAGACCTGTGGCAGTTCGGGGTGGACTTCAACTACCAGGGCGATCGGCAGCAGTGGAGCTGGCGGGGCCGCGGACAGGCGCGCCATGCCATGGCCTATCCGGCGCTTCGGGGCATGAACCAGCTGCTCAATGCATCGGCTGCATTGGCAGCGCTCGCGGCCCTGCAGGAGCAGCTGCCTGTGAATCAGGGGGCGGTGCGCGCGGGGCTGGGACTCGTCTCATTGCCCGG
>CAZPRT010000121.1:0-3348 GCA_964589205.1 uncultured Bordetella sp. | reverse complement strand
CGGTTCGATCCAGACTTTAAGCCGCCCGAGCTTGAACTTGTCAGCGAGGATGTCGCGGCAACCATGCAGTGAGCCGGCAATTGCCACCGGCTCCGCCCATCCCTCACAAACTCGCGGCCTGCCGGTGCCGTGTCTTGATCTGCTCGGCCAGCTCCGGGGGAGAGATCACCCTCACATCGGGCCCATGCCGCATGATGTCCATCACGAGTTCGCGGGCATCGGAGTAAGGAAAGCTCACCTGCCACTGCGCACCCACCCACCGCCCCTGCTGCTGGGGGTGCCAAATTTCAGCAGACACCCAACGGCTGATGGTCTCGGAGAACAGCAGCACTGCCGTGGCGGTGGGCTTGCCCGAGAAAATACCGTAACCACTGGCGAGCACTGCATCGAGCTCGGCCTCCTCCATCTCAAGGGCCTTGCCCTTGGCCGGCTGGGCCTTGAGAATCGCATCCATCGAGAACGTCGAGAGCCGCTCGCGCAAATGGCAGTAGGCATCCACGTACCAGTTGTCTCGGTAGTGCACCACCCGCTGCGGAGAGATGATCCGTTCGGTCTGATCCCCTCGGGCCCGGCCCTTGTAAACGATCTGGAGCCGCTTGCGCTGCAGGGTGGCCTCGACCACCTTCGTGAAGTGCTCGGCCGGCATGCGCCGCGCCGCCATCGACAACAGCTTCACCCGACTTTGAATCTGCCTGCTTGCCGCATTTGCACCGAGCAGGGCCTCCATGCGCCTGCGGATGGGCACCAGCGCCTTGCCCACCACCGACTCGGTGCCGAGGCCCTCGAGCAGGTGACTCAGAGACAAGAGCGCCAGGAGTTCATCCTGGCTGAACCAAAGGCCGGGCACCTCGTGCTTGCCAGGCCCTGATCCGGCGCCCGCCGTGGCCGCGCCCTCGGCCACCAGCCGATAGACCTTCTCGGCGGGGTCGTACTCAATTTGCGCCCCGTACTCATCACGCAGGAAGGCGATGTCCCGCTTGAAGGTGGGCTCTGTGATCTCGAACTTGTCGAGCAGGTCGCGCTTGGTCAGTTGGCCACGCTCCTTGAGCAGCGCAATCATCTTGAGCACACGGTCTGTTTTTGACATGGAGTGAAGTCTAAACGCTACCCCCCCGGAGGGGGGCACAACGGCCGCTCAGCACTCGTGGGAGTGGTCGCCCGCAAGTCGTACCACTGCGGTTACGCTAGGCAGTGGTCACTGCCATCTTCAATCCGGCGGCCCGCAGTACCGCAGAGAGCGTCTTGATGGTGGGATTGCCGCGGGACGATAAGGTCCGGTAAAGCGTCTCTTTCGAGAGTTGTGTCTTTTGCGCGATCTCTTTGATACCACCCCGAGCCTCGACCACTTGACGAAGTGCTGTCAGATAGATTCGAGAGTCATCCTCGTCAGCGGCCGCATTGAGATACTCCGCCGCAAAGTCGGAATCTTTCAGTTTCTCTTTAATCCACTCGTCGTGATTCACCGATCTCACGTCCGCCTCTCCCTTTGCCAAAGTTTCCAGCGCTCAATCGCCCGATCAATGTCGGCGCGTTGAGTCCTCTTTACACCACCCCCACATAGAAGAATTACATTCCCCTGACAGATCCCGTAATAGACCCGATAACCAGGACCCCAGTCGATCTTCAACTCCCAAACACCGCTTCCAACCGGGCGACAGTCTCCGAATAGGCCGTAGTGAAGTCTCGTAACCCGTGCCGATATGCGCGCCTTTGCCCTTAGGTCTGCAATGGCGTCGAACCATAATTCAAACGGGTCGTCACCAGAGACATCGACGAAGTGCTTAATTGAGAACATGGTACCCCTTTTTTTAGCTTAAAAGCTATTACAGTTGGCATGCCTCGCTCGCGTACTAACGCTCCGAGAGAGTGCCCAGGGCCTGAACTCTCTCAAGGGACACGCAACGGATGCATCGACCACTCGGACGTCCGCGCACGGGGCGCAACGCCCAGGCTCACTCCCTGACCCTGCGGTGCAGTAAAGTGGGAACGATCATTCAAGTGGGGTTCGCATGGACATGCTGTTGGGGGGAATGGGCTGGCTTTTGGCCCTTGCAGTGGGTGCAGCCCTGGGGGCCGCCCTGGTGAACTGGAAGATGTCGGCCGCCCAGCGGGCCATGGCCGAAGAGCTCGCCGCCACCAAGGCCCGCATGCAAGAGCGCGAATCCGCCAACACTGAGGTCGAGATGCGGGCCAAGCTATTTGCCCAAGAGCTCCTGAAAGACCAGGCCCAGCAGCTCGCCCAAACCAACCAAACAAATCTCTCCAGTCTGCTCACGCCCCTGAAGGTGCAGTTCGAACAGTTCACCAAAGAGGTGAGCGGCCTGAAGGAAACCAGCCAGAAGGACAGCTCGGCCTTGGGCGAGCGCATCAAGCTGCTGCTCGAAGCGCAGCAGAAGATCTCCCACGACGCCCAGAACCTGGCCTCGGCCTTGAAGGGCGACAACAAAATGATGGGCGACTGGGGTGAAGTCATTCTCGAGCGGGTGCTCGAGGTCTCCGGCCTCACCAAAGACCGGGAGTTTTTCGTTCAACAAACCCATGCCTCCGCAGAAGACCAGTCACGGGCGCGCAAGCCCGATGTGGTCATTCAACTCCCCGAAGACCGTTTCCTCATCGTCGACTCCAAGGTCTCGCTCAAGGCCTACGAGGAATACTTCAACTGCGATGACGACACCATTCGGCAGGCCAAGCTCAAGGAGCACCTGGCCTCCATTCGCGCCCACATGGATGGCCTCTCGAAAAAGAATTACCAGGGCATTCATGGCGACCGCTCCCCGGACTTCGTCATGATGTTCATTCCCGTGGAGCCCGCATTCCTGCTGGCCACCGGGAACGACGAACGCCTCTGGCTCGAGGGCTGGAACCGCCATGTGCTGCTGGTGAGCCCGAACACGCTGCTCTTTGTGCTGCGCACGGTGGAGTACCTCTGGCGGCAAGAGCGGGTGGGCCGCAATGCCGTGGAGATCGCCAACCGCGGCGCCCTGCTCTACGACAAATTCCGTGGCTTCGTCGAGACCATGCTCGCGGTGCGCAAGAACCTCGATGCCGCCAGCAAGAGCCACGAAACGGCCATGCGCCAGCTCTCGGAAGGCCCGGGCAATGTGATTCGGCAGGTCGAGATGATGCGCGACTTGGGCGTCAAGCCCGACAAGGGACTGCCAGACGATCTCTTGAAGATCGCCATGCCCGACAAAGAATGAGGCCGGCCACACACCAGGGTGGACAGGCGATGAGTTTGCTGTGCTGAGGAGAGAGAGAATTCTTCGGCGGGGCCAACCCTACAGAGAAGAGGGTGGTAGCGGGGGTAGGATTTGAACCTACGACCTTCGGGTTATGAGCCCGACGAGC
>CAZPRT010000120.1:0-3414 GCA_964589205.1 uncultured Bordetella sp. | reverse complement strand
CATCATCGCGCTGGTCACCTGGGTGGCCACGCAGTCCAAGGGCATGCCGGTGAACGTGCCACAGAGCCATGCAGAAGAGAAGCGTCTCTATGAGGTCGGCAAGCGTGCCTTCTTTTACCGTGCGGGCCCCTACGACTTCGCCTGCGCCACCTGCCACGCGTCGGACAACACCCGTATCCGTCTCCAGGGCCTGCCCAATCTCACCAAGAAAGAGCCCGCCGGCGCGGCCTTCACCTCCTGGCCAGCCTACCGGGTGAGCAATGGTCAGGTCTGGCCGATGAACAAGCGTCTGGAAGACTGCTTCCGTCAGCAGCGGTTTCCGGAGCTGAAATTTGGCAGCGAGCTGTCCGTGGCCTTGTCGACCTATATGGGTGTTACAGGCAATGGTGTTGCATCACTGGCCCCCACCATCAAGCGATAAGGAAGACAAACCATGAACAAGAAACTCGTGCTAACAGCAGTGGCGGCCGCCGTTGGGCTCGTGGGCTGTGCTGGTCAATACAGCTCGGCCGACTACGACAAAATGACCCGTGAGATTGTGGCGAAGTCGTTTGGGGAGAAGGGCATCGCAGGACTCGACCGCCTCAAGCAAGACGAGATCAACGTGGTCTGCAGTGAGGCCGAGCTCAACGGCAAGGACCTCGATGCGGCCACCCGCAAGCGGGTGGAGGAGGCCAACATGAAGACCATCAAGTTTCCAGCCGATGGCAAATTCATCGGTGATTGGAAGTCTGGCGAGAAGATTGCCCAGAGCGGCCGAGGCATGACATATCGCGACAAAGCCGGTGCTCCCAACGGAGGCAACTGCTACAACTGTCACCAGATCTCCAAGGCGGAAATCTCCTACGGCACGCTCGGGCCGAGCCTGTATCAGTACGGCAAGCTGCGCGGCGACGGCGATGCAGTGATCAAGTACACCTGGGGCAAGCTCTACAACGCCAAGGCCTACAACGCCTGCACCAACATGCCCCGCTTCGGGCATGCCGGTCTCCTCACTGAGGCGCAGATGAAGGACATCATGGCGCTGCTGCTCGACCCGGCCTCCCCGGTGAATCAGTAATCCGGGGGCTTTTGTAGGATCGACTGGGCCCTTTCCTCGTGAGAGGGCCTTTTTTTTAGTGTTTTATTCATCGATGGGTATACGGTAATGGACATGAATCGGCGGGAGTTTGTAGGGGTCATGGCGGCTGCATCGGCGGCAGGCATGTTCGGTGGCTTTCCAGATGCGCAGGCGGCGGCCAAGAAGGGCGACAAGCTCTACGACATTCCCAAGTTTGGGAATGTGAGCTTCCTGCATTTCACCGACTGCCACGCCCAACTGCTGCCGGTCTACTTCCGAGAGCCGGATGTGAACATTGGTGTAGCCGGCATGCAGGGCAAGGTGCCTCATGTGGTCGGAGAGGCGTTGCTCAAGCAGTACGGCATCCCCAAAGGAACACCGCTGGCGCATGCCTACACCTACCTCGATTTTGAAAAGGCAGCCCGCACTTTTGGCAAGGTCGGTGGCTTTGCCCACATGGCCACGCTGGTGAAGATGATGCGTGCAAGCCGGCCGCATGCCTTCTTGCTCGATGGTGGCGACACCTGGCAGGGCTCGGCCACCGCGCTCTGGAGCAAAGGCCAGGACATGGTCGACGCCACGAAACTCTTGGGTGTCGACATGATGGCGCCCCACTGGGAGTTCACCTATGGCGCCGACCGCGTCATGGAGATCGTCAAGAAAGACCTCGCCGGCAAGATCGAATTCCTTGCTCAGAATGTGAAGACGAACGATTTCGGAGACCCCGTCTTCAAGCCCTACGTCATTCGCGAACAGAACGGGATTTCTGTAGCGGTGATTGGACAGGCCTTCCCCTACACGCCGATTGCCAACCCCCGTTACATGGTGCCCGACTGGACCTTCGGCATCCAGGACGACAACATGCAGAAGATGGTCGATGAGTGCCGGGCCAAGGGTGCCAAGGTGGTCGTGGTCGTCTCGCACAATGGCATGGACGTCGACCTGAAGATGGCCTCGCGGGTGCGTGGGATCGATGCCATCCTCGGTGGCCACACCCACGACGGCGTGATCCAACCAGTGCCGGTGAAGAATGCGGGCGGCGTCACCCTCGTCACAAATGCCGGCTCAAACACCAAGTTCCTCGGCGTGCTCGATTTCGATGTCAAGAATGGCAAGGTGGCCGACTACCGCTACAAGCTGCTGCCGGTTTTCGCAGACATGCTGCCGGCCGACAAGGACATGGCAGCCCTCATCGAGCGCATTCGTGCACCCCACAAGGCCAAGCTCGAGGAGACCTTGGCCATCACCGAGGGTCTGCTCTATCGGCGGGGCAACTTCAACGGCAGCTTCGACCAGCTCATCGTGGATGCCCTCATGGATGTCAAGGGCGCAGACCTCGCCTTCTCGCCCGGCTTCCGTTGGGGTACCTCGCTGCTGCCAGGGCAGGCCATCACGCGTGAGCATGTGATGGACCAGACCGCGACCACCTATTCCTACTCCACGCTCACCGAGATGTCGGGTGAGATGATCAAGACCGTGCTCGAGGACGTCTGCGACAACCTCTTTAACCCAGACCCCTACTACCAGCAGGGTGGTGACATGGTTCGCGTTGGTGGCCTGGAGTACACCTGCGCCCCGAACGAGAAGATGGGCCGCCGTATTCAGGACATGCGCCTCAAGGGCAAGGCCATTGAGCCCAAGAAGACATACAAGGTGGCTGGCTGGGCGCCGGTGGCTGAGGGCGCCTCGGGTGAGATGGTCTGGGATGTTGTGGAGACCTGGCTCAAGGACAAGAAGCGGGTTGCACCCCGCAAGCTCAACACGCCCAAGCTGGTGGGCATGAAGGGCAACCCTGGCCTGGCGGGCGCCTGAGCGCTACACTCGGGTCGTCCTAACACCCCGGAGGATGAGCCCCATGCATCTCGATTCGGTTTCGATGTCGACCCGCCTTGCCGGCCTGGTGCTGCTGGCCTGTTTGGGCCCCTGGGCCGCAGCCTCGGCTGCCCAGCTCTTTCCGAAGGGAGATCCCGCAAAGGGCCAGGCCCTGCACCAGCAAAAGTGCGCGTCCTGTCACAACTCCATGATGCCGGATGGCAAGGGCGAGGAGCTCTACTCCGAAGACTTCCGAAAAATGAAGTCGGCCTCTGAGCTTCGCACCATGGTGGAGTTTTGCGCCAACCGCAGCCGGGCGGGCTGGTTCGAGGAGGAGATCGAGCATGCCACTCGATTCCTCAACGACCGGTTCTATCAGTTCAAGCGGTAGCGCCGGCCAGCAGCCCCATGCGGGCATCACATCGCTGGGCGAGGGCCTCGTCGTGGGTCACGATCACCAGCGTGATGCCCTGCTCGCGTTGAAGTTCAAAGAGCAGTGAAATCACCCGGTCGCCACTGGCGGCATCCGGGCTGCCCGTGGG
>CAZPRT010000119.1:0-3437 GCA_964589205.1 uncultured Bordetella sp. | reverse complement strand
CCGGTCTGCGCGAGGCCTTCGCTGAAGGCCTGGTGGTGGTGGAGTGGCCCGAGCACGGGCATGGCCTGCCGAGCCCCGACCTGGCTTTGCGCATCGACTGGGCCGACCCCAACGCACCAGAGGGCCCGCGACTGCTCACCGCACAGACCGACCAGCCTGCGGTGCTGGCCTGCCTGGAGGCCCTGGCGAGCGAGGCGCAGGCATGAAGCGCCGAGCGCTGCTGCTGGCCTCGGGTGCCACCCTGCTGCTGGGCTTGCGCACGCCGGCGCAGGCCGTGGCCGTGGTGGCCGTGCGGGTCTGGCCTGCCCCCGACTACACCCGAGTGGCCATTGAGCACGACACCGCGGGCCTCTCCTTCAAAACACACCTGCTCACGGCCCCGGATCGACTGGTGGTCGACCTCGAAGGCCTCACGCTCAACCCCACCCTCAAAGACCTCGTCGCCCGCATTCAGGCCAACGACCCCTACATTTCGCAGGTGCGCGTGGGCCAGTTTCTGCCCACCACGGTTCGACTGGTCTTCGACCTCAAGCAGACCATCAAGCCCTCGGTCTTCACCCTGCCCCCCATTGCCCAGTACCAGCACCGGGTGGTGATCGACCTCTACCCCACCGAGGAGCGAGACCCGCTGCTGGCCTTTCTCAAAAGCTACGAAAGCCAGGCGGCAGAGGCCACGCCAGCGGCACCATCCGCACCAACGGCGGCACCCGCCCCCAGCGACCGGCTGGCCGCCAAACCTCCGACGGTGGACCGACTGGTCACGGTGGCCCTGGACCCGGGCCACGGCGGGGAAGACCCCGGTGCCATTGGCAAGCGCGGAACGCGCGAGAAGGACGTGGTGCTTCGCATTGCCCGACGCCTCAAACGAGAGATCGACAAGGAGCCAGGCATGCGCGCCTTTCTCACCCGAGACGGCGATTACTTCGTGCCCCTGGGCCGTCGCGTGCAGAAGGCCCGGCAGGTTCGGGCCGACCTGATGGTGTCCATTCATGCCGATGCCTGGGTGTCGCCAAAGGCGCGAGGCTCCTCGGTCTATGTCTTGTCTCAGCGCGGTGCCACCAGTGCGGCCGCCCGCTGGATGGCCCGAAAAGAGAATGCCGCCGATGGCATTGGTGGGGTTCGCCTCATGGGCCAAGACCAACAGCTCGCCCAGACCCTGCTCGACATGTCCACCACCGCCCAGATCAAAGACTCTCTGAAGCTGGGCCAGGCGGTGCTGGGCCAAATGAAACGGGTCAACAGCCTGCACAAGCAACAGGTGGAGCAGGCCGGCTTTGCCGTGCTGAAGGCACCCGACATTCCATCCATCCTCGTCGAGACGGCCTTCATCAGCAACCCCGAGGAAGAGAAGCGCCTGAGGGATGAGAACTACCAGCAAGAGATGGCCCAGGCCCTGCTCAATGGGATCAAGGCCTACCTGGCCCAGAACCCGCCACTGGCCAAATCTCGGCTGATGTAGGCCCACGCATGTCCACGATCGCGCTCCTTCCAGACCTGCTCATCAGCCAGATTGCAGCCGGCGAGGTCATCGAGCGGCCGGCATCGGTCGTCAAGGAATTGCTTGAGAACGCGGTGGACAGCGGGGCGCGGCGCATCAGCCTGGCCTTGGAAGACGGTGGCATTCGTCGCATCCGAGTGCAGGACGATGGCCATGGCATTGCGGCCGACGAGCTTGGCCTTGCAGTGACACGCCACGCCACCAGCAAGATTCGTTCGATGGAAGACCTCCAGCGCATTGGCAGCCACGGCTTTCGTGGCGAGGCCCTGGCCGCAGTTGCATCGGTGGCGCAGCTCACGCTCACCAGCCGCACGGCCCAGGCCGAGCACGCAAGCCAGATCAGCAATCTGAGCGGGAACTGGTCGACCGCACCAGCTGCCGGCGGCGTGGGCACCACGGTGGATGTTCAGGCGCTCTTTCATGCCGTGCCCGCGCGGCGCCGATTCCTCAAGACGCCGGCCACCGAATGGGGCCATGCACGCGAGGCCTTTGTTCGCCAGGCCCTTATCCAGCCCGCCATTGAATGGCAGCTCAGCCACCAAGACCGGGTCGTGATGCGGCTCGCCCCCAGTGAATCCAGTCGGCGGGTGGCGCAGGTTCTGGACCTCGACGAGACGAGCCTTCGACGGGTCGACGAGCAGCGCGGCCCGCTGCGACTCGAGGCCTGGCTGCAGGTGCCCACGGCCGTCACGGGAAGATCTGAACAGCAGTACTTCTTTGTGAATGGTAGGGCGGTGCGCGACCGACTGCTCATCCAGGCGTTGCGCATGGCCTATGCCGACGTGCTGCACGGGGATCGACAACCCACGGCGGTGGTCTCCATCACCATTGACCCCGAGCTGGTGGATGTCAACGTGCACCCGGCCAAGGCCGAGGTGCGTTTCCGTGAAGGACAGGCCGTTTTTCAGGCCGTGCTCTCGGCCTGCAAGGCCGCACTGGCGAGCAGCCAGGCGCTGGCCAACGGCCTTCCCACAGCCCCTCCCACAGCATTTCCCGGCTCAGCCATGACAGGCCAGGCCCCCGAGGCCACGGCGAAGGTGGTGTCGTCCTGGGGCCACCTGCAGAGCAGCATGCCCTTGTACAACAACGTGCTGGGTGACCCCGCCGGCGGATCGCTCCACAACGCCCCCGGCGTTGCCCAGCACGCCTTTGCAACCGCCCCCTCGGGGCTGAACGCCAACACCGCCTGGGTGGCCGAGCCACCCGCACCCACAGCCGAGCAGCCGCACCCGTTGGGCTACGCGCTTGCCCAGTTGCATGGCATTTACATCCTGGCCCAGAATGCCCACGGGCTGGTGCTGGTCGACATGCACGCAGCCCATGAGCGCGTGGTCTATGAGCGCCTGAAGCAGAGCACCCAGGCCAATGTGCAGACCCTGCTCGAGCCCCTGACCATGAAGGCCACGGCCGACGAGGTCGAGCTGGCCCAGCGTGAATCAACCACCCTGCTCGGCCTGGGCCTGCTCGTCACGCCGCTGGGTGCCGACATGCTCGCCATTCGCGGGGTGCCCAGCCTGCTCTCCCAGGTGCCACTCGAGCCCCTGGTGCGCGACACCTTGCGCGAACTTGGCGAGCAGGGATCGGCCACAGGTCTTGCAGCCCAGCGCGATGCGCTCCTGGCCACCATGGCCTGCCACGCGGCCGTGCGGGCCCATCGAAGCCTGAGCCTGCCGGAGATGAATCAGTTGCTACGCGACATGGAGCAGACGGCCCGCGCAGACCAGTGCAACCACGGTCGACCCACCTGGCTGCAGTGGAGCCTCGGAGACATCGACCGCCTGTTCCTTCGCGGCCAGTGACACCCCTGCTGTGCATCCTGGGCCCCACGGCCAGCGGAAAATCCAGCCTGGCCATGGCGCTTGCGCGCTCGGGGCGGCTGGGCACCGTGGAGATCGTGAGCATCGACTCGGCCCTGGTCTACAGGGGCATGGACATCGGC
>CAZPRT010000118.1:0-3485 GCA_964589205.1 uncultured Bordetella sp. | reverse complement strand
GCAGGCACACCCCAAGGGGCAGCGCGCCCAGGCCGCGGCTTGCGCGGCCAGCCTCCCACTGGGCCGCCAGGTGGGTGGACATCACCGCCCCAAAGGAAAAGCCCGCCATCCAGCGCCGCTCGCCCACCTCTGGGCCGAAGGTCTGTTCCGCCCAGACCCAGGTCGCCCAGAGGTCGTCTTGTTCGCCCTGGCCGTTGTCGTGCTCGCCGGCACTTTGGCCCACCCCACGAAAATTTGGGCGCAGGCAGAGCATCCCTTGGGCCAGGAGCGCGCGCGCGATGGTCTGCACCACCTTGTTGTCTCGGGTGCCACCAAAGAGGGGGTGTGGGTGGGCCAGCACGGCCAGGCCGGCTGTCGGGCCAGGGCCCGTAGGCCGGTCCAGGGCCACATCCAGTGGGCCGGCTGGCCCGTCAATGAGGTGGACTTCTGTCTGGGCGTTCACGCGATCCGCAGGCGCTCCACCGGCAGGCCCTTGACCAGGTGCTGGTCGATGATCTCATCGACATCGCTCTGGTCGACATACTGGTACCAAACGCCTTCCGGATAGACCACCATCACCGGCCCGAAGTCGCATCGGTCCAGGCAGCCCGCCTTGTTGATGCGCACCTTGCCCTCGCCATTGAGCTTGAGCGCCTTGATGCGGTCTTTCGCATAGGTTTGGAGGTCGGTCGCGCCGCAGTTGTTGCAGCAGTCCACGCCAGCATCGCGCTGGTTGGTGCAAAAGAAGACATGGTGTTTGAATCGGCTCATCGGCGTAGTGTACGGCGGCTTTTGAGCAGCCAAAGGGCGAGCCAGCCCACCGACACAAAGGGCCATAGGGCGGCAGCCCAGGCGGCCAGGCCTCGCAGGTTGATCCACTGGCCTTGGGCCAACACCACAATCACACTGGGCTCGGTCTCGGCATTGGGCAGGCCAGAGGCCAGCATGGCCAAGAGCAGGGCCAGGGCCATGCCCAGCCCACACAGGCCGAGCGGGCCCAGAAATGCCACGGCTGCGCCGAGCAAGGCCACCAGCAGCAGGCCCACCTGCACCCCAGGGCTGAACCAAGCCTCCAGGCCCACCCAGAACGTGTCGTGGGCCAGGGGGTGGGGCTGCAGCAGCAGCACCCAGGCCATGCGCGAGCCCACGCCAATCAGTAGGGCCAGGGTGATCACCCAGGCCCAGTTGCCTGCAATTTGGCGCAGCCACTGGCGGTGTTGGCCAGACAGGCCCAGTTTCAGGTGAATGGCCAGGCCCAGCAGGGCGCAGACCACGAGGCTTGCCTCGGTAAAGATGCGCTCGCCCTCACCCAGCGGCCAGGTCGACCCCGCCGCGGCCCCCTCGGACCCGAAGGGACGGATGGCGAATTCCAGCGGCAAGATGTCCCCAAAGGCCAGCCACAGCTGGGTGGGGGCGGCCTGTGCAAAGAGCCACAGCAGGGTGAGGCCCGTGGCACCGGTAAGGCTGATGGGCCCGCTGCCCCAGACATGGGCTCGCCGAATCGCGGAGCGTTGGCGCAGCCGCCTTGCCATCAGGGCCCAGGCGGCCGCCCCCAGCAGCGCGCCCAGCCCGTTGGCGAGCAGGTCGAGCCATTGGGCCCGGCGATTGGGCAAGAACGACTGGGTGGCTTCCATGCTGAGTGACCAGGCCAGGCCAATGAGCGTGGCCCAGAGCACCGCCCGCCCGATGCCGCGGCTTCGGAAGATGTTGGCCCAGACGGCGCCCACGGGCAGGTAGGCCAGCAGGTTGGTCCAGAGGTCGAAGCTCGTGCGATAGCGTGGCGGTGGTTCGAACAGAAAGGCGAACGGATGCCCGCTGGCAGGCCAGGTCCAGCCCGTATAGGGGTAGAGGCTGATGAGGCCCAGGGCCACGAGCAGGCCCACGCCCACCAACCAGCGCTCCCAGCCCACGCGTTCGCGCATCCAATGGTCCATCTCCGTATGATGCCAAGCATGTGGCCGATTGAGCAGTGCTCGGGGGTGGCCTCCACCCATCTCTTGGCCGTGGAGCGGGTTCGACAGGGCCTGGCCACGGCCCCCTTCGTCCTGGTCTCGCGTGATCAGCAGGCCGGCGTGGGCCAGCACGGCCGCCAGTGGGTGTGGTGTGGGGATGGCCTGGCCATGAGCCTGGCCTGGCCCGAGCGGGCCGATCAAGTCCACCTTGGCCTGCCGTTTGGTGCACTGCCGCCGTGGCCCACGTGGCTCGCCCTGCGGGTGCTTCAAACCCTCGAGCCCCGGCTGCCGGCTGAGACGGCCAAGGGGCTCGCCCTCAAATGGCCCAACGACCTCTACTGCCATGGCCGCAAGGCCGGTGGCGTGCTGGTGCAGCGTCTGAACCGCGGCGCCCAGGCCTGGCTGGTGGCCGGCATTGGTCTCAATGGCCGATGGCGTGTGCCCATGCCCGAGGGGCTTCAAGCCACGGGGCTGCTCGAGGCCGCCGACCCCGCCCTGCAAGTCACCGATTGGGTCGCACCGCTGGTCGATGCCGTGGCCGCGCTCGCCATGGCGCCGCAGTTGGATGCACAGGCCTTGGCCCAGTCCTACGCGCAGTGGGATGCCCACCTGGGGGCACAGATCGTGTTGGTGGGGGTGCAAGAACAGTTGGAAGGGCGCTCCGAGGGCGTGACGCCAGATGGGCGCCTGCGCCTGCGCCTGGCCAATGGGGCCCTGGTGGAGCGGGCCTTGGGTGCGGTGTCTCTGCGGCCGGGTGGGCCTTGAAGCCGCCGGCCGCCAGCCTCTTGTTGGACTTGGGCAACAGCCGCCTGAAGTGGCAGCTGTGCTCAGGCGAGGGGGGTGCGCTGGGGCAGGGGGCCTTGGTTGCTGCCGGCCGCCCCACGGCTGCCCTGGTGTCTGAGCTCGCCGAGGCTTGTGTGCCCGGGCTCATGGCCCTGGATGCGCAGGGCCTGCCGTGTCGGGCTGCCCTGGTGTCGGTGGGGCCGAGCGACCAGGCCGAGGCCTTGCTGCAGTGGGCTGAGCGGGCCACGGGGGCTCCAGTGTGCCGCGTCTGCGCCCGTTCAGAGCAGGCCGGCCTTGGCAACGATTACTGCGACCCCTCGCAGCTGGGGTCGGACCGCTGGGTGGCCGCCCTGGGGGCGGTGGCGGCCGTCGCCGCGCGCGCGCCGCAGGCCGATCAGGTCTTGGTTGTCTCGGCAGGCACGGCCACGGTGATCGATTCCATCGCGCGCGTGTCAGGGGCCTGGCGTTTTGAGGGTGGTGTGATCCTTCCGGGCTTTGACCTCATGCGCCAGGCACTCGAACAGGGCACGGCAGCATTGGGTCCGCTCTTCGAGGCGCCGCCTCAGGCCTTGTCTGAGCGCGGCTGGCCGCGCGACTCGGCCCAGGCGCTGGCCATGGGCATTGCGCTGGCACAGGTGAGTCCGTTGCTTGGGCTGCCCACGGCGCAGTGTGTGTTGGTGCATGGCGGCCACGCCCAGGCGTGGCTCGAGGCCCATGACCGCCAGCGTGGCCGGCTGCCGCATGCCATGGCCCAGGCCTTGCATGTGCCAG
>CAZPRT010000117.1:0-3513 GCA_964589205.1 uncultured Bordetella sp. | reverse complement strand
CAGGGCCGCCCGAATCAGTTCAGTGGTGTCAAACAGTGGGAGGCCCATGATGCCAGATGGGCTGCCCTCGACGCGCTGAATCATGAGGCCTGCATGGCCCTGAATGGCATAGGCACCGGCCTTGTCCAAGGGTTCGCCCGTGGCCACCACCCAGTCGATCCAGTCGGAGGGGAGCTTGGCGAAGGTTACGCGGGAGTGGCTGAGCATGTGTGTGTAGCCATGGGTGGTTCGAAGGCCCACCGCGGTGAAGACATCGTGTGTCTGGCCCGAGAGCTGCTCCAGCATGGCCTTGGCGTGGGCTGCATCCAGGGGCTTTCCGAAGATGGTGCCATCCAAGGCCACCGTGGTGTCGCCCGTGATCAAGGGGTGAGCCGGCTGGCCTTGTTCGAGCCGATGCGACCAGGCGGCATCAGACTTGTTTCTTGTAACCCGCGCCACATAATCTTGCGGGAGTTCATTGGCCTGGAGTGATTCCAGCGACTCTGGGTCCAGGCCAGGAGGGAATCCGCAGGTCTCAACGCTCAGGCCCAATGGCGCAGCCACCTGGCGCAGCAGTGCGAGACGCCGCGGCGACTGCGACGCCAACAAGAGCGTGTGCATGGGGGCCTCGAAGAGACGGGGGGTTGAATCAGCCGCCGAAGGGTGCCACGCCAATCAAGAGCAGATGACCCTGAAAGGCGAACCAGGCCCACGCACCAATGCCAACCACCAGGGTGATCAACGAGGCCAGCATGCTGCGTGGTTGCTGCGCAATGAGTGTTGGCAGCCCGTTGAGCAGGCTGGGATTGGGCACGGCAGCTCGGCGTCGCGCAGACCGAAACACCAGCACCGCCCAGAGCAGGAAGCCACCGAAGAGCAGGACATCGTGGAGGCCGCCGTTGGAGAGCAGGTGCGCGAAGGCCCAGAGCTTCACGGCAATGGTCATGGGGTGCTTGAGCTTGGCCAGAATGATGTTGCCCGGCACGTAGGCCGCCACCAGGAGCACAAATGCAAAGAGGGTGAGCAAGGAGGCGGCATGGGCCAGGCCGGCGGGCGGCACCCACAAGATGGTGGGGTCTAGCCGGGCCTGTGCGTACCCCTGCACCATGGCCACAAGCCCAAGCAGGCTCACGACGCTGTAGATGAGTTTGAAGCCCAATGGCCCAAACCTGGTTTGTAAACGATTGCGAATGCCTTCGCCGGGGATGCGAATGGCATGAATGCCCAGAAAAAGAATGAGACCAATGATCAATAAGCCCACGAAAAACTCCTTGAGAAGGTTTCAGGATAAGGCATGTGCTGGTCGGCGACCTACGGATCCATTAGAGTTTTGGAAAGAGGAGCGCATGACATGGTGATTCGAGGTCGAACGGTGGAGGAGTTGGCAGCAGAGCGCGAGCAGACTCAGGTGCTGGGTGCATCGGAGAAACCGGGTTCGACCCCATCGAGCAGTCCCGAGCCGGACCCAAGTGGCAGCGAGTTCCGGAGCAGTCCTTCGGCCGCCGATGAGAATGGCATGAGCCCCTGGAAGGGCGCGGGCATTGCGGTGGCCGCGGTGGCCGTGACAGTGGGCAGTGTCTGGGGGGTCTTTGCCCTCATGAAGCAGCTCGATGCACCGGTCGTGTCGGTCGAGACGCTGGCCGAGCCCGTCAAGGCCTTGTTGGCCCCGGACGCGCCCATGAAGGTGGTGGTCACGCTCGACAACAAGTGCCCCTACTCCGATGAATCGTTCATGGTGAAGGTCACGCCCAGCGGGCTTACGGCTGCGTTCTACCAGGGCAAGGCCACAGTGCAGGCGCTGCCGACCGAGCGTGTTCGGATCATTGCCAACACCCGGTACCCCGATTTTCAGTATGAGACCGGCCCCATTTTGGTGAAGCCTGAAATCACGCTCGTGGCCGACTGTGAGAGTGTGGAGGAGCGCATGAAGGCCACCTCAGAGAGTTTCCAAGAGGCCTTCAAAAAGCCCAAGCCCTAGCGGGCGTTACCGGCATCAAGCGGCATGATGCCGCTCCACCTCCAGGATGGAGACATCCTTCGCGGCCGGGTAGAGCGCCTTCACCGTTCGTAGTGCCTCCGCATGTTCCTTGCCATAGACCTGCGCCACCACCTCTGAGACGGCCTTTCTGCGGTGTGGACAGCCATCGGCGGCGTGCTGGAAGCGGATGCGTGCGAAATGCCAGGTCTGCCGGGGTTTTCGGGCCAGGCTTGGCCGCCGCCGTTTTAGGCTGTTGCGGCGCCAGTTCGTGTGTGACCCCTCCTCTTGGCCCAGGCCGTGGTACTCCGTTCGCAGAGCACAAATGAGCACGCTGATGAGCAGCACCCATGTCCATGAGGCCTGCACGGCCAAGGCCAATAGGGTCAGCATGGCGGCCACCCCCACCCAGTATTGGCAGACCATGTTCTTCGCGGCCGTGCCCAGGCGCTTTAGATCAAATTGAAAAACCATGCTGAAATTTTAGAGGCCAGCAAACCACTGAATAAACAGGGTTTTTCGAGAATGCTTCAGCAACGCTTTCGCATACACTGAAGTGCAAACATGGCAAACCCTCACTTTAAAATCGACGTCGCTGTTCAGTACCTGGCCCACGAGTCATCTCCACAGGAGAGTCTCTGGGGCTTTGCCTACACGGTCACCGTGACCAATACCGGCGATGTGGCTGCACAACTGATTGCGCGTCATTGGGTGATCGACGACTCCTTTGGGCATCGCCAGGAGGTGCGTGGCCTCGGTGTGGTGGGCAAGCAGCCCTACCTGCAGCCGGGGGAATCCTTTCAGTACACGAGCGGCACGCGCATTCAAAGCCCCATGGGCAGCATGCACGGCACCTACTTCTGCATCACGGAGGACGCCCAGCCGTTTGAGGCCACCATCTCGGCCTTCGCGCTCAAGGCCGAAGGCGAAGAGACGGAACGGATGCTGCATTGAGCCTGGTTTAGGCCAGCGCGCCCACCACCCGTTCAATGAACCAGGTCAGGCCCACGGCGGCAATGCCGATGGAGCCCGCCACCAAAATGCCCCAGCGGTAGAAGCCTGTGTGCCGAAGCGCCCAGGCCAGTGGCACGAAGGCCGCCACAATGGCCACCTGCCCGAGTTCCACGCCCACGTTGAATCCGATGAGTGCGATGGCGAGTTGCTCCGAGGGCAGACCAAGGTCTTCGAGAACGCTCGCAAATCCGAACCCGTGGACCAGGCCCAAGACAAACGCAATCTGCCACCGGTAGTGCACGGTTCGTCGATGCAGGTTTCCAAGTGCCGCCATGGCAACTGAGGCCCCAATGACGGGTTCAACCACCTGCGATGGCACGCTGAGCACACCCAGCACCGCCAGGCCCAGGGTGATGGAGTGTGCCACCGTAAAGGCCGTGACAATGCCAAGAATATTGAGTGCAGCCGGGCGGATGGTGGCGTAGGGTCGCCAGTCGCCGAGGCGATCTCCCCGATGTTGAAAAACGCTCGGCAACAGTAGGGCCAGCAAAAACAAGATGTGGTCTGCGCCAATCCAGATGTGCCACACACCCTCCACGAGATAA
>CAZPRT010000116.1:0-3686 GCA_964589205.1 uncultured Bordetella sp. | reverse complement strand
CCTCGGGCTTGGCGGTGACTGCGCCCACGCCGCTGCGAAAGAGGGTGGTGGAGCCGGCCAGGGTGGCCAGGAAGGTCCACTTGTCCCAGAGGGTCTGCGTGATGTCCTCGGAATACACCGCATCGAAGCTGGCGGCCTTGCAGGCTTCGAAGAAGGCCCGCGCAAGTGGCGCCTGAGCGGGCTCGCGGTGGCCCATGGTCAGGATGTGCAGTGGATTCAACTGCCGCACAACGCCCCCCTTGCTGAGCGTGGCTGCAATGTGGGCCACACCACCCAGCACCCGGTGTGCGCCGAAGACGGCATCAAGCTGGTCCATGTGGGCCACACCATTGAGCAAGGGCAGTAGGCAGGCCTGCTGCGTCATGGCTGGCCGCAGCGTTTCGATGGCGTCGTCCAGGTCGTAGGCCTTGGGCGAGAGCACGATGAGGTCCCACTCGCCATGCAGTTGGTCGGCCGTGATCGCCTTGGCGGCCACTTGGAAGTTGCCGTGTGGGCTCTCGACCTGCAGGCCATCGGCCGCGAGCTGCGCGGCCCGGCCTGGGCGCACCAGAAAGCTCACGTCGGTGCCCGATTGAATCAGCCGGCCACCAAAGTAGCCACCCACACCACCTGCGCCAAGAATCAGAATCTTCATGTTGCGCATTGTGCCTGCCTTAAAATGAACCTTCTTGCGTCAAGCAGTGTCGATTCCACTTGAAAGGAGATGTTCATGACCTCACGCCTGCCCATTTATTTCAGCCTCCTCGTGGCGGCCGCCCTGGTGGTTGCGCCCATGGCCGCATCGGCCAAAAAAACCGTCTGGTGCGCAGTGGAAAAGAAGACCGGCGACTACACGGCCGACTGCTTCAAGACCAAGTCTGAGTGCAACACCTTTGTGCAGAAAAAGGGCGCCAGCAAGTTTGAGTGCGGTGCCAACAACGGCTAAACCGTTGACGGGGGGAAGCCTAGGGTTTCCCCCTTGCTTGCAGTGAGGGGATTGCTGCGGTAGCGTCCTAGGAAGTGCCCAACATAGGGTTCACCTGAAGACACGCGAGGAGACCGCAACATGCTGAAGAGTCTGCACATCAACCCCGAGAAGTGCACGGGCTGCCTGCAATGCGAGATGGCCTGTTCCTATGAGAACTACGGCGTCTTTGCCACCGCCAAGTCCCGCATCAAGGTCTTCGACTTCCACAGCACGGGCCGCAAAGTGCCCTACACTTGCACCCAGTGCGATGAGGCCTGGTGCTTGCATGCATGTCCCGTCGAGGCCATCACGGTCGACAAGGCCACCGGTGCCAAGGTTGTGAATGAGGCCACCTGTGTGGGCTGCAAGGTCTGCACCATCTCTTGCCCCTTTGGCACCATCAATTACGTGGCCGAGACCGGCAAGGTCCAGAAGTGCGACCTCTGCGGTGGCAATCCTGCTTGCGCAGAAGCCTGCCCCACGCAGGCCATCACTTATGTGGATGCCAACTGGACGGGCCTCGATCGCATGAAGGCCTGGGCCGACAAACTTGGCAACCAAGCCAGCGCTTAAGGAGACCAACCATGGCATGGGCACGCAAAATTCTTCGGGTGAACCTCACCAAGGGCACCGTCACCAACGAACCCCTCAACATGGCCTGGGCCGCCCAGTACCTCGGCTCGCGCGGGCTGGCCTCCAAGTACCTCTCGGAAGAGGTCGATCCCAAGGTCGATCCACTCTCACCAGACAACAAGATCATTTGGGCCACCGGGCCACTCACCGGCACCATGGCCTCCACTGGTGGTCGCTATGTGGTGGTGACCAAGGGGCCGCTCACGGGGGCCATTGCCTGCTCAAACTCCGGCGGCTACTGGGGTGCCGAGCTCAAGATGGCCGGCTGGGACATGGTCATCTTCGAGGGCAAGTCTCCCAAGCCCGTTTACTTGTCGATCGAGGACGATGAAGTGTCACTTCGAGACGCCGCCCACCTGTGGGGCAAGAGCGTCTGGGAGACCGAGAGCCTCATCAAGCAGTCTCACCAAGACCCGCTCACCCGCATTTCCTCCATCGGCCTGGCCGGTGAGAACCAGGTGCTCTTTGCGGCGGTGGTCAATGACCTGCACCGGGCGGCAGGCCGCTCTGGCGTTGGGGCGGTCATGGGCTCCAAGAATTTGAAGGCCATTGCCGTGCGTGGCACCAAGGGTGTGGGCAACATCCACAACCCCAAGGCCTTCATGCAGGTCACGGCCGAGAAGAAGCGCATCCTTGCCGAGAACGCCGTGACAGGCCAAGGCCTGCCCACCTATGGCACCCAGGTGCTCATGAATGTCATCAATGAGATGGGCGCCCTGCCCACCCGAAACCACCGCGATGTGGCCTTCGAGGGCGCACGCGACATCTCCGCCGAGGCCATGGCCGAGCCCCGCAAGACCGATGGCAAGCCTCACCTGGTCACCAACCAGGCCTGCTTTGGCTGCACCATCGCCTGCGGGCGCATCAGCAAGATCGACGAAACCCACTTCTCGGTTCAGAACAAGCCCCAGTACTGGGGCGCCTCCGGGGGTCTCGAGTACGAGGCCGCCTGGGCCTTGGGTGCGGCCAATGGGGTCAACGACCTTGAAGCCCTTCAATACGCCAACCTCATTTGCAACGAGCAGGGCATGGACCCAATCTCATTCGGGGCAACCGTGGGGGCCGCCATGGAACTCTACGAGATGGGTGTGCTCACCAAGGAGCAGATCGGCATCGAGGCACCCTTCGGGTCGGCCAAGGCGCTTTGCGAATTGGCCGAGCTCACGGCACGTGGCGAAGGCTTTGGAAAAGAGATTGGTCAAGGTTCCAAGCGGCTGTGCACCAAATACGGTCATCCCGAACTCTCCATGAGCGTGAAGGGCCAAGAGTTCCCCGCCTACGACTCCCGCGGCATCCAAGGCATGGGCCTCACCTACGCCACCTCCAATCGGGGCGCCTGCCATCTGCGCAGCTACACCGTGGCCTCCGAGGTCTTGGGCATTCCGGTGAAGACCGACCCACTCTCGGCCGAGGGCAAGCCCGAGCTCGTCATGGCATTCCAAGATGCCACTGCCAGCTTCGACTCCGCCGGCCTGTGCATCTTCACCTCGTTTGCATGGAGCCTCGCAGACATCCAGCCGCAGATTGCGGCCGCCTGTGGCGAGGAGTTCACCATGGAGAACCTCAATCAGATCGGTGAGCGCATCTGGAACATGGAGCGCGACTTCAACAACCGTGCGGGCTTTACCTCGAAGGACGACACCCTGCCGCCGCGACTCCTCAAAGAGGCTGCCAAGGAAGGCCCCGCCAAGGGTCTGGTCAACAAACTGCCGGAGATGCTGCCCAAGTATTACGAGATCCGCGGCTGGGATGCCGATGGCCAGCTGAAGAAGGACACGCGAACCCGCCTGGGGCTCTGATGGCGCGCCATCACCTCATTCTGGGTGCGGGCCCGGCCGGCGTCATTGCTGCCGAGACCCTGCGCAAGCTCGTCCCCCACGATTGCGTCACGCTCGTGGGAGACGAGCCTGAGCGGCCTTATTCCCGTATGGCCATCCCTTACCTGCTCATGGGCAACATCGAGGAGCAGGGCACGCAGCTGCGCAGGGCGCCCGAGCACTTCGAGGCGCTCGGCATTCGTCTTGTGCAGGCTCAGGCCATATCGGTGGATGCGGGCAAGCGGTCGGTGGCCTTGAGCAATGGTGAGGTCATTCGGTTTGACTGCCTG
>CAZPRT010000115.1:0-3686 GCA_964589205.1 uncultured Bordetella sp. | reverse complement strand
CTGCGATGGACAAGGGTGAGAGGCGGTGCCTTCGAATGAGCCAGCCGGCCAAAAGACCATAGCCGGCCACATAGAGGGCCAGCAGGAACGTGGCGATGGCCGCCACCGCGGCCGGCATCTCTCCGTAGCGGTGAAGGCTGATGAAGATCCAGTGAAAGCCGAGCAGGCAGAGCAGGATGAGCAGGCCTGCTCCTAGCCTTGGCCCCCAGCGCTCTGGCCGCTGCCAGAGGTGCAGCAGCAGGGCCAGGACCAGCAGAGAGGAGAGGCTAGTGAGCCAGCCCAGCAGGGTCTGATCCATTGTCCGAGTCGGTCGATTCGTCTGTGGACCGCTTGACCAGCATCACCTGCACGGTTCGGGCATCGGCCCGTTGAATGTCAAAGGAGAAGCCGTGGAGCAGAACGGTCTCGCCCTTGTGTGGCACGCGGCCGAGGTGGTCGGTGACCAGGCCGCCGATCGTATCGGACTGCTCGCTCTCGAGTTGCGACTCGAAGAATTCATTGAACTGCTCGAGGCTCGTGATGGCCTTGACCCGGAACTGGTCTGACTCATGGGGGAGGGCGACGATGTTGTCCTCGTCCTCATCGATGTCGTGTTCGTCCTCGATGTCGCCAACAATCTGCTCGAGGACGTCCTCGATGGTGATGAGCCCGGCCACACCGCCGTATTCGTCGACCACGATGGCAATGTGATTGCGGTTGAGCCGGAAGTCTCGCAGCATCACATTGAGTCGCTTGGATTCCGGCACATAGACCGCTGGCCGCAACAGGCCTCGAACGTCCTGGCCCTCCTCGGAGAGCACCTTGAGGAGGTCTTTGGCCAGCAGCACACCGATGACGTTGTCCTTCTTGCCATCGGTGACCGGGAAGCGAGAGTGGGCCCGCTCGATGACAAAGGCAATGATGTCCTCAAGGCTGTCGTTGATGTCAATGACATCCATCTGGGCCCGCGGCACCATGAGGTCGCGGACAGACAGGTCGGAGACCTGCAGCACGCCCTCCATCATGGAGACGGCATCGGCATCGATCACATCGTGGGCCTCGGCCTCTCGGAGTTGCTCGAGAAGCTCTTCTTTTTCATCGGTTCGCCTCAGGAGGCGATCGACCAGGCGCTTGAAAAATTGACTCAGGCCCGAGGGCCTAGGGTCCGGTTCGTTCATGCAGGGGCATGGGAAGTTGCAACAGGCCACAGTGTGCCATAGGGGTCTGGAATCCGAAACCGCATCAGAATGCGACGCTCCAGGGCCTCCATGTCCTCGGCCTCATCATCCGTCTGGTGATCGAGCCCGCAGGCGTGGAGTGCGCCATGCACAAGCAGGTGGGCCAGGTGATGCACCAGGGGCTTGCCCTGCTGCCTGGCCTCTGCGACCACCACAGGCATGCAGAGGACCAGGTCGGCCTGCAGGTGGGGCAGGGGCTCGAGGGCAAAGGTGAGAATGTTGGTGGCATGGTCTTGGCCGCGGTGGTCCCGATTGAGCTGGCGGCCTTGGGTACGGCCCACGGTGGCCACGGTGATCTCGGCGCTCTGGCAGGCGGCATCCAGGCTTGCGAGCAGCAGTCTGCGAATGCGGGGCCGCGAGAGCGGGAGGCTGTCGGGGTCGGTGAGGTGCAGCCTAAGATGCGGCGTCATAGGCCTCCACGATGCGGGCCACCAGGGGATGCCGGACCACATCGCGACTGCTGAACTGTGTGAACGAAATGCCGCGAACATCAGACAAGACCCGTTGGGCATCGACCAGCCCACTGGTCTGGGCCTTGGGGAGGTCCACCTGGGACGGGTCTCCGGTGATCACGGCCTTGCTGCCAAACCCAATGCGCGTGAGGAACATCTTCATCTGCTCGCAGGTGGTGTTCTGAGCCTCATCGAGAATAACAAAGGCATGGTTGAGGGTTCGGCCACGCATGTAGGCGAGAGGCGCCACTTCAATGACCTGTCGATCGAAGAGCTTGGTGACACGGTCCAGTCCCATGAGGTCGTAGAGGGCGTCGTAGAGGGGACGAAGGTAGGGGTCCACCTTCTGGGAGAGGTCGCCCGGCAGAAAGCCGAGCCGCTCGCCAGCCTCCACGGCCGGACGCGTGAGAATGAGCCGCTGAACCAGGTCGCGCTCCAGGGCATCGACGGCACAGGCCACGGCAAGGAAGGTCTTGCCGGTGCCGGCTGGCCCGAGCCCAAAGCTGATGTCGTTGGACTGAATGGCCTGCAGGTAGGCCCGCTGTGTGGGCGTTCGGCCCCGCAGGTCGTGCTTGCGGGTTCGAAGCATGGGCACACCAGCCTCGTGGCTGTCGTCGTCGGCGGCCAGGCCAGGCCGGCGTTGTTCGACCACGGCCAGCTGCACATCCTTGATGGCCAGTGGCTGCTCCGCCTGCTGGGCCAGTCGCTCGAGCAGGCTGGTCCCAGCCTCGACATTCGGGGCATCGGTGCCACTGATTTCAAAGACCGTGCCCCGCCGACGGATGGTGATGTCCAGGCTGGTCTCGATGCTGCGCAGGTTCTGTTCCATGGGGCCACACAGGTTGGCCAGCTGGGTGTTGTCTCCTTCGAGCAGACTCAGACGACGCTTGCTGATGCTGGGCCTGGGCATCAGAGGGCCCGGCCCCGAAGGCTGTGGGCATAGGCCTGGGTGATTTCCACCGGGATGATCTGGCCCACCAGCCGTGGATGTCCCTCGATGTTCACCACCAGGTTGTTGGGGGTGCGGCCCATCCACTCTGAGGGATTCTTCTTGGCAGGCCCCTCGATGAGGACCGGCTGCTGGGTGCCCACCATGGCGGCCTGAAGGGCCTGGCCGTTCTGGTCGATGGCCGCCTGAAGCGTTTGCAGGCGCCGGAGCTTCTCGGCTGCCGGCGTGTCGTCGGGGAGATCGGCCGCGGGGGTTCCCGGCCGTGGGCTGTAGATGAAAGAGTAGGCGCTCTCAAAGCCGCAGGCGGCAATGAGGGCCATGCTCGCCTGGAAGTCGTCCTCGGTCTCGCCAGGGAAGCCCACGATGAAGTCGGTGGACAAGGCCAGGCCAGGCCGCACCGCCCTCAGTCGGCGAATGATGCTCTTGTACTCGAGGGCGGTGTAGCCCCGTTTCATGGCTGCAAGGATGCGGTCGCTGCCCGACTGCACCGGCAGGTGCACATGGTCTGCGAGCTTGGGCAGTCGGCCAAAGGCCTCGATGAGACGCGGACTGAATTCCTTGGGGTGGGAGGTGGTGAACCGGATGCGCTCGATGCCATCGATCTCGCTGACGAGTTCGAGCAGGCCAGTGAAGTCGAGTTTGGCCTGTTGATCCAAAAAAGCGTTTACGTTTTGGCCCAGCAGCGTGACCTCTTTCACGCCTTGGGCCGCGAGCTCGGCCACCTCTGCGAGCACATCCACGGTGGGCCTGGAGACCTCTGTGCCCCGGGTGTAAGGCACCACACAGAAGCTGCAGTATTTGCTGCAGCCTTCCATGATCGAGACAAATGCACAGGGCCCCTCGATGCGGGCGGGCGGCAGGTTGTCGAACTTTTCAATCTCAGGAAAAGAGATGTCGACCTGGGGCCGACCAGAGGCGCGCCGTGCGGCGATGAGGTCTGGCAGGCGATGCAGGGTCTGGGGGCCAAAGACCAGGTCCACATAAGGCGCACGGCGAACGATCGACTCGCCCTCCTGGCTCGCCACGCAGCCCCCCACGCCGATGATCAGGCCAGGCTTGCGCTTCTTG
>CAZPRT010000114.1:0-3721 GCA_964589205.1 uncultured Bordetella sp. | reverse complement strand
GCGAGATTCAACGCCTTGCGCAGGAGGATCGGGCGGTGGAGGTGGCCCGCATGCTCGGAGACGAAGGCGTGCAGGCCAGCGCCCTCGAGATGGCCGAGGACCTCTTAAAGCTCTGAGGCCTGGCCCTTGGCCGAGAGGCCGAGCACATCCTGCATGTCGTACTGGCCAGCGGGCTGATGATGTAGAAACTTGGCCGCCCGCAGGGCACCGTGGGCGTAGCCCGCCCGTGATGATGACCGGTGGCTGATTTCAATGCGCTCGCCTTGCCCGGCAAACATGACCGTGTGGTCGCCCACAATGTCGCCACCGCGAATGACCGAGAACCCAATTTCGGCGTCGGTGCGGGCGCCCGTGTGTCCCTCTCGGGACAACACGGCGTCCTGAGGCCAGGCCCGACCGCTGGCCATGGCGATCACCTCGCCCATGCGAAGGGCGGTGCCTGAGGGGGCATCGACCTTCTGACGATGATGGGCCTCGGTGATCTCGATGTCATAGCCCTTCTGAAGCAGCCGCGCAGCAACCTCCAGGATCTTGAATGTGATGTTCACGCCCAGGCTCATGTTCGGTGCAAAGACCAGTCGGTTGCGCTGGCCGAACTCGTCGATGGCATCGCGGCCTGCGGTGTCGAAGCCCGTGGTGCCAAGCACCAGGCCGACACCATGCAGCGCGCAGGCCTTCATGTGCAGAAGGCTTGCCTCTGGCCGGGTGAAGTCGATGAGAACATCCGCCCCCTGAAGGGCATCGAGCTGCGGGGTCACGAGAATGCCGGTGTCCAGGCCGAGGCGTTGGCCTGCATCCAGGCCGGCCATCGGCGAGCCGTCTCGGTCCAGTGCGGCATGGAGTCGGCAGCCCGCTTCGCAGGAGATGGCCTGGATCAGGGCCTGGCCCATTTTGCCGGAGGCACCGGCGACTGCAATTCGGGTCTGGTCTGTCGCCATCAGCGTGCAGGCCGCATGGGCAGGATGACATCACCAGAGACGGCGGGCAGTTCATCGCCGCCCCATTCCACGAGCTGGTCCTTTTCAAACCTCACGAAGTAGCGTCGTCGGTCCTGACCGCCATCGCCTCGGCGAATGTCAAAGACGTAATCCCATCGGTTGTCTCGGAATGGATCCACGAGCAGGGGCGTTCCCAGAAGCGCACGAACCTGCTCTCGGCTCATCCCCTTTTGCAGGCGGCTGGCCTGGTCCTGGGTGATGAAGTTGCCCTGGCCAATATCGGCCCGGTAGGGCGTGAGCCAATTCGGCGGGTTTTTGGTGAGGCGATCGATGCTGCCACAGCCGGCCATCAGCAGCAGGGCAGGGGCGAGAAGCAGGGCGCGTGGCAATTTGGAAGGGGGCATGTGCGGGACGAATGGAAAATGAATCCCGTTATCATAAGCCGCATGTCGACTTCCGAAGACCTCGCCGCAGACCTCAAGAGCACGGGGCTGAAGGTCACCCTGCCTCGGCTCAAGGTGCTGGCCATCTTCGAGCAGTCACAGACCCGCCACCTGAGTGCAGAAGACGTCTACAAAATTCTTCTGCAAGATTCCGTCGACATCGGCCTGGCCACGGTCTATCGGGTCCTCACCCAGTTTGAGCAGGCGGGCCTTCTGCGTCGATCGAATTTCGAATCGGGCAAGTCGGTCTTCGAACTCAATGAGGGCTCCCACCACGACCACCTGGTCTGCCTGGATTGCGGGCGGGTGGAGGAGTTCTTCGATTCAAAAATCGAAGACCGTCAGCACAAGATCGCCACCGAGCGTGGCTTCGTGCTGCAGGATCATTCGCTCGCCCTTTACGGGCAATGCCAGCGTGGCGAGGGCTGTCCTCATCGAGCTGCGCCTGGTGCCACCGGTGCGCCGGCCCGGTCAAGGGCGGCCATGACTGCCTCGTCCGTGAGCCATTCGCCAAGCAAGATCGGCTGACCGCCGCCCTTGGGGTACACCAGGTACATGGGCACCCCGCTGCGCCCATGGCGTTGAAGCGCTTTCGTGATGTTTGGGTCTTGGCGGGTCCAGTCCGCCACCAGGGCCGACATTCCCGGCAGGGCCAGCCGGCTGGCCACGGGGTCGGTGCTCAGCACACGGGCCTTGTTGGCCTGGCATGAAATGCACCATGCAGCCGTGAAGTCCACGAAGACCGCCTGACCCTCGGACTGAAGCCGTTCCGGCAGCCCGGGTGCCCAGGCCTGCCAGTTCGGGCTGCCTGCCGCACTGGATACAGGCTGGCTGGGCTTGGACTCGGCCGATGGCCCCACACCTGACGGCCCGGACTGCACGCTGGTGGCGAGCAGCCCTGCGGTGGCCAGCAGCGCCAGCAATAGGACCACGCCGTCTGGGCGCGTGAATTGGCCGCGCCGCTGCCGCCGGCCATAGAGCCAGCCAGCCACTGCGAGGCAGAGCATGGAGAGCGTCAGCGCGAAGCTCGCGGTGGGGCCGTTCTGCTGGGATAGAACCCAGCCAAGCCATGCGGCGGTGGCGAACATGGGAAAGGCGAGCGACTGGCGGAAGGTTTCCATCCAGGCGCCCGGCTTGGGCAGCAGCGCTCGGGCTGGCGGAATGACAGCCAGCATCACGTATGGGGTGGCCAGGCCTGCCCCGAGCATGCCGAAGACCAGCAGGGCCTCCCATGTGGTGGCCGTGACCGCAAAGCCCAGTGCAGACCCCATGAAGGGCGCGGTGCAGGGGGAGGCCACCACCACCGCCAGGGTGCCCGATGCGAATGCACCGAGTGGGCCCTCCTGGCGATCCAGGTTGCCCAGGCGGGTGAGGCTGGTGCCCACCTCGAACAGGCCGGCGAGGTTCAGCCCAATGCCCACGAAGAGCAGGCCCAACAGGCTCACGACCCATGGGTTCTGAAGCTGAAAGCCCCAGCCGATGCTCTCACCCGCCGCCCTCAGCAGGAGCAGCAGGCCCGCCAGGGCCAGCATGCTCAGCACCACGCCCAGGGCAAACCAGGCCGCATGGACCCTGGCGGCAGCCGGGCTTGAGGCAGACTGCCCCAGGGCCAGCACCTTGAGTCCGAGCACTGGAAAGACGCAGGGCATGAGGTTCAGGATGAGCCCGCCCACAAAGGCCAGGCCAATGGCGAGGGCCAGGTGAAGGGCGTTGTTCTTGCCGCCCATGGGGATGGGTGTGTTTGTGCGGACCTGCTCGGTGGCCTCTGGCGCAGGGCCTTGGGTGAGCGCCCAGAGCTGTCCCTGGGCCTGGCCCGTGGCGCGCCAGACCACCTCGAGTGGCAGCGATGCACCTCGGTCGGCCAGCACGCGTTTGGCCGAGTCGGCCAGGGGAATGTCGAGTCGCCAGCCGCTGGCGGTGGCCGAGACCACCTGGGCGGCTGCCGGCACGATCAGGCCCTCGGTGCGCGGGAACAAGAAGCCCTCCAGGGCCTGTGCCGAACCCAGGCCCCAGACCACCAAATGCGAACGGGTGACTGCGTAGCCTTGGCCCGCGCTATCTGGGCGGGGCAGGCGCTGCTCGGCGGCCTCGAATGTGGCCCACTGGCTCGATGCGCGCAGCGGTGCGGTGGGGCTCTCCACGGGGAGGCGAATCAAGAGTGTCGCCTCACCGGGGATGCAGACGTCGCGGCATGCCAGCCACTGTGCACGTGCAATAAGTTCCAGCGTCTGGCCAGGGGTGGCATCGGCCGGGATGTCCACGGTCTGAGAGAGCAGCACGCTGCCCTCGTAGCCGAAGCTGGCCAGCGGACCGACCGGAAGCCAGTCTGGTGTCGGCCAA
>CAZPRT010000113.1:0-3778 GCA_964589205.1 uncultured Bordetella sp. | reverse complement strand
GGGCCGGGCCATCGACAGCGTGCGGCTCTGGGCCCGCGCACCTTTTCATGCGCCGACCACTGCAACCCCCCAACCCCCAACCCCCTGAACGCCTTAAACACTCGCCAGCCCCCACATGAACCCGTTCCTCGCATGAGCCACCCACTCTTTCCGGCCGACCTCGACCCCCAGGCACCCGCCTTCCTCAATGGCCAATGGCTCGCCCTCTCGCAGGCCCAGGTCTCGGTGCTCGACCGCGGCTTTCTCTTTGGTGATGGCATCTACGAGGTGGTGCCGGTCTACAGCCGCAAGCCCTTTGCCTGGGCCGAGCACCGCAGCCGCCTGCAGCGCAGCCTCTCAGAGCTCTCGCTCGCCCAGGCCACGGCCGATGTCGACTGGCACGGCATTGTGCAAGGCCTGATCGAGAGGGCCCCGACCGATGACCAGTTCATTTACCTGCAGGTCACCCGCGGCGTGGCCCGCCGAGACCACAGCTTTCCCAGGCCCGCCGTGCCGGCCACCGTCTTTGCCATGGTGAGCCCACTCAAGCGGCCTGCTCCATCCGATCGCGAGCTCGGCCTGAAGGCCGTTCGCATGCCCGATCAGCGCTGGCTACGATGTGACATCAAGTCAGTGGCCCTGCTGGGCAACGTGCTGGCTCGGGAGGCTGCCGTGGCCCAGGGCGCCCATGAGGCCATCTTGTTTCGCGATGGCCTGCTCACCGAGGGTGCGGCCTCGAACATCTGGGTCGTGCGCCAGGGCCAGTTGCTCTCGCCGCCACGCTCCAACCAATTGCTGGCAGGCATTCGCATGGCCATCCTGCCAAGGCTGGCCGAGGCCGTAGGGGTGCCCTTTGAGTCGCGGCCCATCTCCGAGGCAGAGGTGGTGAGCGCCGATGAGCTGTTGATGAGTTCGGCCACCAAAGAGGTGCTGCCCATCACCCAGCTCGATGGCAAGCCCGTGGGCCAGGGCCGCCCAGGGCCTGTGTTTCAGGCGCTCAGGGCTGCATACGACGACGCCATTGCGGCGCATCGGGGCTGATGGGGCGGGCACCATGAGTGAACACGACAGCCCCAACACCGCGCCCAACACCGCACCAGACAGCCTCTTCGACTTTCCCTGCGCCTTCCCCATCAAGGTCATGGGTGAGCGCCGAGACGACTTCGCCCAGACCATCGTGGCGGCCGTGGCGCCGCTGACCGGGCCCTTGTCGGCCGACCAGGTCGAGATCCGAAGCAGTCGGACCGCAAAGTACCTCAGCCTGACCCTCATCGTGCAGGCCCAGTCCAGGGCCCAGCTCGATGAGATCTATCGAACCCTGACCAGCCACCCCATGGTCAAGCTGGTGCTCTAGGCCGTCATGATTCGTCGGCAGTTCCAGGCGGCAGACTATGCCGACGTGGCCCGTGAGATGCAGGCCTTCACCGATGGCCGCACCCCAAAAACACCGGATGAAATCTGGGCCATCGAGGTGGCGCCGGTGATCACCCTGGGCCTGGCCGCCAATCCAGACCACGTGCGTGCCGCCGGCGAGATTCCAGTGCTCAAGACCGATCGCGGCGGGGAGGTGACCTACCACGGGCCTGGGCAGCTGATTCTCTTCCCCTTGATCGACTTGAGGCGTCGTGGCGGTCTGGTGCGCGAGACAGTCTTTCAGTACGAGCAGATCGTGATCGACTGGGTGAGCCGCCTTGGCCTGACCACGGCCTGCCGATGGCCGGGAGAGCCCGGCGTCTACCACCGGCGGACGGATGGCAGCCTGGAAAAATTCGCGGCCCTGGGCTTGAAGCTGCGGCGCGGCTGCACCACCCACGGACTGGCCATCAACCTGGACATGGACCTGAGCGCCTTCGACCGCATCAACCCGTGTGGCCATGCTGGCCTGCGGGTCACAGACCTGGCTACACTGGGGCACCGCGTGGGCTGGCAGGCTGCAGCCGATGCCCTGTGCGCACGATTTGAAGATGCCTTCGGAACATGACTGACACCGCCCAACAACGCCTGCTCGATCAAGGCCCGCAAAAGCCACACCCCAAGCTCAAGGGTGCGGCCAAGACCGCCAAGATTCCCATCAAGGTGATTGCACCGCAGGCGCCGTTGCCCAAGCCCGACTGGATTCGGGTGAAGGCCGCATCGCCCAACAGCCGCTTTACGGAGATCAAATCCATCCTGCGCGCCCACCAGCTACACACCGTGTGTGAGGAGGCCTCCTGCCCCAACATTGGTGAGTGCTTTGGCAATGGCACGGCCACCTTCATGATCATGGGCGACAAGTGCACCCGGCGATGCCCATTCTGTGACGTCGGCCACGGCCGCCCAGACCCACTCGATGAGGCCGAACCCGCCAACCTGGCCAAGACCATTGCGGCCCTGCGCCTGCGCTACGTGGTGATCACCAGCGTAGACCGCGACGACCTCAAGGACGGCGGCGCCCAGCACTTTGTTCATTGCATTCAAGCCGTTCGGGCCGCCTCACCCCAGACCCAGATCGAGGTGCTGGTGCCGGACTTCCGTGGCCGGCTCGATCGGGCCATGGCCATTTTGGAGGCCGATCCACCCGATGTGATGAACCACAACCTGGAGACCGTGCCCAGGCTGTATCGGGCCGCCCGGCCGGGCTCGGATTACCAGCACTCGCTGAACCTGCTCAAGACCTTCAAGGCCCGCGTGCCGGGCGTGCCCACCAAGAGCGGCATCATGCTGGGCCTGGGAGAGACACTGGACGAGGTGCTTGCCGTGATGCAAGACCTGCGGGCCCATGATGTCGACATGCTCACGGTGGGCCAGTACCTGGCGCCCTCGAATGCGCACCTGCCGGTGACGCGCTATGCGACCCCAGAGGAGTTCAAAACCATCGAGGCGCAGGCCCAGGCCATGGGCTTTGTGCATGCCGCGGTGGGGCCACTGGTGCGCTCGTCCTACCACGCAGACCAGCAGGCCCACGGGGTGCTACAAGGGGTCTAGGCGAGTGATTTGGTGAGCCAGCGGCGCAGATGCTCAAAATCCGGCTCGCCCACAAAACGCTTGTAGACCTGGCCCTTGGCATCGACCACGAAGGTGGTGGGCGTGACCGAGACGTCGCCCCAGGCCTTGGCCCATTGGTTGTCCGTGTCGTGGAGCACCCAGAAGGGCAGTTGCCGATCTTCCACGAATCGCTGCAGGAACTCGGGGCGGTCGTAGTGCATGGCCACGGCCAAGGTGCGAAACCCCTTGGCCTCGAAGGACTGGTGCAAAGACACGAGCTCGGGCATCTCACGCACACAGGTCACGCAGCTGGTGGCCCAGAAATTCACCAGGTAAGGCCGGCCCAGCAAGGCCTGGGTGGACACGGCTTCGCCCGACAGTGTTTGGCCAGAGACCAACGGGGCGGGCGTTCTGCGCGTGGCCCAGGTGCCGATGGCCGCCAACCCGCCCAAGGCCCCAAGCCCCAGCAGCAGGTTGCGGCGAGTGGTCATCGGACGGGCATGACCTGCGGTGCGCCCGCTGGCGGCGGCACCGGCTGGGTGGATGGGGTGCCCTTGACCTCGGGCGCGGGCTTGCCGCCCTGGAGGGCTGTGTCGATGGCACGGGCCTGCTCCTCGGTGATGACCTCAAAGGCCTGCACCACGCGGCGCACACCCGGCACCCGGGAGACAATTTCAGAAGCCCGCGAGGCCTCGCGGGGAGACACCACGCCCATGAGGTAGACGGTGCTCGACTCGGTGACCACCTTGATGAGGTTACCATTGAGGTCGCGCGCATCCAGGAGGGTGGCCTTCACCCGGGTGGTGAGCAGCACATCTCGGCCGTAGGTGGTCAC
>CAZPRT010000112.1:0-3801 GCA_964589205.1 uncultured Bordetella sp. | reverse complement strand
TGAATGGACTCCAGCGGCTTGTGGCCGCGGGGCAGGCGCGGGGCCACCAAGAAGGCCGGCAGTGACTGTGCGATTCGAGCGAGCTTTTTTCGGCCCGAGACATGGGCCCGGTGGTCGATGGAATTGAAACGGGCACTGCCGATCTCTCGGCCAATGTCGGCATAAATGTGGCGGGCCGCGAGAATGGCCGGACGACAGCCGCGCGGCAGAAACCACACGCCTTCCTCAGAGCGTCGATAGAGGGCATCGGCCGCGGACAAGAGCCGCGCCACCACACGGGCAATCTCGGGGCCGAAGGAGGGGTTCGCAAGCCAGGCGTCTGGGTCGAGGCCCTCCTCACGCAGCCAGGTGCGCGGCAGGTAGAGCCGGCCCATGCGGGCATCTTCGCCCACGTCGCGTGCAATGTTGGTGAGCTGCATGGCCACACCCAGTTCGCAGGCGCGCGCCATGGGGCGTGCCTCGCGCACCCCCATGACCAAGGCCATCATCGCGCCCACGGTGCCCGCCACCCGCGCGCCGTAGTCGCAGAGGGACTCCAATGTTTCGTAGCGACGGCCCTGGGCATCCCAGGCAAAGCCCTCGAGCAAGGCCAGGGGAATTCGCTTGGGCAGCCGATGCTTGGACACCACCTGGGCAAAGGCCTCGTCTTCGGCAATGGCCATGGGCTGGCCTGCATAAATCGCATCGAGCCGCGCATGGAGCTCTGCCATGACTTCAGGGCTTGCACCGGAATCATCCACGGCGTCGTCGGCCACGCGGCAAAAGCCATAGAGGTCGACGGCCGCGTCTCGAAAGCGCGGAGGCAGCAGGCGTGAGGCGGCATAGAACGACTTCGAGCCTTGGCGCATGAGGGCCTGGTTGGAGCCCTGCAGCATGTATGACACCTAGGCGCCCACCAGGTGGTGGTTGGCGGCCTGCGGAATGAGGGTGTCGAGGGCCTTGGCCGAGGTGAGCACCCCGGGAATGCCTGCGCCGGGATGGGTGCTCGCGCCCACCAGGTAGAGGCCGCGAAGTTCTTCGCTGCGGTTGTGCGGCCGAAACCAGGCGCTCTGCAGCAGCACAGGCTCCAGGCCGAAGGCCGCGCCCTTGTGAGCCAGGTAGCGCGATGAGAAGTCATCGGGCGTCATGCTGAACGAGGTGACGATGTTCTCCGAGAGCCCCGGCAGCACGGTGTCTTGCAGGTAGGCCTCGATGCGCTGTCGGTAGGGCTCGGCCTGGGCCTGCCAGTCGATGCCCGCCTCTTGGTGAGGCACCGGGGAGAGCACATAGAAGGTGTCGCAGTTCGGCGGTGCCAGGGACGGGTCGGTGGCGGTGGGCCGGTGCAGATACAGGCTGAAGTCGTCACTGAGCACCTTGTTGTCGAAGATGTCGGTGAGCAGGCCCTCGTAGCGGGGGCCCAGCAGAATCATGTGGTGGGGAATGTCGTCGTATACCCGCCGTGTGCCGAAGTACCAGACGAACAGGCTCATGGAGTAATGGGTGCGGGCGAGCTTGCGGTCGGTCCAGACGCGCCGTGGCTGGCTGGGCATGGCCCGCTCGTATGTCCAGGCGGCATCGGCATTCGAGACCACGAGGTCTGCCGCGATGGTCTGGCCAGACTGCAGGCGTACGCCGGTGACCTTGCCGTTCTCGCTGAGGATTTCTTGGACATCGGCGTTGTATCGAACCGCGCCGCCTTGGCGCTCGAGCAGACGCACCAGGCCCGCCACAATGGCGCCCGTGCCGCCCATGGCCGAGTGCACACCGAACTGCCGCTCAAGCGAGAGAATGAGGCTGTAGACCTGCGTGACCCGCAGCGGGTTGCCTCCAATGAGCAGCGGATGAAAGCTAAAGACCTGCTGCAGCTTCTCGCTCTTGAAGTGCCGCCTGGCCATGCTGAAGATGCTGTTCCAGGCCCGCATGCGCACCATGGAAGGCATGGCCGCAAAGAGTGAGCCCAGGGTTTCAAAGGGCACGGTGCCGAGCTCCTCGTAGCCGAGCTGATAGCAGAGGTCGGCCTCCGTCATGAAGGCGTCGTAGCCCGCCACGTCTTCCGGGGAGATCCTTGCCACCTCGGCCCGCATGGGCTCGGTGGCACCGAAGTAATCGAAGTGGCTGCCGTCGTGAAACCGTATGCGATAGAAGGGCTTCATGGGGCGAAGGTCGATGTCGGTCGACATGGTTTCGCCACACAGGGCCCAGAGTTCTTCGAGCAGGAAGGGGGCCGTGATGATGGTGGGGCCCGCATCGAAGGTGAAGCCATCTTGTTGGAAGACGCTGGCGCGGCCGCCCGCGGCGCCCAGGCGCTCGAGCACCGTGACCCGGTACCCCTTGACCGCCAGACGAATGGCGGCGGCGAGCCCACCGAATCCGCTGCCAATGACAACAGCGCTTGGCAGGCCTTGGTCCGGAAACGGACGTGTCATGGCATGGATCCCCTTTGTTGAAACTGTAACTTGCAATTGACGGTTGTATTTGTCAAGCGGAGAATCAGGGCATGACTGCCCTATTGCGTCAGCCCATGCGACCGCCCCTGCTGGCGTTCACAGAGCTGCTCAAGCCCATCACCTGGTTTCCGCCCATGTGGGCCTTTGCCTGTGGGGTGATTGCATCGGGCGTGGCCCTGCAAGAGAACTGGCTGCTCATTGCCATTGGCATCTTTCTGGCCGGGCCCATGGTCTGCGCCACGAGCCAGGCCATCAACGACTGGTTCGACCGCCATGTCGATGCCATCAATGAGCCCCACCGGCCCATCCCCTCGGGCCGCATTCCGGGCCGATGGGGCCTCTACATTGCGGTGGTCTGGACGGCGCTCTCCCTGGTCGTGGCCAGCCTGCTAGGCCCTTGGGGCTTTCTGGCCGCGGCGCTCGGCCTTGTGCTGGCCTGGGCCTATTCCATGCCGCCGGTGCGGCTCAAACAAAATGGTTGGTGGGGAAACCTCGCCTGTGGCCTCTCCTATGAAGGCCTGGCCTGGATGACCGGTGCGGCTGTCATGGCGGGCGGGGCCATGCCCGAGGCCCGCTCCATCGCACTGGCCTTGCTCTACAGCCTGGGGGCCCACGGCATCATGACCTTGAACGACTTCAAGTCCATCGGCGGCGACCGCCAGATGGGCGTTCAATCCCTGCCGGTGCAGCTCGGCCCGCAGAACGCCGCGCGCCTGGCCTGCTGGGTCATGCTGCTGCCGCAGGCCTGCGTGGTGGCGCTGCTGGCCTGGTGGGGCGCCCCCCTGCATGCCCTGGCCGTGGCAGGCCTCATCCTGGCGCAGGCCGCACTCATGCGTCGGTTTTTGAAGGCCCCCATCGACCGCGCCCTCTTCTACAGCGGCGTGGGGGTGCCCCTTTATGTGAGCGGCATGATGGTGAGCGCCTTTGCCCTTCGTGGCCTGGGGGCCGGTGCATGACCAACACCATGCAGGCATCCAAGCACCACTTCGGCTGGGGCGCCATTGCCCGGCTCGGCCTCGTGCAGGCCTGCATTGGTGGCGTGGTGGTGCTGGCCACCTCCACCCTGAACCGCATCCTGGTGGTCGAGCTCGGCCTGGCCGCCATCATTCCTGGCCTGCTGGTCGCCAGCCACTACGTGGTGCAGCTGCTGCGGCCCCGCATGGGCTTCGGTGCGGATCAGTCCGGCTGGTGCACACCCTGGATTCTCGGCGGCATGCTGCTGCTGAGCGCGGGCGGCTGGCTGGCCGCCTGGGGCACCACACTCATCCCCGATGGCCAGGCCACGGGCTTGGCCGTGGTGAGCCTGGGCTTTCTCTTGATTGGCGTGGGTGTGAGTGCCTGCGGCACCTCGGTGCTCACCCTGCTGGCCAAGCGC
>CAZPRT010000111.1:0-3866 GCA_964589205.1 uncultured Bordetella sp. | reverse complement strand
GCCATGCTTGGCTTTTAGAACCATCAACCCCATTCGCTAGACAGGAGTCAATTGTGGAAGAACTCAACGCGCTCTTAGGTGGCATGTCGGTCGCGCTCACGCCCACCAATGTGGTGCTGATGTTTGCCGGTGTATTTCTCGGCGTGCTCATGGGCGTGCTGCCTGGGCTTGGCGGCGCCAACGGCATTGCCATTCTCCTGCCTCTCACCTTCAGCATGGATCCGGTCTCGGCCGTCATCATGCTGTCGTGCATCTACTGGGGTTCACTCTTCGGTGGCGCCATCACATCCATCCTGTTCAACATCCCAGGCTGCTCGTACTCGGTGGCCACGACCTTCGACGGTTACCCCATGGCCAAACGGGGCATGGCGGGAGAGGCCCTCACCACCTCCTTCACCGCCTCCTTCATTGGGGCCTTCTTCGCCGTGTGTCTGATCACCTTCTTGGCGCCGCTGATTGCGAAGTATGCATTGCGCTTCGGCCCGCCCGAATACTTTGCCATCATGGTGCTCACCTTCGCCAGCTTCATGAGCATGGGCAAGGAAGCGCCAGTCAAGGTGATCGCCTCCATGATGGTGGGCTTCGCACTGGCCTGTGTGGGCATTGACGTGGTGACTGGCCAGCTGCGACTCACGTTCGGTTCAACAGAGTTGATGCGAGGCTTTGAATTTCTGATCGCGGTGATCGGCATGTTCGGCCTGGGTGAAATTCTGGTGTCCATGGAAGATGGCCTCAAATTCCAGGGTGTGGCCGCCAAGATCGATCCGCGGGTGGTGCTCAAGACCTGGAAGATGCTCGGCAAACACTGGGCCAATTTCCTGCGCTCCATGGTCTTCGGTGCCTGCCTGGGCATTGCGCCGGCTGGCGCAACCCCGGCCTCCTTCGTGGGCTATGGCATTGCCAAGAAGTTCTCCAAGAACGGAGACAAGTTCGGCACGGGCGAGATCGACGGCCTCATCGGCCCCGAGACCGCCAACAACGCGGCTGGCACCGCAGCCCTGCTGCCCATGCTCACGCTGGGCATCCCCGGTTCCCCCACGGCAGCTGTATTGCTTGGTGGCCTGATGATCTGGGGCCTGCAGCCTGGCCCATTGCTCTTCAAAGAGCAGCCCGACTTTGTCTGGGGCCTCATTGCGAGCATGTACCTCGGTAACCTGGCCGCGCTGATTGTCTGCCTCACCACCGTGCCACTCTTTGCGGCCATCCTGCGCGTGCCCTTCACCATCATTGCACCAATTATTCTCGCAGCCTGTTCGATCGGTGCGTACACCGTTGCAAGCGCGATGGGTGATGTCTGGTACATGCTGGTCTTCGGCATCGTGGGCTATGTGCTCAAGAAACTGAAGTACCCCTTGGCCCCGATGGTGCTGGCCCTGGTGCTGGGCAATGGCGCGGAGAACGCATTCCGTCAGGCCATGCTGATGTCGGATGGGAGCATGGGCATCTTCTTTGCGAATGGCATCGTCGGAACCATCATGAGCCTGGCCATCTTCATGGCGTTGCTCCCGATTGCGACCTGGGCTTACGGCAAGTTTGTTGGTGGCAAGGGTGCGCCGAAGTCGGCTGCGGCCAGCTGAGTCAAGAGCCGCCCAAGACAAGGAATATCAAATGCCTGTGATTGCAATGAACCAAGAAATGGCCTCCCTCGGCAAGGATGTGGCCGAGGCGCTGGCCCAGGAGTTGAAGCTGTCGTTGGTCAAGAATGAGGTGGTCGATCATGTCGCCCAGAACATGTCCAGTTCCACCAGCCTCATTCGCCGCGTGGTGGAGGGCAAGGCCGGCCTGATCACCCGCATGACCACCGACAACCAAAGCCTGTCGAACTTTGTGGCGGAGGCCGTGTTTGAGCAGGCGGCCCAGGGCAATGTGATCATTCGCGGCTGGGGTGCAACCTTCCTGCTCCGTGAGATTCCACACATCCCGTGCATTCGGGTCTGTGCCCCCATGGAGAACCGGGTGGCTTGGCTGAAGGACAAGCGCGGTACCGATGACGAGGAGCTGGTTCGCGAGGAGCTCCTTCGCAGTGCTGCCGCACACACGCGCAACATGGAGGTACGCTTCGGTGCCGTCTGGGGAGACCCGTTGCTCTACGACCTGGTGCTCAATACCAATCGCCTGTCGGTGGATGCCTGCGTGGGTCAGGTGAAGGCCCTGCTCGCGCAGCCGGCCTTCCGTGAGACGCCAGAGTCACAGCAGAAACTGCGCGATGCCGAGCTGGCGGCCCATGTGCGTGCAGCCCTGCGTCGCTCCGAGGAGGCCTCGGATGTCCACATTGTCATTGAGGCTCGGCAGGGTCGCGTGAAGCTGGCCGGCATCGTGGCCGATGAATTCGAGGCCAAGGCCGCACAGAAGGTGGCAGCCGCGGTGAAGGGGGTCTCCTCGGTGGAGGCCGACCTCAAACTCTTTTCGCGGCAGCGATAGGAAGGGCGTCAATAAAAAAGGGCGCCCGAGGGCGCCCTTTTTTTTCATTCAAGGTCATAATCAGGGGAAACCCGTAGTCGTTTATAAAAATAGTTTCATAGAGGGAGGTCAACACCATGGGTCAGCAGTGGGTTCGTTTTGTTCATGGGGCCGAAACGGGCTTCGGCACGTTGGAGGCTGGCCGTGTGCAGGTCTGGCAGGGGGACATGTTCTCGTCGCCCACCCCCACCGACCGGCAACTCGCGGTGGACGCCCTCCGCCTGGTGCGTCCGGTGGAGCCTGGCAAGGTCATCGCGCTTTGGAATAACTTTGCCGAGCTCAGTGCGAAGCTCAATCTCACCAAGCCGCCCGAGCCGCTCTACCTGCTGAAGGCCCCCAACACCTACAACGATCCAGGTGCGGTCATTCCAAAGCCACGGGCCGAGGGCAAGGTGGTCTTTGAGGGTGAGCTTGGCGTGGTCATCGGCAAGACGGCCACAGCCGTGTCGGTGGAGGCTGCCATGACCCATGTCTTCGGCCTCACCTGTGTGAACGACGTCACCCATGCTGACATCCTGTTTCGCGATGCCACCTTTGCCCAGTGGGTGCGCTCGAAGGGCTTCGACGGCTTTTTGCCGATCGGCCCAGTCATTGCCACGGGGCTCGACCCCGCCAGCCTGCGGGTGAAGACCATCCTCAACGGCGATGTCCGTCAGGACTATCCCATCGCCGACATGCACTTCAGTGTGGCCGAACTGGTGAGCCTCATCTCCCAGGACATGACCTTACACCCCGGCGACATCATCATCTGCGGCACGTCCGTGGGGGTTGGCTCCATGAAGCCGGGCAGCAAGATCGAAATTCAAATCGAAGGCATTGGTTCACTCATCAATACCTTTGAGTAGTCGTGGTTGTTGTGGAATCAACAAAAAAATAAGACTTTGGGAGGACGTATGAAAGTAGCAGTCATTGGAGTGGGTGCAATCGGTGGCCTGGTGGCCTGCAAGCTGGCCTTGGCTGGTGAGGAGGTCACCTGCATGGTTCGGGGCAAGAATCTAGAGGCCATCCGCGAGAACGGTCTTAAGCTCATCATGGAAGATGGCACAGAGCACATTGCCAAGAACGTGAAGGCCACCAACAATTACGAAGAGGCCGGTCCGCAGGACATCGTGATCCTCGCGGTCAAGGCCCACCAGGTGGCGGATGTCGCCGACGACCTGCCCAAGCTCTTTGGCCCCAAGACGGTGGTGGTCACCATGCAGAACGGCATTCCGTATTGGTACTTCACCAAGCACGGCGGCCCCTACGAAGGCACCCAGGTGGCCTCGGTCGACCCCACGGGCGATGCCATTCGCAAAATCCCCGCAGACCGTGTGCTGGGCTGCGTCGTCTATCCCGCCTCGGAGCTGGTGGCGCCCGGTGTCATTCTTCATGTGGAGGGCCTGCGATTCCCGGTGGGTGAACTC
>CAZPRT010000110.1:0-3963 GCA_964589205.1 uncultured Bordetella sp. | reverse complement strand
AGCGCCATCGCCAGCGACGGCCTCCCCCCAATGGCCATCGAGAAGGTCGGCCAGGATGTCTACGTGGTGCGCGGCCAGGCCGGCCAGGCGAGCGCCGCGAACGCGGGCTTCATCTCCAATGCAGGGGCCGTGGCCACGGGCGCTGGCCTGGTGGTCTTCGACACCCTGGGCACACCTGCCCTCGGCGCCAAGATGCGCAAACTCCTGGAAGATGCCAGCGGCGAGAAGGTGAAACTGGTCGTGGTCTCCCACTACCATGCCGACCACTTCTACGGCATCCAGGCCTTTCAGGGGCCCGGTGTGGAGATCATTGCCCATCCCAACGCCGAGCAAGTCTTCAAAGACGCCAACACCCAGAACCGGCTGGCCCAACGCCAACAAGACCTCTTCCCCTGGGTGAGTGAAGACACCCGACTGGTGCTCGCTGCACGCAAGGCCAAGGTGTCCCCGGGCCAGAACGAGACCTTCCAACTCGGCCGGCATCGCTTCACGCTCATCGATGGCCTGGGGGCGCATGCACCCGACGACCTCATGATGCGCGTCGACAACCTGGGCGTGGTCTTCGCGGGCGACCTCTTCTTCACCGGCCGCGTGCCCTTTGTGGGCAGCGCCAACCCGCGTGTCTGGCTTGCTGCGCTCGATCGCATGGCAGAGCAGCCGCCGAAAGTGGCCATCCCAGGCCATGGGGCCATCTCACACGCGCCTCAGAAAGACCTCGACCTCACGCGCCGTTACCTCGACTTCCTCTCCAAGCAGATGGCGCAGGCCGTGGCCAACCTGCAGAGCTTCGAAGAGGCCTACGACAGCATTGACTGGTCGGCCTTCAAAGACCTTCCTGCATTCTCTGCCGCCAATCGGATCAATGCCCACGGCGCTTATTTGCATGCCGAGCAGGACGCACTCAAAAAATAAGAACACACCACACATGAAGGGGGGCTGAGATGACCGAGATTCGTTCCAATGTTTCCGTGGGCAGCCCGTTTCAGTGGCTGGCCCAAGGCTGGCGAGACTTCCTGCAGACTGGCATGCGGGGCACTTATTACGGGGCCTGCTTTGCCGTGATGGGATTCGCGATCGTGATGGTCTACGGCACCTTGTGGCAGGCCACGATGGGCCTGACCGCAGGCTTCTTCCTGATGGGCCCCTTCATCTGCACGGGCATTTATGAGCTCTCGCGCCAGCGGGAGCGTGGTGAACCCTTGAGCCTGATCAAGAGCTGGACAGCCTGGTGTCGGAACTGGAAATCGATTGCCTTCTTTGCCGCCATGCTCACCTTCTTCATGGTGGTCTGGGCCCGGGTGTCGGTGGTGCTCCTCGCTCTCTTCGCCGCCCACGTCTACCCCACCCTTCAGAGCATGCTGAGCCAGATTGTGTCGGAGCGAAACATCGAGTTCTTGCTGGTGTGGCTCGGTGTGGGGGCCGTGTTTGCGAGCCTGGTGTTTGCAATGTCGGTGGTCTCGGTGCCGCTGCTGCTCGACCGCGGGGCCGACACCCTCGAGGCCGTCTTCACCAGTGCGCGGGCCCTGTGGGCCAACCCGATGACCTGCCTGGTCTGGGGCCTGCTCATTGTGGCCCTCATTGGCACGAGCCTATTCGTCTTCATGCCGCTGCTGGTGATCACGGCGCCCTGGGTGGGCCATGCCACCTGGCGCGCTTACAAAGGCCTAGTGGCCGACGGCGTCTAGTCTTTTCTCGAAGCGGTCGATGGCGTCTCGCAGGCTGCGAACCGCCTTGGTGTGTGGCTCGAACTCCTCGCGGGTGAGCACCCAGCCTGCATCGTGAATGGCATAGTCGATGGCCTGCTTGGCCATGCTCGCAGCCGGTGAGCGGGCAATCAAGAGGCGCACGGGGTCTAAGCGTTCCTTGAACACGGCCAGCAGGGGGCCGAGCTGCTCGGCCACGGCGGCATCGCCCTCGATGCGAACCCCTTTGAAACTGCTCGCAGGGGTGGGCCTTCCCGAGACCACCTGCGTGATGGCCGAGCCGAAGAATTCAGAGGTGAGCCCCAAGGTGACATCCGGTGCCACCGCGAGGCCCTCGGCCGATCGGGCGCGCGCGACCGATTCCAACAGGCCATCGGCAGCAAAGACCCACTCCAAGGTTTGGCCATCCCAAGGCCCTGGCACCATGAAACGAACCGCCACACGGCGGCCGGCCAGACCTTTGAGCTGCTCATGAAGGGCCTCATCTCGCTCGATGGCGAAATTGAGGCCCGTGAGGAGGTCCATGCGCCCCGAACTTACTGCTGCGTGATGCCTGCGAGCAGCCAGCCCGTGCTGTTGTCGCGGCGCTTGTGCAGCGTCCAGACCTCGTGGAAGGGCTCTGCTGCACCCTCTGCGGACTCACGAATGAGGCCGCCGAAGCCGATGAGAACTTCTTCCACCGCATGGCCGTCGTCGTCGGTGGTGTGGGACAGGCCCAGCCACTCGGCTTCGAGGTTCACCACGCTGGTCTGATTGACTGCGTCGGCCCGATCGCCAAGCTGCTTGGCGAGTTCAGCCGCCATGGCGGGGGTGCAGAAGCCTTGGATCTGGGCGATGTCGCCGGTGTCCCAGAGCTTTTGCAGGCTCGTGAACTGACCCTTGGCCACCGACAGAAACTGCTCGATCTCGGCGGCGCTGGGCTGCTCGACCTCGGGAGGCGCGGCCACGGGCTGGCCCCAGCCGCCCAGACCACTGTTGGATGCACTGGACGGCACACCTGCGTTGGACGGGGCGGACTGGTCAAAACCACCGCGGAACATGTTGTTGCCACCCTGGCCCATGCCTGCACCCGCGCCGGCTGGCATGGGCTGGGCGGTGCGGCGGAAGAAGAGCATGCGAATGACCACGAAGGCCACCACGGCCAGCAGCACCATGAGCATCATGCTCATGAGTTCCTCGCCCAGGCCCAAGTGAGAGGCCAGGGCCGCCAGGCCAAGGCCTGCGGCCAGACCGGCCAAGGGGCCCATCCAGCTGCTGCGAGCCGGCGCGGCGGCAGCGCCTGCGGGGGCGGCACCGGCCTTGGTGGGCGATGCCTGGGCCGGCGCAGGCGTGGCCTGAGCGGGGGCGGGCTTGGAGGGCGGCATGGCCTGGCGACCGATGGAGCCACCGCCGCCCATGCGCTTGGCCTCGGCCATGGGCGCAACACCCAGAAGGGCAAATGCCATGACCACCGAGAGGCCCACGGCCGACAGGCGCTGAAGGCCTTTGCTCACTGCTTGCTGCATGGATGCAACCATTTCGACACTCCTCCTTGAATTTCGTGAATCTTTTTTCGTCTTGAAACCTCGTTGAACCTCGTTAAACCTTCACGGCCTGGTGCAGGGCCACCACACCACCGGTGTGCTGGCTGTGGCGCACCACCCCGAAGCCAACGCCGCGCATCATCTCAGCGAGTTCGATTGGACCAGGATGCATGCGAATAGATTCCGCAAGATACCGATAACTGTCGGCGTCGTGGGTGATCTTCGCACCCAGCCAAGGCAATACCTTGAAAGAATAAAAATCGTAGGCCTTCTCCAGCGGCTTGGCCACATGGGAAAACTCCAAGACCAGTAACTTGCCCCCGGGCTTGAGCACCCGAAGAATCTGAGCGAGTGCTTGCTCTTTGTGAGTCATGTTGCGAAGGCCAAAAGCCAGGGTCACCCGGTCGAACTGTTCATCTGCAAATGGGAGGGCCTCGGCATCACAGACCATGGCCTGCACGCGATGGCCCGCATTAATGAGGCGGTCGCGGCCGCGGCCAAGCATTTCGGCGTTGATGTCGGTCATGACCACCCGGCCGGTGAGGCCCACCTTGGGCGCCATGGCCAAGGCGAGATCGCCCGTGCCACTCGCAACATCCAGCACCTGATGGCCCTCGCGCAGGTGGGCCTGGGCGATGGTCCAGGCCTTCCAGAGCCGGTGCAGTCCCATCGACATGAGGTCATTCATGAGGTCGTAGCGTTCGGCCACGGAATCGAAAACCTGGCGGACATGCCGG
>CAZPRT010000109.1:2911-3969 GCA_964589205.1 uncultured Bordetella sp. | reverse complement strand
AACATGGGCATCTTCATGAGGGTCATGCCCGGCGCCCGCATGTTCAGAATGGTGGTGATGATGTTGATCGAGCCCATGATGGACGAGGCGCCCAGCAGGTGCAGCGCGAAGATGGCCATGTCCATGCCCACCCCCATCTGGGTGGTCAACGGTGCATAGAGGGTCCATCCCGCTGCGGTGGCACCTCCGGGGACGAAGAAGGAGGCCACCAGGAGGATGGCAGCGGGGATCATCAGCCAGAAGCTGAAGTTGTTCATCCGCGCGAAGGCCATGTCGGCAGCACCGATTTGCAGCGGAACCATCCAGTTCGCAAAGCCCACGAAGGCCGGCATGATCGCGCCGAAGACCATGATCAGGCCATGCATGGTGGTGAGTTGGTTAAACAGCTCCGGCTGAATCATCTGCAGACCAGGCTGAAAAAGTTCTGCGCGGATGCCCAGTGCGAGAATGCCGCCGATCATCAGCATCGAGAAGCTGAACCAAAGGTAGAGGGTGCCGATGTCCTTGTGGTTCGTGGCAAAGAGCCAGCGGCTTAGCCCATGTGGGTGGTCGTGGGCGTGGTCGTCGGCCGCGTGGCCTTGTGGGTCCAGAACTGCACTCATCGCTTGCTCTCCTTACTCAACTTTTGCCAGGGCTGCACCGGAGACCGCTGCAGATTTCGACTTCTGTTCATTGACCCAGGCCGTGTACTCCTCGGCCGTGACCACTCTCACCACGATCGGCATGAAGGCGTGGTCTTTGCCACACAGCTCCGCACAGTGGCCGTTGTAGGTTCCAACCTTCTCAGCCTTGAACCAGGTGTCTCTCACAAAACCAGGAATGGCATCTTGCTTCACGCCAAAGGCGGGCACCATCCAGGCGTGGATGACATCGTTGGCCGTGGTGACCACACGAATCTTCTTGCCCACGGGCACAACCAAAGGGTTGTCCACCTCGGAGAGGTAATTCAGGGTCTTGGCCTGCTCGTTGATGCGCTGCTCGTAGGGCGTGGTGAGGGTGGAGTAGAAGGCAATGCCTTGGCCCTCGCCCTTGAGGTAGTCGTAGCCCCACTTCCACTG
>CAZPRT010000109.1:0-2811 GCA_964589205.1 uncultured Bordetella sp. | reverse complement strand
TAGCGCGTGGTCATGTCGTTGGCCAAGGCCACGGCCGAGAGGGATGCTGCCAACACGCCTGCCGACAGTCGGCCGGCCCATAGTGAGATCCGATTCATGCTTGGTCTTCTTCCCGTCAATAAAGTGATTCAGGTGGGCGCTGCAACCAGCACCCGCTTTAAATCTTCAACAAACTGCCTGCGGCCCGCCTGATCAACAAATCGCCCCAGCGGCACCACCTGCTTGCCCGATCGTAGGCTGACCAGACTGGTGCGATCACCAGGCCACTCCACCCGCAACCAGTCACGCGACACCGTCGACATCAGCCGTTGGCGTCCCTGCACAACCTCCACCGACACATCGGAGGCCGACAACACCACCCGTTCGTGGTCGCATGCATGCCGGGCGTACACCAGAAAGGCCACGCCCAAGGCCAAGCACTCCACCACCGCAAACGGCACCACCACCCAAGCGCCACGACTGGCCCAGTAGGCCGCGAACGCCAAGGACAACCCCGCGAGGGATCCGAAGATCCCAACCAACTGTTTCGGGGTGAGGCTGCAGTTGCGCCGAAGCATCCAGACCGTTTGGTCGTCGTGGTCCTGCCGCACGACATTGGTGTTTGCGCTCATGACTCCCCATCCGGACGTCTTTAACGCCCTGATTCCCCCGGGTGGCTGATTATATGCCGTTTGGCAGATGTGGCGAAGCATCCCTGCTGTCAGGAAGGATTGACGGCCAAGGCCTCAGCCCGAGGAAAACCTGTTGCGAGGCACAAACTGCACGGGCGCCGATGTCTCTGGGGACGGCCGGCGACGCGCTGGAGCCCGCCAGGCATGCGCATAGACGAGCTCCACCTCCAACAGAATCCGGCCATCAGGCCCTTTTTGCGACTGCAGCAATGTTGCCCAGGCGCGGCGCGGCACATCGGCCCAGGCTTGTCGGGGGGGCCTCCAGGGGAAGGTTCGCAGGTCCGCCCGGGCGCGTCGCCAGCCCCGGTAGGACAAGGTGAGTCGCTCAGACTCCAGAACGGGATCGGCCAGGCCCACCTGGACCAGCAAATCCCCAAGGTCGTGCATGTCCGGCCACCAGGCCGAAACGGCCTCGGGCGTCCAGCCGAGGCCTCGGCGCAGGCCAGACAAGGTGCCCGGGCCCAGCCCAGCGACCATGAGCAGCCCCCCCTCTTGCAATTGACCGGCCGCCGACTGCAGGAGCGCTCTATGGTCTGCGTCACCGAGCAGCAGGCCGACCAGGTCGATGCGTCCAAACTGCCCTTCGAGCGCCGACAGCGGCTCGCCGAGGGTGCGGCTTGCGTGGCCGGCCGGCACCCGCATGATCGACGCCCGGTCGTCCAGGCCTGCGCGCCACGCCGCCAAGACCGGGTGGACGCCCATCACGTGGGCCTCTGGGCCGGTTCGCTCCGCCGGTCGGCTGGTGTCTGCTGCCATGGCGGCTGAGTATAGTGGCCGATGCCCCTCGCAGACTGGCTTCTCTCCCTTTTTTCCCCGGGCCAAGCGGCATCAGCACAGCGTCCCGGCCCCGGCGCAGGCTGGCGAACCGTCTGCCTGCCGTGTGGCACCCCGCTCATGCTCTGGGCAGCAGGCCGCTACGATGATCAGCTCGCCGAGGCCATTCGCCGGGCCAAGTACGGGCCGCGTTGGTCCGCGGCCTGCGAACTCACCCGGTTGCTGCCGCAGACGCAACGCTCTGGCCTCTGGGGGCTCAAGCCCCTTCTGGTGCCCATGCCGCCCGACCCGGGCCGACTTCCCTCCCGAGGCTTTCACCTGCCAGCAGAAATGGCCAAGCGTTTGGGGCGGCTCAGCGGCTGCCCGGTGGGTCTGCGCATACTCGACAAGCCCGCGAGCACACCCATGCAGGCTGGCCGAGCCCGAGCTGCGCGGCTCGAGGCCTTGCGCGGCCAGTTCCAGGTGCGAGCGCCCGTCGCCCACCAGGCCGTGCTGCTGGTCGATGATGTGCTCACCACCGGTGCCACGCTCTCAACGGCATGCAGCACGCTGGAAAACGCGGGGGCCCGGGTGGTTGGTGCGATCGTGCTGGCCGTGGTCGAACCGGCTCGCAAGCACTCGATAAGATCGCGGCATGCCCGACGCCCCATTCCACGTCGTCCTGGTTGAGCCACAGATTCCGCCCAACACAGGCAATGTCATCCGACTCTGCGCCAACACTGGTGCATCGCTGCACCTGGTCGGGCCGATGGGCTTTCCCCTGGATGACGCCAAAATGCGCCGCGCAGGCCTCGATTACCACGAGCGCTGCCTGGCCCAGACCCATGTCAACTGGGAGACCTTTCTGGCCACACAGAAGCCACCCCCTGGCCGCTGCCTTGCACTTACCACCAAGGGGCAGCGGTCTGTGTTCGATCACACATTTGAGGCCGGAGACTGGCTCGTTTTCGGGTCCGAGACGGCTGGCCTCTCGGAGGCCCAACGGGCGTGGTTTGAGCCAACCCAATGGCTTCGACTGCCCATGCGGCCAGGAAACCGAAGCTTGAATTTGTCGAACGCCGTGGCCGTCGTGGTCTACGAAGCCCTTCGGCAGACGGGTCAGCTGAACGAGTGAGCGCCCCACACAGGCTGAACCATCACTCGTCCACGGCCTCTCTCGAGAGGAGATCAAGCAGGGCCTCTTGCGCAGTCCAGCGGCCTTCGAGCACCGCACAGACGGCCTCCACGATCGGGAGTTCCACGCCCAGGCCCTTTCCAAGGGCCCGAATCACCGGTGCAGTTCGAACACCCTCGGCCACGTGGCCCAGCCCCTGAAGGGTCTCATCAAGGGTCTTGCCCATGGCCAGGGCCATGCCCACCCTGCGAT
>CAZPRT010000108.1:0-4009 GCA_964589205.1 uncultured Bordetella sp. | reverse complement strand
AATGTTGAGTGCGGCGATCTCGCTGATCGGCGTGGCCTCAAAGAAGAATTCTGCAAAGCCCGGGGTCTCATAGACCATGGCCCGATAGGCCTTCTGGCTCTCGCGCGAGAGCATCTCGGCCGCGGCCAGCCAAGGCTCGGGCACGGTGGCACTCGACTGCAAGAGGCTTGCCTCCAGCGTGGCGGCCACCAGGGTCTCGAGGTTGCGCCGGCCCACGGTGGGCTCGGCGTACTTGCTGGTGATGATCTCGCCCTGCTCGGTGAGCCGCAGTTGGCCCGCCACCGTGCCAGGGGCCTGGGCCAAGATGGCCGCATAGCTGGGCCCACCACCGCGGCCCACGGTGCCCCCGCGGCCATGAAAGAGCCTGAGAGACAAGCCGCGCTTCTCGGCGAAGAGTGAGACCAAGCGCTGGCTTGCGCGATAGAGCGACCAGCTGCTGGTGAAGACGCCACCGTCTTTGTTGCTGTCGGAGTAGCCGAGCATGACCTCCTGCTCGCCACCAGAGCGGCGCATGAGCGCCTCGATGCCAGGCAGCTCGTAAAAGGCTCGCATGATGGGCTCAGACTCTTCCAGGTCGCCAATGGTCTCGAAGAGCGGCACCACGATGAGGCCGAGCCGGCCGTTGCGCAGCGTGCCCGCGAGCAGGCCCACTTCCTTCTGCAATACCAGCACCTCGAGCAGGTCACTCACCGTTTCGGTGTGGCTGATGATGCAGTGGCGAATGGCATCGGGCCCAAGGGCATCTCGAACATCACGCGCCTTCTCGAAGATGGCGAGCTCTCGTTGGGTGCGCTCGCTGTAGGTGGCACGCGGCACGCGAAGGCCACGGGGGTCTGCGAGCACCTCGAGCAGCAGGCTCTGACGCTCGTGCTCAGGCCGCTGTGTGTAGTCCGTGCACAGACCTGCGGTCTGCAGGAGTTCGGCCACGGTCTCTTCGTGCACATCTGAACTCTGGCGCAGGTCGATGGTGGCGAGGTGAAAGCCGAAGGCCTGCACCGCGCGCATCAGGGGCCGTAGCCGCTCATCGGCCAGGCGCGCCCCCTTGTTGCGAACCAGGGCGGCCTCGAGTGTGCGCAGGTCTGCAAGGAAGTCATCGGCACTGGCATAGGGCTCCGAGGGCGGCAGGGCATGCCGCAGGGCCTGGGTGCCCGTGAGCCGGGTGAGCGTGGCGGCCAGGCGAGCATAAAGGCCCACCAAGGCCTGCCGATAGGGCTCATCCTGCCGGTGGGGGTTGGCATCGTGGGCGGCCTGGGCGAGTGCCTCGAGGGCTGGGGTGGTGCCCCTGAGCAGGCGTGACACCGAGAGCTCGGTGCCGAGCAGGTGCACTTCTGTCAGGTAATACCGCAGCGCCACCTCGGCATGCTTGCGCACGGATTCCTCCAGCGTTTGCGCCGAGACATTGGGGTTGCCATCGCGGTCGCCACCAATCCAGTTGCCCATGCGCAAAAAGGCGGGCAGCTTGGCCTCATCGAGCCGCTCGGCCAGCTCTCCCATGATGGCGGGAATCTGCCGCAGGAAGGTGGAGCGGTAGAAGGAGAGTGCGTTCTCGATTTCATCAGCCACGGTGAGCTTGCTGGTGCGCAGCACCCGGGTCTGCCAGAGCTGGGCGATGCGGGCCCGAAGGGCGCGCTCGTTCGCTGGAAGCTCGGCCGCCTGCCCCAGGGCCTGGTGCCGATGCCGTTGCGCGAGCAGCTCCGCAATGCGGCGCTCGGCATCCATGACGCTCTTGCGCTGCACCTCGGTGGGGTGGGCGGTGAGCACCGGCGAGACCAGCGCCTGCTTGAGCACGGCAAGCAAAGCAGGCTTGCGAATACCCGCCTGCTTGAACTGGGCCAGGCTGTGGGCGAGTGTGCTGGGTGCCTGGCTGGCCCGTGATTCATCGGCCAGTGCATGCGCCTCGCGCAGCCGGGCCTGGTCTTCGGCAATGTTGGCCAGGTGCGAGAAATAACTGAAGGCCCGAATCACGAGCACGGCCTCTTCAGCGCTCAGGCGGTTCAACAGTCGGTTGAGCCGCTGGCCGGCCTTGGCATCGGCATGGCGGCGAAAGGCCACGCTCAGCTGCCGAATCTCTTCCACCAGGGCAAAGGTCTTCTCACCCTCTTGCTCGCGCAGTGTGTCGCCCAACAGGCGTCCAAGGAATCGAATGTCGTCTCGCAGGGTGAGGTCGGTGGTGCGCATGGGTGATTCCTTGGTTTATCGCAACATTAAAAAACGTCGTTGGGGCCCAGTCTGCGCCAGTGGCCCATGGGCAGCGGGCCCAGTGCAATGCGGCCCATGCGAATGCGTTTCAAGCCCACCACCTTCAGGCCCACGAGTTCGCACATGCGACGAATCTGCCGCTTCTTGCCTTCGCGCAGCACAAAGCGCAGCTGCTGTTCGTTCTGCCAGGACACCTTGGCGGGCTTCAAGGGCTTGTCATCGAGCTTGAGGCCGTGCTGCAGGAGGGCGAGGCCCTTGGCATCGAGGCTGCCTTCCACCCGCACGAGGTATTCCTTCTCAATGGTGGAGTCCTCACCAATGAGCACGCGGGCGATGCGGCCATCTTGCGTGAGCACGAGCAGGCCGGTGGAGTCGATGTCCAGGCGGCCCGCCGGTGCAAGGCCGCGGGTGGAGAACGGCGCAGGCCTGCGGGGTGGAGCCTTGGGGTCTGTCCACTCACGGTCGGGCGTGATGAGGCTCACCGCCGGCGGGTACTGGCCGTCGTCATCGGCATGCGACACATAGCCAATGGGCTTGTTCAACAAGACGGTGAGGCGCTGGGCCTGCTGAAGCTGAGCGCCCTTGGCCAGGGCCACGGTCTGGCTGGGATGGGCACGGGTGCCCAGTTCGGTGACCGGCTGGCCATCGAGCAGCACGAGGCCTTGCTCAATGTATTGGTCGGCCTCTCGGCGTGAACAGATGCCGCGCTCGGCGAGCAGCTTGGAGACGCGAACGCGGCCGTCCTCCGACATCAGCGGTTCACATCCACCACCAGTCGGCCACGCACCTGGCCATCAAGGATTCGGCTGGCCATGGGAATGGCCTCGGCCAGGCCAATCTCGGTGGTCATGGCATCGAGTGCCGCGGGCGAGAGCAGCCGTGCGAGTTCGGCCCAGGCGGCATCGCGCGCGGGGCGTGGCTGGGTGACGCTGTTGATGCCATAGAGGGTGACGCCTCGAAGGATGAAGGGCGCCACGGTGGCGGGGAAGTCCATGCCCTGGGCGAGGCCACAGGCCGTGACCGCGCCAAAGCTCTTGGTGGCCGCGCAGGCATTGGCGAGTGTGTGGCTGCCCACGCTGTCGACCACGCCGGCCCATTGTTCTTTTTGCAGGGGCTTGCCGGGGGCCGACAGGCTCGCCCGATCAATCACGCGGGCCGCACCCAGGCCCATGAGGTAGTCCGCTTCGGTGGCGCGGCCGGTGGAGGCCACAACAGAGAACCCCAGGGCTTTGAGGAGGGCCACGGCCACGCTGCCCACGCCGCCGGCTGCACCGGTGACCAGCACCTCGCCCTGCGAGGGTTCGAGGCCGTGCTTCAAGAGCGCCTGCACGCAGAGCATGGCGGTGTAGCCCGCGGTGCCCACGGCCATGGCCTGACGGGCCGAGAGCCCTGCGGGCTTGTGGATGAGCCAGGCCCCCTTCACGCGGGCCTCTTGGGCCAGGCCACCCCAATGCTGCTCGCCCACGCCCCAGCCGTTCAGAATGACCTCATCGCCGGCCTTGAAGTGCGGGTCGTCGCTGTGGATCACGCGGCCGGCAAAGTCGATGCCCGGCACCATGGGGAACTGGCGCACCACGGCGGCGCGGCCTGCGCCACCGGTGATGGCCAGGCCGTCTTTGAAATTGATGGTGGAGTAGGCCACCTGCACATGCACGTCGCCGTCGCCCGTGCGCGGCAATTGATCGGGTGAGAGCGACTGCACCGAGGCCAGGGTGGGCTGGGCGTTGCTCGACTCGGCGGGGGGCTTTTCCAACAGGATGGCATTGAACATGGTGGGTGCTTTCATGGCGATGTGCACAGAGGACACCCC
>CAZPRT010000107.1:0-4036 GCA_964589205.1 uncultured Bordetella sp. | reverse complement strand
TCATGGCCGCCCAGCCCGTCATGGCGCAGGCGCCAGCAGGAGGCCTCAAGGGCCATCCCGCGGCCGGCGCTCGCAAGAACTCCATGTGCATTGGCTGCCATGGCATTCCAGAGTACAAAACGGCCTTTCCGGTCCTGTATCGCGTTCCCAAAATTGCCGGCCAGAACGAGGCCTATTTGGTGGCGGCTCTTCAGGCCTACAAGAATGGCGATCGCAGCCATCCCAGCATGAAGGCGATCAGTGCGTCGTTAACCGATCAAGACATTGCAGACCTGGCGGCCTTTTATGCCCGCCGGTCTCGTTAAGCAAGGCGAGGGCTCCACATGAAGACATCTTTTTTTCTGAAATCAGCGGCAGCGGCCTTGCTGGCCACCGGATGGGTCTCGGCCCAGGCTGGCAACATCGGGCTCGGCAAGGTCAAGGCCGACCAGGCCTGTGCGGCCTGTCATGGCGCCGATGGCGTGAAATCCATCGATGGAAGCTACCCCATACTCGCTGGCCAGTACGAAGACTTTCTGGTCAAGGCACTCACCGACTACAAGACCGGGGCGCGTAAAAACGCAATCATGGCGGGCATGGCGGCAGCACTGACAAAAGAAGAAATTGCCGATTTGGCGGCGTATTACAGTTCTCTGCCGGGTCCTTTGAACTTCATCAAGCGCTAGCCGCCGATGTAGCTCATCTCCACCTTGGGGCCCTCCGGGCCCTTTTTCATTTGTGCGCGCAATTCCGAGTAGCGGTCTGCACGACGAGCCCAGATCTGGGCAATGGCCCTGAGCAGCCGTTGGTCATCTGATTCCTGCCGCACCAGGCCACGGAGGTCGGATCCTTGCGTGGCAAAAAGGCAGGTGTAGAGACCGCCCTCAGCCGAGATGCGGGCCCGAGAGCAGGCCCCGCAGAATGGCTCGGTCACTGAAGAGATGAGACCGATCTCGCCCCGGCCGTCGAGGTAACGCCAGCGGTCGGACACCTCGCTCGGTGTGCCACGGCCAACCCTCTCCAGTGGGAAACGGGCGTGAATGCGGGCGATGATGTCCTGGGATGGCACGACCTGATCGAGTTTCCAGCCATTGGAGCTTCCAACATCCATGAATTCGATGAATCGAAGGGTGGCACCCATGGCACGGAACTGTTCCGCCATGGGAAGGATCTGCGACTCGTTCACCCCTCGTTGCACGACCATGTTGGCCTTGATCCGAAGCCCAGCCTCTTGGGCCTGGCGCATGCCCGCGATGACATCCTGGGGGCCGGCTTCCGAGATGTCTGCCATCTGTTGGAAAACCTCTGGGTCGAGTGCATCCAGGCTGACAGTGACCCGATGCAGCCCCGCATCGGCCAGGGCCTTCGCCTTTTTCCCTAGGAGCAGGCCGTTGGTGGTGAGGGCCAGTTCCACAGGTTGTCCTTCGAGCGTTCGAAGTGCGGCAAGCATGGCCACCAGGTGCTCGAGGTCTTTTCGGAGCAGTGGCTCGCCGCCGGTGATGCGGATCTTCTGAACCCCCAGGGCCACGAACGCTCGGGCCAGGCGCTCAATTTCGTCGAATCCGAGCAGTTCCTGGCGCGAGAGATAGACATAGTCCTTGTCGAAGATCTCCCGAGGCATGCAGTAGCCGCACCGCATGTTGCATTGGTCGATGACCGAGATGCGCAGGTCTTGCAGTCCCCGGCTTCTCGTGTCGAGCAGGCGCCCATCGGGCATGGACCAGCCCTCGTCCAGCAGAATGGGACGAAGCCTGTGAAGGGCTTCGTCCGCGATCGGAATAAAACGCTGGCTCTCTGACATCCGCAGAGATTAGCCTGCCGGTGGCTGCTCCGGTGAGCGGGTTTCCACCATGGTGAGTGGCTCCGCCTCCGATGCCACCACGGCCTTGCGGGGCTTTCGGCCCAACTGTGGTGGCGGTTCTGCGGAAGACTCTGCCGCCGCTGAGGGAGCGGCGACCGTTTGAACCCACTCAAGGCCTGCCTGATTGAGTTCTGCCTTGAGCTGCTCCGGATCTGCCAGCTTCACCACAGGCGCGGCGGGAGCGGGCACAGGTGTCGGTGCAGTGGCCAGGGGCACAGGGACAGGCTCAGGCACAAGCACAGGCACAGCAGGTGCCTGCGTCGAGGAGACGGCTGCGGCCTCGGCTTGCTCGGCTGCAACGGTCTGCGTTGGGATGATGGTCTCGACTGAGGCGGCCGTTTCAGAGGCCGCAGCATGCACAGGCGCGGGCGATTCGGCGCCCGATGAGGACGCCTCGGCGTCGGACGCGGGAAGGAGTTGACGGCTCTGACCTTCGTCGGCCGATGGTCCATCTTCACGCCGGCTGCTGCGCCGACGTCTGCGACGCGGGCGACCATCCTCCCTCAGGTCTGAGTCTGGAATGCCGGAGCCATCGGGTGCGCCCGACATCTCTGGAAGCGACTGCTGGTCAGAACCCTCTGGCCGTGGCTCCCGGGGCTTACGACCCTCGCGGTTTCGGGGCTCCCTCGGCTCACGCGGTTCCTTGGCCTCACGCGGCTCTTTGGGCTCGCGCGGTTCTTTTGCCTCGCGAGGCTCTCGGGCTTCCCGCTCTGGCTTGTTGTCTCGGCCGCGGCCGGGGCGGTCGGACCGCTCGCCTTTGGAATCACCGCGCTCTGCACCGCGCTCGCCGTTGCGGCCTTGGCCACGGCGTCCATTCCCACGAGCGGCATCCTGTCCGCGTCCTCGCGCATCGCGACCCGATCGACCCTCGGGCTTGCGTCGGTCTGCGGAAGTGGGGCGGTCATTGTCGGCCGGCCCAGTGAAGAAGGACATCAGCCGGCTCCAGATCGACGGGCTCTCCGCCACCGCGGATGCGCGAACTGAGACGGGTGCCGGCGAACTGGGCGTAATGCCCTTGACCACGGCCTCCTGGCGAGGCTTGCCCGCAGCCTCCTCCTTGGCGAGCTGGTAGGGAGAGTCGGTGGAGGGCTGATCGGCCATGGCATAGCTGGCCTTGACGTCCTCGAGGCGAGGATCGTCGTGGCGCAGTCGTTCGATGGTGTAGTTGGGCGTCTCGAGGAACTTGTTGGGAATCAGAACAATCGTGACCTTCAGTCGCGCCTCGAGCTTGGCGATGTCTGTTCGTTTCTCATTGAGAAGGAAACTCGCCACCTCCACAGGCACCTGGACGTGAACAGAGGCGGTGTTGTCCTTCATGGCCTCTTCTTGAAGGATGCGCAGGATGTGCAGAGCACTGGAGTCGATGTCGCGGATCACGCCTGTGCCATTGCAACGGGGGCAGGTGATGTGCGAACCCTCGTTGAGGGCTGGCCGCAGGCGCTGCCGAGAGAGTTCCATCAGACCGAATCGGGAGATCTTGCCCATCTGTACCCGGGCCCGGTCGTGGTGGAGGGCATCCCGCAGGCGCTGCTCGACATCCCGCTGGGCCCTGCTGGATTCCATGTCGATGAAGTCGATGACGATTAGGCCACCAAGGTCTCGCAGACGCAGCTGCCGGCCGACCTCGTCGGCGGCTTCTAGGTTGGTGCGAAGGGCTGTTTCCTCGATGTCAGACCCACGGGTGGACTTGGCGGAGTTGACGTCTACCGCCACCAATGCCTCTGTGTGGTCGATGACCAGTGCACCACCCGAGGGGAGTTGCACCGTGCGCGAGTAGGCCGTTTCAATCTGGTGTTCGATCTGAAAGCGCGAGAAGAGGGGCACGTCGTCCCGATAGCGCTTGACCCGCCCAGCCATGTCCGGCATGACGTGCAGCATGAACTGGCGTGCTTGCTCGTAAATGTCGTCGGTGTCGATGAGGATCTCACCGATGTCCGGATGGAAGTAGTCTCGAATGGCTCGAATGACGAGGCTGGATTCCTGGTAGATCAGGTAGGCGCCAGCCTGCAGGCTGCGGGCGTCGTCGACGGCCTTCCAGAGTTGCAGCAGGTAGTTCAAGTCCCACTGCAGCTCATCGACATTGCGGCCGATGCCTGCAGTGCGGGCAATCATGCTCATGCCGTTGGGCAGTTCGAGCTGATCCATGGCCTCTTTGAGTTCTTGGCGATCCTCACCCTCGATGCGGCGTGACACACC
>CAZPRT010000106.1:0-4084 GCA_964589205.1 uncultured Bordetella sp. | reverse complement strand
GATGGCCAGCGGAATGAGCACCAGGACAGTGGCTGCGGCCAACTCGAGCGACAACCGGAGCGCCTGCGTGTCCATCAGCCAAGCCCCTCGGGCGAGCCGAATCCAAAACGCGAGAAAACCTCTCGCGCCTGGGCCGTTTGCAGATACTGGAAGAAGCGCTCAGCTGCTGGGCTCGCACGCGGTGTGAGCGCCATGCGCTGGATCAATGGCGAGTGGAAGGCCCCAGACACCACAACAGCACGGCCGCGGGCTGCAAAACCCGGCACCCGCGCATGCGACTCTGCAATGAGCCCACCATCAGTCGAGCCTGACAACGCAAACTGAGCCGCCTGTGCAACGTTCTCACCCAGGACCAGCCGCCCCTTGAGCGGCGCCCACAGGCGCAGGTGCTCCAGCACCTCGCGCGCACGACGGCCATAGGGGGCATGGTCTGGGTTGGCAATGGCAAAGCGCCTTACCAGCCCCGCCGAGACTGCGGCACGAAGGCCATTTAAATTTGAGTCGAGCTGAATGCGCGAGGACCGCGGAACTGCGAGCGCGAGGTGCCCAACCGCGTAGACCACACCAACATCGCGCACCAATCCCTGGGCGGCAAGTCCCCGAATGTAAGCCTCATCGGCCGACATGAAGAGCTCAAAGGGCGCACCCTGCCGAAGCTGGGTGGTGAGCAATCCAGATGCACCGAAGACGAGCCGCAGTGGCTGACCCGTGGCCTTGCTGAAAGCCTCGGCCAGGGTCTCAAGAACAAACTTGAGGTCGGAGGCGGCTGCAATGATCGGCACTTCCTCTCCGGAGGACTGGGCCAAGGCCACAGGCGCCGCCATGAGCAGCCCGGCCGACCAACCGGCTTTGAGGACCCGACGGCGCTCGTCCAATGCGTAAGCAGACATGGCCTCAAACTATAGACAACTTCCGTCACGTGCACTCGCTACACTGAAGGCTCCCCCACTTTAAAAAGGACAAGCAATGAAAAACGTCACCCTTTCGCTCGCCATGGCCGGGCTTCTTGCGGCACCCCTCGCGGCCCAGGCCGTTACGTTCAAGAAGGCTGAGGACGCCATCAAGTACCGCCAGAGCACCTTCTCGGTCATGGCCACTCATTTCTCAGACATTGGCGCCATGGTCAAAGGCGACAAGGCCTTCGACGCCAAGGCAGCCCAGGCCAACGCCGATGTCGTGCTGATGCTGTCTGCGCTGCCATGGGCGGGCTTTGGCCCAGGCACCGAGGGTGGGAAGGCCAAGCCCATCATTTGGAAAGAAATGGACAAGGTGAAGGCTGGTGCCCAAGACTTCCAGAAGGCCGCAGCCGACCTGAAGACCGCCACGGCCTCCGGCCAACTCGAGAACATCAAGAAGGCATTTGCAGCCACTCAAAAGACCTGCAAGGCCTGTCACGACGCTTACAAAGACAAATAAGCGTTCGCAATCAGCACCATGGCGAGGGCCACCAGGTAGGTGAGAAGCCCTCGCCAGCGAAGGCCCATATCATCTCGAGCAGCACTGGCAGACAGGAACTCACCAGCGGTTGGCTCTTTGTCGCCATGGATCATCGGCGGCAGCAGCGCCTCTTTCTTCAGCACCCGGTACACCAGGATGGCCAGCACATGAATGGCCACAAGCCCATAGAGCAGTGGCTCGGTTGCGGTGTGGACCCATCCCAGGCGACCCACCCAGTCATCCGATAAATGGGCCACCAATGGTCCATCGAAAAAAATGTCGTCGGAGGTGCCCAAGCCTGTGAAGGCCTGCAGCGAGAAAAGCCCGAGCAAGGCGAGCACCGACCAGGCCCCCAGCGGGTTGTGCCCCAGGGAAGGCCACGGCGAGCGCAGGTAACGCAGGGTGGTGCCAGGCGAAACCAAGAAGGATCGGAACCGAGAGGTCTCAGACCCCCAGAACCCCCAGAGGACTCGAAAGATCAGCAGTGAGAGCACAAAAAGCCCAAACCACCCATGGACCTCCATCTCACCGAGCTTCACACTCAGCACGCTGCCCAGCACCGAAGCCGCCAATGACCAATGGAACGCACGGAGCGGGAGATCCCAGACGCGAATCCGCATGCCAGACCGGGGGTTACTTGGCGATGCCTTGGCCCATGCCCCTGGGTGGCAACGCGGAGCGGCCCTCGCGCAGGTCGGAGGTGCACTCCAGGTTGAACTTCGAATCGATGTTCTCTCGGGCTGCGACCATCGCCTCCTTGCAGGAGCGCTCCGTGGGGTAGCGGTCGAGCACCTGCAGGTTGGTGGTGGTGCCAAACCAGACGATGAGTAGCCATTCCTTCATGACAGTGAGTCTACAATCTGCGACACCTCTGAGACAAAGGAAATTTCAAATGGTTTTCGTCAAGAAAAAGGCAGCCCTGGTCGCACTGCTGGCTTTATTTCTCTCGCCCCTGCTGGTCATGGGCCAGCCCGCCGCGGCCCATGAATTCAAAGTGGGGAGCATTGAGATCGAGCATCCCCATGCAGCCCCCACCCGCGATGGGCAGCCCAATGGGTCGATTTACTTTCATGCCATCGAGAACAAAGGCAGCCAGGACGACATGCTGGTCTCGGCCACCACCAGGCGGGCCAAGCGCATGGAAGTCCACGAGATGTCGATGAGCAACAACATGATGACCATGCGTGAGATCCCGGGCATTCCCCTGCCCGCCAAGACCGAAGTGCCCCTCATGCGCGGCAATCCAAAGGGGTATCACCTGATGCTCATGGGCCTTGACAAGCCCCTGACCCCCGGCGAGACCTTTGATGTGGTCTTGCGCTTCAAGCAGGCCGGTGAGGTGACCGTCAAGGTGGAGGTCCACGCCGCCAAGAATTCCAAAGACCATGACCAGCATCACGGCCATGGACACGGCAAGAAGCACTCAGGACATTAAGCGGCCTGTATCAGGGCCACCAGCACGACATATCGGCCCACCTTGGCGACCGTCACCAGGGCGAGAAAGACCCAGATCGATTCCCGGAGGACGCCAGCCACAACCGTGATGGGGTCCCCAATGATGGGGACCCAACTCAGCAGCAGCGACCAGCGGCCGTGTCGTTTGTAGCGTCCTTCAGCGCGTGCCAGTGCTGCTGGTGAGGCCGGAAACCATGGTTTGTCGCGAAAGCTGACAAGCCCGCGGCCCAGCAGCCAGTTGACGACAGACCCCAAGACATTGCCCACAGAGGCCACGAGCACCAGTGCCCAGATGGGCTGCTCACCGGCCAAGACCAGCGCAGCCAGAACCGCCTCAGACTGAGCGGGCAGCACGGTGGCTGCCACGAGCGCTGACAAAAACAGACCGCTGTAGGCGATCAAATCAGCCAGCGCGCTCTTTGTACGTGGTGAAACGAAGGGCCGTGCCCTCGGCCTCGATGCGACGCCAGACTTCGTCCTTCTGGTCCTGGTTCATGAAGACCCAGTTGCTCACCTCCTCGAAGGTGCGGCCACAGCCCCGGCAGAGGTCGTCGCCTTGGGCGGTGGAACAAATTGCAATGCAAGGGGAATCGGGACGCATCAATGCATTATTTCATGGCGAGGATCGCTTCACACCAAGGTCCCCATGCGAATCTGACGGTCCTGCAGTCTTGAAAAGACCAACAGGCCGATGATCGCGCCGACCCAGGCCACGAGCATGTCGGACTGCGCATCCCAGATGTCGCCCTGCACGCCGAGGAAATCGATCGAACCATCGCCCCACCCCACTGCGATCCACCATTCCAGCAGCTCGTACACAGCACTTGCCGCATGATGAGCCCCACCATACGCCCCTAACTGCCCGCCACCATTGGATTAAGTTCTCGTCAATGAGCGCCATTGATTTTTAGTATTAGATTTTGCTTTTTTTATAGTCATACTCTATAGCGTCACAACCCCCATAGGAGAACACCATGAACACACGCGACCCGAATCTGGGCCAGTGCCCTGTCATGCACGGTGGAAACACCTCCGGCACGACCACGAACATGGAGTGGTGGCCCACCACTCTGAACCTGGACATCCTGCACCAGCACGACACCAAGTCGAACCCGCTCAAGGGCTTCAACTACCGCAAAGAAGTCAAAAAGCTCGACTTTGATGCCGTCAAGGCAGACGTGAAGGCGCTGTT
>CAZPRT010000105.1:0-4107 GCA_964589205.1 uncultured Bordetella sp. | reverse complement strand
GATGTTCTTCTTGGGCACCCTGCTCACCGACCGGCCCTTGCCGGCCACCGGCCCGGTGTCTGATCACTGCGGCAGCTGCACCGCCTGCCTTGCGGCCTGCCCCACGCAGGCATTTCTCGGCCCCTACCAACTCGATGCGAGGCGCTGCATCTCTTACCTGACGATCGAGCATGCAGGCACCATCCCTGAGGCCCTTCGCCCGCTCATGGGCAATCGGGTCTATGGCTGCGATGACTGTCAGCGGGTCTGCCCCTGGAACCGGCATGCCCAGACGGCGAGCCTGCCTGACTTCGATGTTCGCCATGGCCTGGATGCAGCCGATTTGGTGAGCCTATTCGCCTGGGATGAGGCCACATTCACCGCCCGACATGCCGGCAGTGCGATCACCCGCATCGGCCATGTGCGGTGGCTGCGCAATCTGGCCGTTGGCCTGGGCAATGCGCTGCGGGCTGCGGCGGGCTCGGGCCGGTTGGCCGACTGCGAGACGATTCGTGCAGCCTTGCAGGCCAGGGCGTCCCACGCCAGTGACCTGGTTCGAGAGCACGTGGCCTGGGCCCTGGCTCAGGTGCCGGACCGATGAGCCGGCCCTTGGTGTCGGCTGCCGATGAGGCGCTGATTGCCCAGTTCGTGGAGGGCCTCTGGCTTGAGGAAGGGCTCGCCGCCAACACCCGACTCGCCTATGCGCGGGACCTCACCGACCTGGCCAGTTGGTGCCAAGGCCAGGGGCAGGCTCCTGCCCTGCGCGACCTTCGTTCGGTCGACCTGCTCGCCTACCTTCAGAGTCGGCATGGCCAGTTGCGGGCCTCGAGCTTCAATCGCAGGCTCTCGTGCATTCGACGCTTCTACGGCTGGCTGGTGCGACAGGGCCTTCGGCCCGAGGACCCGTCGCACGACCTCGCCTCGGCCCGTCAGCCCGAACGCTTTCCGAAGGCGCCGGCCGAGGCCCAGGTGGAGGGCCTTCTGGCGGCCCCCGATGTGGCGAGCCCTCGGGGCCTGCGTGACAAGGCCATGCTCGAGTTGCTCTATGCCACGGGCCTGCGGGTGTCTGAGCTGGTGGGCCTGAGCCTGCACCAGGTGGGCCTCTCTGAGGGACTGGTGCGGGTGGTGGGCAAGGGTGGCAAGGAGCGCCTCGTGCCCTACGGCCAAGAGGCCGGCCATTGGCTGGCGGCCTACCTGCAGACCTCCCGGGCCGTGCTCTTGGGGCCGCGTCTGTCGGAGGTGGTGTTTGTCACTGAGCGCGGTGCAGCCATGACCCGGCAGTACTTCTGGCAGCTCATCAAGCGCTATGGCCAGCAGGCCGGCCTGCCCGCGGGCCTCTCCCCCCATGCGCTTCGTCACGCATTTGCCACCCACCTGCTCAACCATGGCGCAGACCTGCGCGCCGTGCAGATGCTGCTGGGCCATGCGGACATCTCCACGACCCAGGTATACACGCACGTGGCCCGAGAGCGCCTCTCCAAGCTGCATGCACAGCACCATCCCCGCGCCTAGGCCAGGGGCATAATCCGCCCATGGAAGACAACGCCTCGATGCTCATCGTTGCCGCAGGTGTGGTGACGGCCTACCTCATGGGATCGGTGTCGAGCGCCATTGTCGTGAGTCGGCTGCGTGGCCTGGCCGACCCCAGAAGCTATGGCTCCGGAAACCCGGGTGCGACCAACATGCTGCGCAGTGGCGACAAGGTCGCCGCGGCCCTCACCCTGCTGGGCGATGCGGCCAAGGGCTTGTTGGCGGTGCTTCTACTGCCCATGGTCTTCGAGCTCCACGCGCCGCTCTTTCTGGCCTCGGTGGCCTTGGCAGTCTTCGTGGGCCACCTCTTTCCGGTCTTCTTTGGCTTTCGCGGTGGCAAGGGCGTGGCCACGGCCTTGGGCGTATTACTGGGCCTGTCGGCCGAGGTGGGCCTGGCCTGCCTCTTGTGCTGGCTGCTGGTCTTTGGCATCAGTCGCATTTCATCGCTCTCGGCCCTGGTGGCTGCATCGGCCGCACCCCTCATCTGGTGGGTCTTTCACGGGGTCGATGAGGTCTTTGTCGCGGTGCTGGCCATGACCGCCTTGTTGCTGTGGCGGCACGCGTCGAACATTCGGGCGCTGTTGAAGGGTTCTGAGCAGGGCTTTCAGGCGGGCAAGCCCAGCGACGACAAGTCCCAGCGGGGCTGAGCGCGAATGAGGCCAGCGGGCTGACCCGCCTGGCCGGCCGCATGCCGAAGGGCGGCGGCCCAGGCAATCATCACGCCGTTGTCGGTGCACAGCGCCGGCGGGGGAAAGCAGACCTGAACGCCATGGACCAAGGCCTGCTCCGCCAGGGCAGCCCGCAAGGCTTGGTTGGCGCTCACGCCACCGGCAATGACGAGGGTCTTCAGGCCAGAGGAGGCCATCGCGGCCATGGATTTCGACACCAGCACATCCACGATGGCCGCCTGCAGGCTGGCGGCGAGGTCCGCCCGGTCGGTGTCTGAGAGTGGCTGGTGCTTTTGCACCTGGGTGAGCACGGCCGTCTTCAGGCCCGCAAAGCTAAAGTCAAAGCCGGGCCGATGCTTGAGCGGACGCGGCAGGGCGAATCGGCTGGGGTTGCCGGTGGTGGCACAGCGCGCGATCTCCGGGCCGCCAGGGTAGCCCAGCCCCATGAGCTGGGCAGATTTGTCGAAGGCCTCGCCAGCCGCATCATCGATGGTGTCGCCGAGCAGGCTGTACTGGCCAATGCCATCAACCCGCATCAGCTGGGTGTGCCCGCCCGAGACCAGCAGCGCCACGAAGGGAAAGCGCAGGCCCTGGGCTGAGGGGTCGAGCAGTGGCGACAGCAGGTGGGCCTCGAGGTGGTGAATGCCCATCACGGGCTTTTGAAGCCCGGCCGCAAGCCCATGGGTGACACTCGTGCCCACCAGCAGGGCACCCGCCAGGCCAGGCCCCTCGGTCACGGCCAGGAGGTCGACGTCTTTCAGCCGCCGGCCGGCCTGGGCGAGGCAGGCCTCGAGCAGGGGCAGGATTCGGAGCAGGTGGTCGCGCGAGGCCAGCTCGGGCACGACGCCGCCGTAGACCTGGTGGAGATCGACCTGGGAGTGAAGCGCCTGGCCCAAGAGCCGGGCCTTGGGCAGGCCGCCCTCGGGGCTTGGCTGCACCTCGAGCAGGGCCACGCCGGTCTCGTCACAGGAGGTTTCGATGCCCAGCACGAGGCATTGGCTTGCGGAATTCGGCATGGTCAGTCACAATTTACCTTTTTCGCCGAGAAATCTTCAACACACATGCCATTAGTCCGCCCCAAAGAAAACGAGCCCTTTGAAGCCGCCATGCGGCGCTTTAAGCGCACCATCGAGAAAATCGGCCTGCTCAATGAGCTTCGCGCCCGCGAGTTCTACGAGAAGCCCACGGCCGAGCGCAAGCGCAAGAAGGCTGCAGCGGTAAAGCGCCATTACAAACGGGTTCGCAGCCAGATGCTGCCTGCTCGCAAGTACTAAAGCTTTTCGCACGTTCGGCGTCACAATGACGCCATGATTCCCCAGTCTTTCATCGACTCGCTGCTCCAGCGGGTCGACATCGTCGAGTTGGTGGGCACCCATGTCCAACTCAAGAAGGCGGGGGCCAACTACAGTGGCCTCTGCCCGTTCCACACCGAAAAATCGCCGTCGTTCACGGTCAGCCCGTCCAAGCAGTTCTACCACTGCTTTGGCTGTGGCGCCCATGGCACGGCCATTGGCTTCTTAATCGAGCACACGGGCCTCAGCTTTCCACAGGCCGTGGAGGAGTTGGCTCGACGGGCAGGCCTCGAGGTGCCGCGTGAGGCCGAGCCCTCCAATGCGAGCAAGGCCCCGCGTGAGCTTCAGGTCCGCCTGCAAGATCGGATGCTCGCGGCCGCGAAGTTCTATCAGCGCCGGCTGCGAGAGTCGTCCGAGGCCATCGACTACCTCAAGGGCCGTGGCATCACGGGCGAGACGGCAGCCCGGTATCACCTCGGGTTTGCGCCCGAGGGCTGGCAGCCCCTTCAGGCGGTCTTCGGAGATTACGACCACCCCGACCTGGCGGAGGCGGGCCGTGTGATTGCGTCGGAGGGGGGGGGCCCCGGCAAGCGCTACGGCCGCTGTGGCCAGCGGAATCTCGGCGGCGGAGAAGGCTT
>CAZPRT010000104.1:0-4351 GCA_964589205.1 uncultured Bordetella sp. | reverse complement strand
GGAGGACCATGGCGATGCTGCCCCGCTGCAGGCTGCCCTTGGCGTGCTCTTGTCGCCATTTGAGGACCATCCCGCCCATGCCGCATGGCGGGAGGACACGCCCGACTGGGCGCAGGCGCTCTGCGTGAGCTGTTCCAGTTAGCATAGACCCATGAAAACGGACGACGACTACAAACGAGAGCTCACCGACATGCAGTACGCGGTGACACGGCTCAAACACACCGAGCCGCCCTTCACGGGGGTCTACTGGAACCACTTCGAGCCCGGCCGCTACAACTGTGTCTGCTGCGGCACGCCCCTCTATGCCTCCGAAGACAAATTCGACGCCGGCTGTGGCTGGCCCAGTTACAGCCGGGCCATTGAGAGCGACCGAATTGCAGAGCACCGGGACACCAGCCACGGCATGGTTCGCACCGAGATCGTGTGCAAGAACTGTGGTGCCCACCTGGGCCATGTCTTCCCGGATGGGCCCGCGCCCACGGGCATGCGCCATTGCGTGAACGCAGCCTCCCTCACCTTTGAGCCGAAGCAGAAATGACCAAGCTGTTGGCCGACTGGCTGCCCATCATTCTGTTCTTTGTGGCTTACAAACTGGCCGATCTCTATGTGGCCACTGCGGTGGCCATTGTGGCCAGCGCCCTGCTCATGGGTTGGATGCGAATTCGCGGCATGCCCATCGACAAAATGCAGTGGCTCAGCCTCGGGCTCATCGTCGTCTTCGGCGGTGCCACCCTACTGCTGCAGGATGAGCGCTTCATCAAGCTCAAGCCCAGCCTGCTCTATGGACTGTTTGGGCTCGGCCTGCTCATTCCGCAACTCTTCATGGGGACCCGACTCATCGAGAAACTTCTCGCGGAGAAGGTTGAATTGCCTGCGACCGCCTGGGCGCGGCTCAATGCCGCATGGGGGCTCTTTTTTCTGTTCATGGCAGCGCTCAACCTGTATGTGGCAGCAGCCTTCTCCACCGACACCTGGGTGGACTTCAAGCTCTTTGGCACGATTGGACTCATGCTGGTCTTCGTTCTGGCCCAGGGGGTCTACATCAGTCGCTTCCAGCCACAAGACCCGCCATGAGCTTGTCCGAAGAAATCGAGCAGTGCCTTCGGGCTGCACTCGCACCCAGCACCTTCGAACTCTGGGACGAGTCGGAGGCACACAAAGGTCATGCAGGCTCGGCTGGTGGCGGTGGCCATTTCCACCTCATGATTGTGAGTCAAGCCTTTGATGGTCTGGCCAAAATTGGACGCCATCGGCTTGTGTATGATGCCGTCAAACACCTGATGCCCCATCGCATTCACGCCTTGTCCATCGACGCGAAAACCCCCTCGGAGTCCCTATGATTCACCCCCTCAAGCTCGTGCTCGTCACTGCCGGACTGGCTGCCTCTGGCCTGGTGCTGGCCCAGAACATTGCCGTGGTCAACGGCCGACCCATCCCCAAGGAGCGGGCCGATCTCTTCGTGCAGGAGCTCGAAAAGCAGGGCCAACAAGCCACGCCCGAACTCGCCACGCTCGTGCGTCAGGAGTTGGTGGATCGCGAAATCCTCATGCAGGAGGCCGAGCGTCGGGGCTTGCCGGCACTGCCGCAGACCAAGTTCCAAATCGATTCTTCGCGTCAGCAGATTCTCATTCAGGCCCTGGTGGCCGATGAGCTCTCGCGCAACCCACTGACCGAGGCGGCGGTTCAGGCAGAGTACAAGCGGCTCACGGCCGAGCCGATTGTGGAATATCGCGCACGTCACATCCTGACCGAGACCGAGGCCGAGGCCAAAGCCGTCATTGAGAAGCTGCGTGCCGGTGCCTCCTTCCAAGCATTGGCCAAGCAGTCCAAAGACCCAGGCTCGGCGGCCCAGGGTGGCGACCTGGACTGGGCCACACCCCAGAGTTTTGTGAAGCCCTTTTCAGACGCCATGGTCGCCCTGAAAAAGGGCGAGGTGACCAAGGCCCCCGTTCAGTCACAGTTTGGCTGGCATGTGATTCGTCTGGATGACACCAGAGAGAATGCGCATCCCGCCTTCGAGGCCGTCCGGGATCAGCTCACCGAGAGCCTTCAGCGCCAGCGCCTGAGCGAATTTCAACAAAGCCTAAAAGCCAAGGCCAAGATTCAATAAGCCGGCATCGCTCAAGGGAGCCCCGCTCAAACTCAGGGAGCCCCGGTCAAAGGTGGAGGTGGACCGTGGTGCCAGCCTCGACCGCATCAAAGAGGGCAATGATGTCCTCGCCTGAAATGCGCACGCAGCCAATCGAGCCCGGCTCCCCCATCTGAGCCGTGGGCGGACTGCCGTGCAGGTAGATGTAACGGCGCATGGTGTCACAGGCCCCAAACCGGTTGTGACCGGGCTCCATGCCGCAGAGCCAGAGGATTCTGGTGAGAATCCAGTCGCGCTTGGGGCCGGCCTCTGCGAGCTCGGGAGACCAGACCTCACCCGTGGGACGACGCCCCACGAACACCGTGTGCAGCGGCGCGTTTGCACCAATTTTGGCCCGGATGCGGTGGCGTCCCAAGGGCGTCTTGAAGCTGCCCATCTCCTGGCCCACCCCATTCTTGGCCGTTGACACCGCAAAGCGCATCAGGGGGCTGGCGTCACGCAGGGCATCGGGATTCCAGCGGTCTTGGCCGGGTTCGAGCGCATAGAGCGAGAGCATCTGAGCACCCACCGAGATGTCGATGTGCCGCATGGCACCTTTAATGGTCTTGCTGGTCATCGCCTGATCACTCATCGTCGGGCCCGAAAGAAGGAGCGAAGCAGTTCAGAGGATGCCTCGGCACAGACCCCACCGACAACGCTGGTTTGATGGTTGAGCTGAGGACTGTCAAAGAGATTCGTGACACTGCCGGCCGCACCGGTCTTGGGATCGGTGGCTCCGAAGATCAGACCGTTCAGGCGCGCATGGAGAATGGCACCGGCACACATGGGGCATGGCTCCAATGTCACATAAAGGCGGCAGTCGGGCAGCCGATAGTTGCCGATGGTGGCGGCAGCCTCCCGAATGGCGAGCATCTCTGCATGGGCCGTGGGATCGTGCTGGCTGATGGGACGGTTGTGGGCCACGGCCACCACCGCATCACCCCGAACCACCACCGCTCCCACTGGAACCTCACCGGCATCGGCCGCGCGGGCTGCAGCCTCGAGTGCCAAGGCCATGAAGGCCTCGTCGCTACTCCCACTCAATGGTGGCGGGCGGCTTGGATGAGACATCGAGGGTCACGCGGTTGATGCCACGCACCTCATTGATGATGCGGTTGGAGACCTTCTTCAGAAGTGCATAGGGCAGTTCGGCCCAATCGGCCGTCATGAAGTCGCTGGTTTGGACTGCCCGCAAGGCCACGACATGCTCATAGGTGCGCCCATCTCCCATGACGCCGACGCTGCGAACCGGCAGAAACACGGCAAAGGCCTGGCTCGTGAGGTCGTACCAGCTCTTTCCGGTTGCGGGATCGATGGCCGCGTGCAGCTCCTCGATGAAGATCGCATCGGCCCTGCGGAGCAAATCGGCGTACTCGCGCTTCACCTCGCCCAAAATGCGAACGCCCAGGCCTGGCCCAGGGAATGGATGGCGATAGACCATCTCGCGGGGCAGGCCCAGGGCCACACCAAGCTCCCGCACCTCGTCCTTGAAAAGATCTCGAAGCGGCTCGAGCAGCTCCAGGCCCAACTGCTCCGGCAGGCCACCCACGTTGTGATGGCTCTTGATCGTGACGGCCTTCTTGCTCTTGGCCCCGCCCGACTCGATGACATCGGGATAGATGGTGCCCTGTGCCAAAAAGCGAGCGCCCTTGTGGCCGCCACCGCCGGCCTTGAGTTTGGCGGCCTGCGCCTTGAACACGTCCACAAACAAGCCACCGATGATTTTGCGTTTGGCTTCGGGCTCGCTCACACCAGCGAGCTTTCCCAAGAAGAGATCGCTGGCGTCTACGCGGATGACCTTGGCGTGCAACTTGCCCTCGAACATCTCCATGACCATGTCGCCCTCGTTCAGGCGCAACAGGCCGTGGTCTACAAAGACACAGGTGAGCTGATCGCCGATGGCGCGATGAATGAGGGCGGCCGCCACCGAGGAATCGACGCCACCGGAGAGGCCCAGAATGACCTCATCCTTCCCCACCTGCTCGCGAATGCGGGCCACGGCCTCGGCGATGTAATCGCCCATCACCCAGTCGGGCTTGGCCTTGCAAATGCCCAGGGCGAATCGTTCCAGAATGGCCTGGCCTTGAACGGTGTGCGTGACTTCGGGGTGAAACTGCAGTGCATAGAAGCCACGGGCCTCATCGGCCATGCCCGCAATCGGGCAGGTGTCGGTGGAGGCCATCAGCTTGAACCCGGGCGGCAGCTCGGTGACCTTATCACCAT
>CAZPRT010000103.1:0-4359 GCA_964589205.1 uncultured Bordetella sp. | reverse complement strand
GGCCGAGACCGCCTCGGTGAGCATGTCGTTGTAGAGCTGAAAGCCCACCTCGGTCATGTCGCCCGACTGGTTGTCTCCCAGGACCTCGCCGGCGCCTCGGATCTCCATGTCGTGCATGGCGAGGAAGAAGCCGCTGCCGAGTTCCTCCATGGACTGAATGGCATCCAGGCGCTTGGCGGCGTCCTTGGTGATGGTCTGTTCATCGGGCACCATCAGGTAGGCATAGGCCTGGTGGTGGGAGCGGCCCACCCGGCCACGAAGCTGATGCAGCTGCGCAAGACCAAAGCGGTCCGCTCGGTAGATGACGATGGTGTTGGCTGTGGGCACATTGATGCCCGTCTCGATGATGGTGGTGCACAGCAGCACATTGATGCGTTGCTGGTGAAAATCGCGCATCACGCGCTCGAGGTCGCGCTCGTCCATCTGCCCATGGGCCACGCCGAAGCGGGCCTCCGGCACCAGGGCCTGCAGGGCCTCGAGCCGGTGCTGCATGGTGTTGACCTCGTTGTGGAGCACATAGGCCTGGCCGCCCCGTTTGAGTTCGCGCAGGAGTGCCTCGCGCACGGTGGAGGGCGACTCACGACGCACGAAGGTCTTGATCGAGAGCCGCTTCTGCGGGGCTGTGGCAATGATGGAGAAGTCTCGAATGCCCTCCAGGCTCATGGCCAGGGTTCTCGGAATGGGTGTGGCCGTGAGGGTCAGCACATCGACCTCGGCCCGAAGGTTCTTCAGGGCTTCCTTCTGGCGAACGCCAAAGCGATGCTCCTCATCGATGATCACCAGGCCCAGGCGATTGAACTGGCTCTGGGCCGAGAGAATCTTGTGGGTGCCAATCACGATGTCCACCTGGCCCGAGGCCATGCCGCCCAGGGCCTGCGCAATCTCTTTCGCACTCCTGAACCGTGAGAGCTCCGCCAGCCGAACCGGCCAGCTCGAGAAGCGGTCTTGAAAGGTCTGCATGTGCTGCTCGGCCAGCAGCGTGGTGGGGCAGAGCACGGCCACCTGGCGCCCATCCATGACCGCAATGAAGGCCGCCCGGAGGGCCACTTCGGTCTTGCCAAACCCCACGTCACCGCAGACCAGGCGGTCCATGGGCTTGTCTCGGACCATGTCCTGCACCACGGCATGAATGGCGGCGAGCTGGTCGGGCGTCTCCTCGAATCCGAAGCCGTCCGCAAAGCGCTCGTAGTCGGAGGGCTCGAACCGGAATGAGTGGCCCACGCGGGCAGCCCGTCGAGCATAGAGGTTCAACAGCTCGGCGGCCGTGTCGCGCACATGCTTGGCGGCCTTGGCGCGGGCCTTGTCCCATTGGCCACTGCCCAGGCTGTGCAGGGGCGCCTGGTCGGGATCGGCGCCGCTGTAGCGGCCGATGAGGTGCAACTGTGAGACCGGCACGAAGAGGCTGCTGCCACCGGCATAGGCCAGGTGCAGGCACTCGGTCTCGCCCTCACCGAGATCCAGGTGCTGAAGCCCCTGGTAGCGGCCAATGCCGTGCTGCAGGTGAACCACGGGGTCGCCGGGCTTGAGCTCGGAGAGGTCTCGGATGATGGCGTCGACATTGGTCTGTTTGTCCTGCTTGCCATGGCGCTTTCGTCGCTCCATGTCCGCGAAGAGCTCGGACTCGGTGAGCACGGTGAGCCCGAGCCACGGGGCCACAAACCCCACCTGGATGGGGCTCACACCCGTGAGCACCGCGACATCCTCGGGCTGGCTTGCGCAGAGCGTGGGCCAGTCGGCCAGAGCCCGTGTGGCCACCGATTCCCGCTCCAGGTATTGGGCGAGTGTCTCGAGGCGGCCGGGGGTCTCGGCCATGAGCGCAACACGCTCGCCGGCCTCTGTGCTGGCCTCGAGCAGGGAGGTCAGCCGTGTGAGCGGGGCATCGGCCCGCCGGTCTGCACGGATGTCGGGGGCTGGCAAGGTGAGCGATTCGCCGGCATCCCGGTGCAGGCTGATTCGGCCCCACCGGCCCATCTGCGCAAAGAGTTCATCAGGTGCCATGTAGAGCGCGCTTGGCGGCAGCACCGGCCGTTCGATGTCATGGCGCAGGAATTCATAGCGGGTCTGCAGGTCCCGAGTGGCCTCTTGAAGGGCGGGGTCGGCCTCGCCCACCAGGGCAATCTGCGCCTGGGGATGCAGGTAGTCGAGCAGGCTCACCAGGGGCTCATCAAAGAGCAAGGGCAGGTAGTACTCGATGCCCGCACCGAAGACCCCGTTGGCCGCGTCTCGATACAGGCTGCAGCGGGAGGGGTCGCCTTCAAACGTCTCGCGCCATCGGGCGCGCAGTCGCATCGCCGAGGCCTCGTCCCGTGGATATTCACGGCCGGGCAGCAGCCGAATCTCTTGGACGGGGTGAATGGTGCGTTGGCTGTCCGGGTCGAAGACCCGAACGGAGTCGACCTGGTCATCGAGCAGCTCGATGCGGTAGGGCAGGCTGCTGCCCATGGGGTAGAGGTCCACCAGGCCACCGCGCAGGGCGTACTCGCCGGGTGAGACCACCTGGCTCACGGCGTTGTAGCCGGCCGTGCGCAGCTGCTCGCGCAGCCGATCCAGGCTGATGGTCTGGCCTGGCTTGATGAAGAAGGTGTTGGCCGCGAGAAAGGCGGGTGGCGCCACGCGCTGCAGCAGGGTGGGTGCGGCGACCACCAGGAGATCGAGGCTGCCCTGAAGGGCCTCATAGAGGGTGAGCAGCCGGTTGGAAAGCAGGTCTTGGTGGGGGGAGAAGGCCTCGTAGGCCAGGGTCTCCCAGTCGGAAAAGTGCGACACACGTCGCCCTGGGAGAAAGTAGGGGATCTCGGCTGCAAGCCTTGCGGCGGTTTGGGCATCGGGCGCCACCAGCAGGCCACCGGCGCCGGCCACCCTCTCGTCGGCCGCCGGAAATTCCGAGAGCCAGCCCGCCAGCAGCAGGCTGTCGGCAGAGCCGTGGGGTCGGGGCAGTGAGATGGACTGGCCGGGCTTGGGCAGGGCCTGGCCATAGAGCGCAAGCGGCGATAAAAGCGCCTGTTGCGCCTGAGCAGAGGTCGTCATCTGTTAATTTTAGAGGGATGCGCGATCCCCTTCCCATTTCGACCTCGGATGCCCGCCTGGCCCAATGGGTTCGCCAACGTGTGGCATCTTGCGTGGGCGGCGCCCCCCGGGTCTGGACGATTCTTCCCGCAGCGGGTCAGGGCCTTCGCGCTGGGGCCGGCCTGCCCAAGCAGTATCGCGCCATGGGGGGCAAGCCCATGCTCCTTCGCAGCATCGAGGCCTTGATGCCGCTCGAGCAGCGCCGTGATTTTGCCGGCCATCTGGTGGTGCTGGCACCGACCGACACACACTGGTCCAGACTCGACGTGGCCTGGCCCTCTTGCATGGCCTGTGCCGTGGGAGGTGAGACACGGGCGCAGTCGGTTCGAGCCGGACTGCAAGTGCTGCACGAGGCCTTGGGGGGCGAGGTGGTGCACGACTGGGTGCTGGTGCACGATGCAGCCCGCCCTTGGCTGACGCGAGCCGACTTGAATCGGCTGGTGGAGACGGTGCTCTCGGAGGGGCGTGGTGGGCTGCTGGCCATGCCGGTGCCCGACACGGTGAAGCGGGCGTCATCCAATGGCCATGCGGTGCCGGCCGTTGAGCAGACCATCTCACGCGAGGGGCTCTGGCTTGCACAGACGCCGCAAATGTTTCGAGTGGGTGAACTTCTGCGGGCACTCGACGCCCATCCGCAGGCCACCGACGAGGCCAGCGCCATGGAGGCGGCGGGTGTCTCTCCGCTCTTGATCCAAGGCAGCCCCCACAATCGCAAAATGACCTTCTCAGAGGATTTCCAGTCCATGACCAGCCGTACTGATCTTCCACGTGTGGGCCAGGGCTTTGATGTGCATGCCCTTGTGGCCGGCCGGCCCCTTATTCTGGGTTGTGTGACCATTCCGCACGACAAGGGCCTGCTGGGTCACTCGGATGCCGACGTGCTGCTGCACGCCATTGCAGATGCGGCCCTGGGGGCGGCCTGTCTTGGAGACATCGGTCGGCACTTCCCAGACACCGATGCCGCCTATGCCGGTGCGGACAGTCGGGTGCTGCTGCGAGAGGTGGTCCGCCGGATTGCAGAAGAGGGCCTTGTGGTGGCGCAGGTCGATGCCACCGTGGTGGCGCAGGCGCCCAAGCTTGCGCCCCATGTGCCCAACATGGTGGCCAACATTCGGGCAGACACGGGCGCGCCCTGGGTCAATGTGAAGGCGACCACCACCGAGCACCTGGGCTTTGCGGGCCGCCAGGAGGGCATTGCAGCCCAGGCCGTCGTGATGCTCACCACCAAATGACCAGCGCATTCGAATGACCGCTTGGAACTGGCCTCTGCTGGCCTTGGACTCCTCGGGCCCAGTG
>CAZPRT010000102.1:0-4372 GCA_964589205.1 uncultured Bordetella sp. | reverse complement strand
GCTAAGATTCAGTTCATAATCGGTTCATATTCACTAAAACGGTTCAATAAAGGTGCATCTCATGGGTACGCAACTGAGCTCCGCGGAGGCCTCGACAGATTGGGTGGTCAAGACGGGGGCCGCAGCCCGCCTGTCGGGCATTCCCGTGGAGACGCTGCGCGTGTGGGAACGTCGCCACGCGGTGTCGGGTGAACCGTTTCGCCGGGGCACCCATCGGCTCTACAGTCGGGCACAGGTCGAACGGCTCGCCTTGTTGAAGCGACTGGTGGATGCTGGCCACGCCATTGGCAGCCTGGCACCCCTCTCCGATGCCCAACTGGCTCAAATGATCTCGGATGCCTCGGGGCTGCGAGGCGCTGCGCCGCCGCGTCACCCCACCACGGTCACGGCCATTCGGGTGGGTCTGGTGGGCTTTGGCGCGGCCAATCGGCCACTGATGTCGAGCCTTCGGGCGGCTGCGGTCGACATTGTTTACACAGCGCCCACGCTTGAGGGCGTGGGGCAATTGCCCGAAGAGACCCTGGATGTTCTATTCGTGGAACTCAGCAGCCTCACCGCCGAGCAGAGTGCGCGACTGGTCGCGCTGCAAAAGGCGCTCCTGCCCAATGAGACCCTGCTGTTCTACCGGCATGCGCCCAGCGCCCTGATTCGAGGACTCATGCGAAAGGGCATAGAGGCCACCCGACGGCCCACATCTGCCGACGGCGTCGAGCGGGTCTGCGCCTCGGTGCTGCGTCGCCTGATGGCGGCGCAGGCGAATGATCATGTGCCCATTGGCTCGAACACATGCCTCTCAGAGGATGTTTTGAATCGGCTTCTGGATGTGAAGAGCGACCTCTACTGCGAATGTCCGCAACAGTTGGCCCATCTGCTGCTCAGTGTGGTGGCCTTCGAGCGCTATAGCGCCGAGTGTGCAAGCCGTGATGGCCTGGATGCCCTCATTCACATTCAGTTGCAGCGTGTGGCCGCGGAATCGCGCAGCCTCCTGGATCAAGCCCTGCGACGGCTGCTGGCCGCCGAGGGCATTGATGTCTAGTGCTTACTTCGCGCTGCCAAAGAAGAGCTGCTCACCGCCAATCTTGTGGCTGGCAATGGCGGCCTGGCCGGCCTTCGATGTGATCCAGTCTGCAAAGGCCTGGCCGTCCTTCACGTTGGTCTTTGGGTGCTTGGCGGGGTTCACCACAATCACGCCATAGGGGTTGAACAGGGCCTTGTCCCCCTCGACCAGGATGGTGAGGTCGCCCTTGTTCTTGAAGTTGGCCCAGGTGGCCCGGTCTGAAAGCACGTAGGCTGACATGCCCGAGGCCGTGTTCAGTGCCTGGCCCATGCCGCAGCCGCATTCCTTGTACTGCGTGCCCATGGAGCTGGTGCCAGCGGCCTTCCAGTAACGCAGTTCGGCGGCGTGGGTGCCGCTCTTGTCACCGCGTGAGACGAATGGCGCATTTGCTGCAGCAATCTTGCGGAATCCTGCCAGCACATCCGGCCCCTTGGCCTTGGCGGGGTCGGACTTCGGACCGATCACCACAAAATCGTTGTACATGACATCGAGCCGCTTGAGGCCGAAGCCCTCTTTCACGAAGGCCTCCTCTTTGACGGTGTCGTGAACGAAGAGGACATCCGCATCGCCCCGCTTGGCAATGTCAATGGCCTGCCCGGTGCCCACGGCCACGACCTTCACATCGATGCCGGTATCCTTTTTGAAGGCCGGCAGAATGACGGAGAAGAGGCCAGAGGCCTCGGTGGATGTGGTCGACGCCAGGGTAATGCTTCCGGCTGCATGGGCAGCGCCGGACAACCCAATGAGCAGCGCTGCTGCGCTGCCCGCAAGGCTGGCGCGGATGGTGGTGTGACGCTTATAAAACATGATGCCTCCTGAAAAGTTTTCCGATCGAACTCTATGCGGGTAGAGTCGCTTTGGCGATAAGTGCGAGACTTCATAGGTAAAACTGCTTGGAGCGGTATGACGACAACGGATGTGGCGGTGGTGGGTGCAGGCGCTGCGGGCCTGTTCTGCGCAGGCCTGCTTGGTCAGGGCGGACTTCGGGTGGTGGCCATCGACCATGCCCCCAAGCTTGGCGAAAAGATTCGCATCAGTGGTGGCGGCAGATGTAATTTCACCAATCGCAGCAGTGGTCCTGCGAACTTTCTCTCGCGCAACCCACATTTCGTTCGTGGCCCGCTCGCCCGTTACACACCCGCAGACTTCATGCGCCTCATGGGCAAGCATCGGATCGCGGTGCATGAGAAACATCGAGGCCAGATGTTCTGCGATGGCTCGGCCACCCAGGTGGTGGACATGCTCCTTGCAGAGGCCCGGTCGGCGGGGGTGATTTTGAGACACCCCGTGTCGGTCAAGGCGGTGCTGCCCTCGGCCGGGGGCTGGCAGCTCCACACCAGTGGCGGGGAGGTGCAGGCCCGGGCCTTGGTCGTTGCCACGGGTGGGCTGCCCGTGCCCGCCATCGGTGCCTCGGGCTGGGGCCTCGACTTTGCCGCCTCGCTAGGTCTGCCGGTCACACCGATTGCGCCCGCACTGGTGCCCCTGTCATTTACCGCAGCATCGGAGGAGTGGCTCTTTACACACGCTGGTGTGGCCCTTGAGGCAGAAGTCTCGGCCGGCGCACGATCGCTTCCCTATGGCGAGGCCCAATTTCGGGAAGACCTCTTGATCACCCACAAGGGGCTGTCCGGCCCCGCCATTTTGCAGGCGAGCAGCCACTGGACCCCAGGCACAGACATCGTGGTCAACTGGCTCGGCGGGCGGTCTTTCGATGAACAGGTTGGCGAGGCCACGCATGGCCGTCTGACCGTCGAGGCGGTGCTGGCCTGTCTGCTGCCCCAGCGTCTTGCCAATGGCTTTGCGGATGCCCTGCGTCTGACGGGTCGGCGCTGGGCCGAACTCGCAAAGGCCGACAGGCTTCGTGTGCGGCAGACCCTGGAGCATTGGGTGGCGCGCCCTGCTGGCACGCTGGGATGGAAGAAGGCCGAGGTGATGCTCGGTGGGGTCGACACCCATGCCATTGAGAGTCGAACCATGGCGGTTCGGGGTCGACCAAACCTGTCATTCATTGGGGAGGCTGTCGATGTCACGGGGCATCTCGGCGGCCACAATTTCCAGTGGGCCTGGGCCAGTGCCTTTGTTGCAGCCCAGGGCCTGCTGGCCCATCTCAGGGGGTCCGCTGAGCGATCGGGCTTGGGCTGATCATGGCTCCCATTCCAGGCTGGCCAGCAGCGAGATGTAGCCGTGTCGGCCCACCTGCCCCTTGAACTCCGGTGTCTTGAAGACCCGCATGATGGCGAGCTTGAAGCCCTGGTCGGCCAGCCGTGTCTGAAGGCTCAGGCCCACAGCGAGCTGCGCGATGCCGATGCGCTTCTGAACGGAATGGCTGTTGTGAAAAAGGTTTCCATCCAGGGAGAAGTCCCAGGCCACCAGCTTGGTCTCGAGCAGTGCAAAGCCGTGTAGACCCCAAGGGCTCGCCCGATCGAGCGAGAGTGGCCGCAGGGGCGGACGGTTGTCGGCACCAGGGCGAATGGGGTAGGTGCCGAAATCGTTTGGCAGGTTCCACCCAAAGCGCCCCTCGATGCTCCCCACGGTGGAAGTCTCGACATTTCCCAGGCGCAGTCCATATCCCCAGATCAGGTCAGAGGACCATCCCAGCCTTGCCCCGCCCAGGTCTGAGCGGACCTTGCGTTCGGCCGCCACGAGCACGGCCGGTTCATTCTTCAGTTGGTGATGCCAGCCCTGAAACTGGGGTGAGCCGATCATGTGATGAATGGCGTTCTGCGAGGCCTTGGCCATGGAGGCTGGGCCCATCACCCCAAGCCCGATCTCTCGCGTGTCGAGCACCTGCACGCCCGCCAAGGGGTCCACCCAGCGTCGGTTCCAGGCCAGGCTGCTCATGAGCAGACCGGCGTAGGGGCGATCCTCCACGATCAGGTCGGATCGATGCGGGTCTCTTGGTGTGTACATCTGCTGGCCGAGCCGCAGCACGATGTTCTGGCGTGTATTGAGCCGGCCATCCTCCGCCCAGAAGTGGGGGTCGACCCATTCAATGAGGCGTGCATGGCTGTCGGCCCATAGCGGCAGGCAGTGCGAGCGCAGTGGCCCCGAAATGTCACGCGAGACCAAGGCCACCGAGACCCCACTCGTGTAGTCGCGGTCTGTGTTGATGAATAGATCGTTCTCGACCCTGAGGCTTGCGGCGTGAAAGGTGATCTCGTCCTCGGGCGAGCAGGTCAGCGCGTGTGCAGATGAACACAGGGCCCATCCGAGGGCGATACCTAAAAGGACATGCGCGCGCACTAGAATCCGTGAATGATGAGAGATCCGGGAGCACCGAGCCTAACACCAACGAACGCGGCCTCGGAACCGCCT
>CAZPRT010000101.1:0-4389 GCA_964589205.1 uncultured Bordetella sp. | reverse complement strand
GACTGGCCAAAGAGGCCTCGGGAGATTTCTTTTCGTGCATGGGGCAGGGCGGTGCCGGTGGAGGCGAGCAGCCGATTCACCACATGGGTGGAGCGCGCAATGCCACCGAGCATGAGCAGGCTCGGGCTCGACAACACCAAGGGGCCGAGCAACGGGCCCAGCATCTGACTAAACAATGCGGGCGGTGGCACCAGCGAGGGCGCCACGCCAAAGATGCGGTGTGGCCGCGTGGTCTCGGGTGCCAGGGCCATGGCCACGGCCACGGCAGCCCCCGCAGAATGCCCCACCACACAATCGGGCCTGCGAATCCCGCGCGACTGCAGCAGGCGGTGCAGGCGCAGGGCCATCTCGCGAAGACCAATCGACTGCGGCGCCTCGAACTGGCTCTGGCCATGGCCGGGCAGATCAGGCACGAGCAGGCCCCAGTCCTCGGGCAGCACATCCAAGAGTGGCTGCCAAGAACTGCGGTCTGCGCCCGTGCCATGCAGAAACAACAGGCTCGGGGACTGCGCCACGGCGGGGCGGTCCCATCCCGACCATTGAAGGCCATCGAGGCTGTGCTCAAACGTCTCAAGCACCCGGGGTGTCAGATTCATGCTGGTGCCAGTGTCAAATTGCTTGTACAGTACACAACGACAGTTGCAATTGACACCATTTTCTTCGGGTGCCCGTTGTGGCGGCAGAACGCCAGGAGGCCAGCATGCTGACAGACCGAATTGAACGGGTGCTTGAAAGAGGGCTGGAAGCCCAGTTGCAATCGAATGCGCCACCCCGTCTGGCCGCGGCCATTCGGCATGCGGTCTTCCCCGGCGGCGCGCGGGTTCGGCCCCACCTGTGCCTGGCCGTGGCCCTGGCCTGCGGCGATGACGACCCCCGCCTCTCCGATGCCTATGCCGCTGCCCTGGAGCTGCTCCACTGCGCATCATTGGTGCACGACGACCTGCCCTGCTTCGACAACGCCGCCACCCGCCGAGGTGTGCCCACCGTGCATGCGGCCTTTGGCGAGCGCCTGGCCGTGCTCTCGGGCGATGCGCTCATTGTCATGGCCTTTCGAATGATTGCCACGGCCCGCGCCCACGAGCCCCACCGCATGGCGCCTCTGTTGGACACGCTATCGGCTGCCGTGGGCCCACCCCACGGCATCGTGGCCGGTCAGGCCTGGGAGTGCGAATCCAAGGCCGATCTCACCCGCTACCAGCGCGAGAAGACGGGTGCATTGTTCACTGCGGCCACCGTGGGTGGCGCCATTGCAGCCGGGGCAGACCCGCGCGCATGGCAGCGGCTTGGCGATGCCATTGGCGAGGCCTACCAGGTGGCCGATGACATTCGCGATGTCCTTCTCGATGTGAGCGAACTGGGCAAGCCCGCAGGCCAAGACCTCACCCACGACCGGCCAAGCTCGGCCCGCGAACTGGGCCTCGAAGGTGCCGTGGCCTATTTCGATGGCCTGATTGCCGAGGCCGTGGCCAGCATTCCCGCCTGCCGCGGTGCCACCAAGCTGCGTGAGTTGGTGCTCGCGCAGGCACGCCGCCTGCTGCCCGATGAACACTGCGCGGGCCTTCGCCGTCAGCCGCTGGGGGCTTAAGTGTCGGCCGTGATGCCTGCCAAGGCACCCTCGAAGTGGTCTCTCACAGGGCTGCGAGATCGCCTCTTGGCGAGCCCCGCCTTTCAGCGCTGGGCCTCGCAGTCCATCTTTCTGCGTTGGATTGTTCACCGGCAGTCGCGCCAACTCTTCGATCTGGTGGCGGGCTTTGCCTATTCGCAAACGCTGCTGGCCCTGGTGCAAAGCGGCCTTCTGGATCAACTGCGTCGCGCGCCCATGCGGCTGGAGTCTGCGGCCAGCCTGTGCAAGCTCACCGATGCGCGCATGCTGCTGCTCGCCAAGGCCGGTGTGTCGATCGGCATTCTGGAGTGGCGCGCGCCCGATGTCTTGGGCCTGGGCATGCAGGGCGTGGTGCTGGCCAACAGCCCAGCCATTCTGGCCATGGTGCGTCACCACGAGGCCTTCTACCAAGACCTCACCGACCCACTCACCCTGCTGCGCACGGAAGACCCCGACACCCGCATGCGCCGCTACTGGACATACGCCTCCGATGGCCAGACCCGCGAGGGCGGCCTGGGTGCAGGCGAGGTCACCGACTACTCCAAGCTCATGGCCGAGAGCCAGCCGCTGGTGGCCCAGCAGGTGATCGACGCCTACGACTTTCGAGGCCACACACAACTGCTCGACATCGGCGGTGGCCTGGGCCGATTCATCACCGCGGTGGGCCATGCCCATGCGCACCTGCAACTGGGCCTCGTGGATTTGCCTGCGGTGGCCCAGCAGGCGGCTGCGGCCATGGCCACCGATCCCCGCCTGCAGGACCGGGTGGCCGCCCATGGCGCAGATTTTTTTCGAGACCCGCTGCCCCAGGGTGCCGATGTGGTGAGCCTGGTGCGCGTGCTCTACGACCACCCCGACGACCGGGTGCGCCTGCTGCTCGCGCGCGCACGACAGTGCTTTGGCCCCAAGGGCGGCCGCATCCTCATTGCCGAGCCCATGGCGGCCACCCGGGGTGCCGAGGCCATGGGCGATGCCTACTTCGGCTGGTACCTGCTCGCCATGGGCGGGGGCCGGCCGCGCTCGGCTGCCGAACTCATCGAGATGCTGCACGAGGTCGGTTTTGTCCAAGGCCGATCCATCCCCACAGCCGTGCCGCTGCAAACCGGCCTGGTGGTGGCCGACGCTCCCGCAACGCAATAAAGAAAGTTGAAAAACAAGCTTGCACAGGACAATCTCAGGTGTACCATCAGCCTTACAGTTATTTCGTCACATCAAATTGACACAATGAGATGAGCCAAGCCCACGCCGTTTTGTTCGAAGCACCCCGCCAGCTGCGCCTTGCAGCGCTGGCGCTCGCGCCCCTGGGCGCGGCCGATGTTCGGGTGCGTGTGCATTACAGCGGCATCAGCACCGGCACGGAGCGTCTCTTCTACACGGGCGACATGCCACCCTTCCCAGGCATGGGCTACCCCTTGGTGCCCGGCTATGAATCTGTGGGCGAGGTCATTGAGGCCGGCCCGCAGGCGGGCATTGCAGAGGGCCAGTGGGTCTTCGTGCCTGGCGCCAATTGTTTCGGGCCCGTGCGCGGCCTCTTCGGTGGCTCGGCCTCCGAGCTTGTCACGGCGGCTCAGCGCGTGCTGCCCATTTCTTCGGAATTGTCTGAGCGCGGCGTGCTGCTTGCGCTGGCGGCCACCGCCCACCATGCCGTGGTGCATGCGGGCTCCGGCCTGCCAGACCTCATCGTGGGCCATGGCGTGATGGGCCGGCTCGTGGCCCGCCTCGTGGTGGCGCTCGGCGGCCAGCCCTTGGTCTGGGAGACCGACGAGGCCCGCCAAGACGAATCCCACGGCTACCTTGTTCGCACGCCGGCCTTCAGCAAGGGCCAGCTCTTCGATCGCATTCTGGATGCCAGCGGCGCGGGCCAGGCCCTCAACGACTGGATCCACCACCTGCGCCCCGGTGGCGAGGTGGTGCTCGCAGGCTTCTACAGCCAGCCACTCTCATTCGATTTTGCGCCCGCCTTCCTGCGGGAGGCCCGCCTTCGCGTGGCCGCCCAGTGGCAGCCCGCCGACCTTCAATCGGTGGGCCAGCTCGTGGCAGACGGCCGCCTCAACCTCGATGGGCTCATCACCAACCGTTGGCAGGCCACCGACTGTGCGCAGGCCTACGACCAAGCCTTTCAAAGCAAGTCAAGTCTCAAAGTCATCATGGACTGGAGGAGTCTGCAATGAGCGTGACCGACACCAACCTGGCCGGAGCCCCCATTCAGTTCACCATGAAGCAGCGGCTGCGCGATGAAGCCGCAGCGCCGCTCGACCCAGTCCACACGGGCGAGGTCACCAAAGAAACACAGATCGTTGCCATCTACGGCAAGGGCGGCATTGGCAAGAGCTTCACGCTCTCGAACCTCTCTTACATGATGGCCCAGCAGGGCAAGAAGGTGCTGCTCATCGGCTGCGACCCGAAGAGCGACACCACCTCGCTGCTCTTTGGTGGCAAGGCCTGCCCCACCATCATCGAAACCTCCTCGCGCAAGAAGCTCGCCGGCGAGCCCGTCTCCATCGGCGATGTCTGCTTCAAGCGCGATGGTGTCTTTGCCATGGAACTGGGCGGCCCGGAAGTGGGCCGTGGCTGTGGTGGCCGCGGCATCATCCACGGCTTTGAAACCCTCGAGAAACTTGGCTTTCACGACTGGGGCTTCGACTACGTGCTGCTCGACTTCCTCGGCGATGTGGTCTGTGGTGGCTTTGGCCTGCCCATTGCCCGCGACATGTGCCAGAAGGTCATCGTCGTGGGCAGCAACGACCTGCAGTCGCTTTATGTGGCGAACAATGTCTGCTCGGCGG
>CAZPRT010000100.1:0-4474 GCA_964589205.1 uncultured Bordetella sp. | reverse complement strand
AAGTTCGAATTCGGGCTCGATGAAAACGGTGTGCTGCACCTCATGGATGAGGTGCTCACCGCTGACTCCTCCCGGTTCTGGCCCGTCGACCAATACCAGGAAGGCATCAGCCCGCCAAGCTTCGACAAACAGTTCGTGCGCGACTACCTCGAGACCCTCGACTGGGGCAAGACGGCGCCCGCACCGGCCTTGCCCATCGATGTGGTCGCCAATACCGCGGCCAAGTACCGAGAGGCACTCTTTCGAATTGCCGGGGTTCGCATGCCCGTGGTGGGCGTGGTCATGGGCTCCCAGTCCGACTGGGAGATCATGAGACACGCCGTGGAGATGCTCGACCGCTTTGGCATTCCGCATGAGGCCCGCGTGGTCTCTGCCCATCGCATGCCCGATGCCCTCTACGGTTACGCCGAGACTGCCCACGCCCGCGGACTTCGCGGCATCATTGCCGGCGCTGGTGGCGCAGCCCATCTGCCTGGCATGCTCGCGGCCAAGACCACGGTGCCCGTCTTCGGTGTGCCAGTGCCCTCCAAATACCTGCGGGGCGAGGACTCGCTCTATTCCATTGTTCAGATGCCCAAGGGCATTCCCGTGGCCACCTTCGCCATTGGCGAGGCCGGCGCAGCCAACGCGGCACTCCACCTGATTGCCACCTTGGCCACTCAGGATGATGTGCTCCGAGATCGACTCGAACAGTTCCGTCTGCAACAAACGGCCGCAGCGCATTCCATGAATGCCAGCCTGGGCCGTGCAACGGTGCCCGCGAACTAGTCGCCCACCCATGCAGATTGGACTCCTCGGCGGCGGTCAACTCGGCCGGATGATGATTCAGGCTGCGCACCGTCTGGGCCATACCGTGGTCCTGCTCGACCCAGACCCGCAGGGCCCTGCGGGTCAGTTGGCCGACGACCATGTCATTGGCGACTATCAAGACCCCACCGCCCTGGCCCAGTTTGCCGCCAAGGCGTGCGTCTTCACCACCGAGTTTGAAAATGTGCCGGCCCAGGCCCTGCGCTTTCTGGCGCAGCACGGCCAGACCATGCCTGCGGCCGACTGCGTCGAGCGGGCACAAGACCGCCTGGTGGAGAAGGCCTTCATTGCATCGGCCGGCGTGGCCGTGGCGCCCCACTGGCCTGTGCGTTCTGGGCAGGAGGCGTTGGCCCTGCCGCCGGATGCATTTCCCGGCATCTTGAAGACCAGTCGGCTTGGCTACGACGGAAAAGGCCAGCAGACCGTGGTCTCTGCACAAGAGGCCTGCAAGGCCTTCGAGGCATTTGGCCGAGTGGCCTGTGTGCTGGAGAAGCGGCTCGCCCTTCGGCAAGAGGTGTCGGTCATTCTGGCGCGATCGGCCAGTGGCGAGGTGGCTGTCTTTCCCCTGGCGGAGAACGTGCATCGCAACGGCATTCTGCACACCACCACCGTGCCGGCCGATGTCTCTCCCGACATCGCTCAGGCAGCCCAGGATGCAGCCCAGTCGATCGCCCAGGCCATGCAGTATGTGGGTGTCTTGTGTGTGGAGTTTTTCGTGCTCGAAGACGGCCAGCTCGTGGCCAATGAGATGGCCCCGCGGCCACACAACTCTGGCCACTACACCATCGAGGCCTGTGAGACCAGCCAGTTTGAGCAGCAGGTGCGCATCTGTACCGGCATGCCCCTGGGAGAGACGGGCCTGAGGTTTCCAGTGCGCATGACCAACCTGCTTGGAGACCTTTGGTTTCCAAGCGGCTCCGATGGTCCCGTGGTCACGCCCAACTGGCCAGCCCTGACATCGGGCCATGATGCCGTGCTGCACCTCTACGGCAAGAGTGATCCTCGGCCCGGACGAAAAATGGGCCACATCACGGAGCGGCTCGACTGATGCAACGGCTCTCGGCCACAGCGTTGGACCGAGCGGTTGAGCTTCTGAGGGCAGGTGGTCTGGTGGCCTTTCCCACCGAGACGGTCTACGGCCTGGGCGCCGATGCCAGCAATCCAACTGCCGTGGCTCGCGTCTTTGAGGTCAAGGGCAGGCCCAAGGGGCATCCGCTCATCGTGCATGCGGCCTCCTTGGCGCAGGCCACGCCCCTGGCCTCGGCGTGGAGTGAGGCGGCCCAGGCATTGGCTGCAGCCTTCTGGCCCGGGCCGATGACGTTGATTCTGCGCGCCTCGCCGCGCGCCCTGCCCGAGGTGACCGGAGGGCAGGACACCGTGGGCCTGCGCGTGCCGAACCATCCGGTGGCCCTGGCGCTCCTCGCCCGCTTTGCAGCGGCCGGGGGCAGTGGCTGGCTTGCTGCACCGTCGGCGAATGTCTTTGGTGCCGTGAGCCCCACGCGTGCGCAGGATGTCGTTCGTGGGCTCCAGGACCGCATGGGGCCCCAGGATGCCGTGCTCGATGGTGGCGACTCGGCCGTGGGCCTGGAGAGCACCATTGTCGACTGCACCGTGAACCCGCCAAGACTGCTGCGGCCGGGCGGCATTCCCCGAGAGGCCATCGACAAGGTGGTCCGACTGGCGGATGCAAGAGCGGATGTCCATGCGCGAGCCCCGAGGGTGTCAGGAAGCCTCGCCTCGCACTACGCGCCACGCACACCGCTTCGGCTGCTTTCTCGCGGGGAGATGCAAGCGCGCATGAATGACATGCCAGGTGCATCCAGACGGATTGCAGTCTGGTGGGTGTCAGAGGACGCTGCAGGTGCAGGCCCCCCTTTGTTTGTGGGGATCCCTGCAGACCTGACCGTCGAGCTTCTGCGTGCCCCCGCGCAGCCGCAGGCCTATGGGCAGCAGCTCTATGCACGCTTGAACGACTGGGATCAGGCCGGCCTTGACGAGATCTGGCTCGAGTGCCCCCCTCAAACGCACGAATGGGAGGCGGTGATGGACCGTCTTCAACGCGCAAGCCACGGGCAGTCCTAGAGGCGCATCCGCATCTCTCGGTGCGGCATGCCGCACTCGTCGAATTCAGGCCCATGCGCCTCGAAGCCGCAGTGCCCGTAGAAGGCCAAGGCGTGGGTCTGGGCATGAAGAATGACCTCTTCAAACATCAGGCGCCTGGCCTCCTCGATGAGGGCTTCGAGCGCGATGCGCCCCAGTCCATGTTTGCGATGGGGTCGCATCACCGCCATGCGACCAATGCGCGCGCGGCCATCGCCCAGGGAGAGCAGCCGGCCTGTGGCCAGGGGGCCCTGGGCATTTGAGATGAGCAGGTGTCGACAGACCGCATCGAGTTCGTCCCACTCATCCGCTGAGGACACGCCCTGCTCCTCCACGAAGACGGCCTGTCGAACGGCTCCGCAGGCCCTGCCCAGTGCAGACCAGTCGTCGATTGAGAGGGTGATGGATGTCGGTGCCAACGTTTGATGGGTGGCGGCCTGCCGCGGACCCCAGATCGGCTGGGGCCACCAGGGGTCCGTCCGCCAGCGTGGCATGAGGTGCCAGTGCAGGTGCGCAACCACATTGCCAAAGCTTGCCAGGTTGAACTTGTCAGGCTGCCACCGCACCATGAGGGAGGACTCCCACCTGGCCAGGGCCTCGGAGATGTCGAGACGCTGGGCCGGGCTGAGGCCATGCCATTCTGAAACATGGGCTGAACAGATGAGCCGGTGAAAGCCAGGCAGGCCTTGGTCCTCGACGTGGACCACACGCCAGTCTGTGGCCTGCTCCACCACCTGACCTCCAGGTCCGGCGCAGAGCGGGCAGGTGGTGTCAGCGGCCAGAGCAGTGCCCACCACTGGAGGCCTGACCACTGCCGAGCATGATCAGCGGTGGCTCCACCCGAGTGCGTTGGGTCTGACTGAAATCCAGGCCCACCAGGCCAATCAGGAGTGCCCAGAAAAGTAGGGTGCTGGCGAGTTTCATGTGGCACCCCTCATGGCATGTCCAATTTCAAACGAAGGCGAACACCGAGGATCGAACCCAAGTAGGCCATCGCAAACCAGACCCACCCGTGCAGGCTTGCGGAGGCCACGCCACCCAGAAAGCCGCCGATGTTGCAGCCGAATGCGAGCCTCGCGCTGTAGCCCATGATCAGGCCGGCCAGCGCGCCTGCAATCCATTGGTGCCGCTGAAGGCGAGCGTCCTGAGGGCTTGTGGTGCGCATGCGCCAACGGGCTGCGGCCATGGCGCCAAAGAGCAGGCCAATGTTGGTGAGCGAGGTGATGTCCCAGAGAATGGGCTCGATGAGTCGCTGTGCATGGGCGGGGGCAGACCAGAATGGGTCGGCGCCGAGGTCGACCCCCAGGCCGACTGCAGCCTTGGCACCCCAGAGGCCCAGCCCGTAGACAATGCCCCAGGGCTGCCCAGCCACGATCAGGTGAACGCCATAGAGCAGCGCGAGCAGGAGCCCCCCCAGGAGCCAGTGGGCCACCAGCTTGTTGGAGAGCGCTGCCCCGAGGTTGCGATGCTGGGCCCGGTCTTGGGCCCGCCAGGCCAGCCACACGACCAGCGCACAGCCCACCAGCGTGATCGCCAGGGATGGCCCCAGTCCCCACTGCTGAATGAG
>CAZPRT010000099.1:0-4544 GCA_964589205.1 uncultured Bordetella sp. | reverse complement strand
CGATTGCGCTCGGCATACCGCAGGTACATGCGCAGCAGGTCGCCTGCAAAGAGGGCGGACTCATCGCCGCCAGTGCCGGCCCGAATCTCGAGGATGATGTCGCGCTCGTCATTCGGGTCTTTGGGCAGAAGCAACCGTTGAAGGTCGCCGCCAGCCTCCGACATCGCCTGGCGCAGCCGTCCGGTCTCATCCTGGGCAAAAGCCTTGAGTTCTGGGTCTGAGAGCCAACGCTGGGCCTCCTCGAGGTCCCGCTCCAACTGCAGGTACGCCTCGTACTGGGCCACCACCTCGACCAGGTCTGCCCGCTCCTTGGAGAGTCGACGAAAGTCGTCCATGCGTTTGGCCAGGTCGGGGTTGGAGAGCTCGGCCTCCACCAGGGCAAAGCGAGTCTGGATCTGCTGCAGCTTGGCCAGCAGGCTGGGCTTCATCATGGGGGCCTACTCGCTCGGGTGGTTGGGGTCGAGCTGAAAGAGCCGCCGCACCACGGTGGCAGCCTCGTCGCGCGCCTGGGCATCGGGGCTGGAGAGGCCTGCATAGGCGCCATGCAGCAGCTTCTGCGAGAGGGCATGGGCCAGGCCCTGCAGCACCGCCTCGGCCGGCTCGCCCTTGGCCAGTCGGCGCTGGGCGGCGGCGAGCTCTTGGGCCTGAATGGCCTCGAGCTGGCCCGTGAGGGCCTTGATCAGCGGCACCTGCTCGCGGGTGTCTTTCCATTGCAGGAAGGTGCGCACACCGTTCTCGATGATGGCCTCGGCGTGCACCACCGCACCTTGGCGGGCCTCCACGCCTTCGCGCACCAGGCCGCCAAGATCATCCACGGTGTAGAGGAATGCATCATCAAGATCGGCCACCTCGGCCTCGATGTCCCGTGGCACCGCGAGGTCGACCAGGAACATGGGCCGATGGCGGCGCTTCTTCAGGGCGCTCTCGATCGAGCCCATGCCGAGAATGGGCAGGGTGCTGGCCGTGCAGCTCACCACGATGTCGAACTGATGAAGCTGATCAGGCAGGCCCGACAAGGCCATGGCCTGGCCCCCGTATTTGCGGGCCAAGGCCTCACCCCGGGCCACGGTTCGATTGGCCACCATGATGCGCTGGGGCTGCTGGGCTCCGAAGTGCGACAGGCAGAGGTCGATCATCTCGCCTGCGCCGATGAAGAGCATGGTGGTCTTGGAGAGGTCACCAAAAATTTTCTGGGCGAGCTTCACGCCGGCCGCGGCCATGGAGACCGAGTGGGCGCCAATCTCGGTGGTGGTGCGCACCTCCTTGGCCACTGAGAATGCGCGTTGGAAAAGGTGGTGCAGGTGCACGCCCAGGCTGCCCGCCTCATGGGCCTCGCGGGCGGCCTGCTTCAACTGGCCCAGGATCTGCGGCTCACCAAGCACCATCGAGTCCAGGCCACTGGCCACACGAAAGACATGCCGCACGGCCTGGGGCTCCGCATGCTGGTAGAGGTGATGAATCAATTCTCCGGGCTGCACCTGTGAGCGTTGGGCCAACCAGGCCAGGGCCTGTTCGCGTGCTTCCTCTGGCCGAGGGGTGGCCAGGTAGAGCTCGGTGCGGTTGCAGGTGGAGACCAAGGCCTGCTCGGGCGCCGACCCCGAGAGCACGCCGCGCAAGGCATGCAGGTTCTCCCGCAGCGCATCGCCGGGGAAGGCAAGCCGTTCCCGAATCGACAGGGGCGCGGACTGGTGGTTGAGGCCAAAGGCAAACAGCTGCATAAGGCCTTGATTCTACGAGAAGTGGTCGAGTCGGTAGCCGATGCCGTACACGGGAGAGAGTCGAAAGCCTTGGTCGGGGGTGAGGCCGAGTTTCTGGCGCACGCGAGAGATGTGGGTGTCGATGGTGCGGGTCTGCACATGCTCGTTGTGCCGCCAGACCTGTAGCCGAATCTCGTTGCGGGACACGGTCTGGCCGAGCTGGCCCAGCAGCATCTGGGCGCACTGGAATTCCTTGTCGGTGAGCGCCACGGCCTGCCCATTGCGGTGGGCCTGCGGCCCGTTCTCGCCATGGGGGTCGAGCCGAATGGGCCCAATGGTCTGGCCGCGCTCGATCGGGTCGCTGCGCCTGCGACGCACGCTTGCGCACAGGCGCGCCTGCAGCTCGGCTGCGCGAAAAGGCTTGTGGACGTAGTCGTGGGCACCCAGGGCGAAGGCCTGCACCAGGCTCGCTTCATCGGTGGCGCCCGTGAGCATGATCATGGCCGGCCCCTGGGCCCGATGCTGGCTGGCCCGGGCTCGGTGGGCTGCAAGGACATCCAACCCCGTCATGTCCGGCAGGCGCAGGTCACACAGAACCGCATCGAAGTGCTGGCGGTCCAGGGCATCGAGCAGCAGTTGGCCGCGGGCATAACGCCGCACCTGCCAGCCCTTGAGCTGCAGCAGTGCACAGAGCTGTGAGGCCAGTTGGTCGTCGTCTTCAAGAATGGCCACATGGCCCAGGCATGGGCCTGCGGGAGTGCCCGGCGCGGCGGCGTCCGGGTCGGAGGGGTGAGGCTGTTTCAAGGTGGGCTGCCTGTCCAAAAAAGCTGGCAGGGTAGCCCGCCTGGGTTCAGTCGCCCTGTGGGCTTTCCTGACACCCCAAGAAAAGTTGATAGGCCGGGTGGCTGGACTCGTCCCAGTGGGGATAGCCCAGCTGCGAGAGGAAGTTCTGGAAGTCGGCTTCATCGGCCTTGGGCACCTGTAGGCCCACCAGAATGCGGCCGTAGTCCGCCCCGTGGTTGCGGTAATGAAAGAGCGAGATGTTCCAGCTCGGGTTCATGGCCGAGAGGAATCGCATCAGCGCACCCGGCCGCTCGGGGAATTCAAACCGATAGAGCCGCTCTTCGCTGGCGAGGTCGGAATGCCCCCCCACGAGGTGCCGCAGGTGGGCCTTGGCCACCTCGTCATTTGAGAGGTCCAGGGCATCGAAGCCAGCAGCCTGCAATTGGCTGGCAATGGCCCGCGCCTGGGCGGGCTCGGAGAGCTGCAGGCCCAGAAAGATGTGGGCCTGTTTCGCGTCGGCGATGCGGTAATTGAACTCGGTGACATTGTGTTGGCCCAGCAGGCTGCAGAAGCGCTTGAAGCTGCCGCGGGCCTCTGGAATGGTCACAGCGAAGATGGCCTCGCGGCCTTCACCGATCTCACTGCGCTCACTCACGAAGCGCAGTCGGTCGAAGTTCATGTTCGCCCCGCAGGTGATCGCCACCAGGGTGCGTGGCGTGCCATCGGGCCGCAGGGCGCCAACACGGCCCACCCAGGCCTTCAAGCCCGCCACGGCCAAGGCCCCGGCGGGCTCCTGAATGGCCCGCGTGTCCTCATAGACATCTTTGATGGCGGCGCAGACGGCATCGGTGTCCACCCGCACCATCTCGTCGACCAGGTCTTTGGCAAGCCGGAAGGTCTCCTCGCCCACACGCTTGACGGCCGTGCCGTCCGAGAAGAGGCCCACCTCGGCGAGCGTCACCCGCTCGCCTTGTTCGAGCGACTGGGCCATGGCGTCGGAGTCTTCCGTCTGCACGCCAATGACGAGCGTCTCTGGCCGAAGGGCCTTGATGAAGGCCGCCACGCCGGCCACCAGTCCGCCGCCGCCCACGGCCACAAAGACGGCATCGATGGGGTCGGGGTGCTGTCGCAGAATTTCCATGCCCACCGTGCCCTGGCCGGCAATCACATCGGGGTCGTCGAAGGGGTGAACAAAGGTCAGGCCCTGGGCCTGCTGCAGGGTGAGGGCATGGTCGTGGGCATCGGAGTAGGAGTCGCCGTGCAGGATGATCTCGGCCCCGCGGTTGCGCACGGCCTGCACCTTCACCGTGGGGGTGGTCACCGGCATGACGATCACCGCCCGACAGCCCAGTGTTTGCGCAGCCAGGGCCACACCCTGTGCATGGTTGCCGGCCGAGGCTGCGATCACCCCCCGGGCCCGCTGCTCCGCCGAGAGCTGGGCCATCTTGTTGTAAGCCCCTCTGAGCTTGAAGGAAAAGACGGGCTGGGTGTCCTCGCGCTTGAAGAGCACCCGGCATCCCAGTCGGCGGCTCAGGCTGGGCGCATCCTCCAGAGGGGTCTCGTCGGCCACGTCATAGACGCGGGCATTCAGAATGTTCAGCAGGTAATTCGTGGTCATGCCGGCAGTGTAAAGGGTCCTCGGGAGGGCATCTGGGCCGTAGAATCGGGGTTCGATGAATGCGCCCCTGCCTCCTGCCTTACTGGCCACCACCCTTGCGGCCGATGACCCCTCGGCCACCCGGCTGCGGGAGATTCCGTATAACTACACTTCGTTCTCCGACCGAGAGATCGTCTGCCGCGTGCTGGGCGATGAGGGCTGGGCCCTGGTCTCGGAGTTGCGCCAAGAGCGGCGCACGGGGCGTTCGGCCAAGATGCTCTATGAGGTGATTGGCGACATCTGGGTGGTGGAGCGCAACCCCTACTTGCAGGACGACCTGCTGCAGAACCCTCGCAGGCGCGCGCAACTCATCGGCGCCCTTCACCATCGCCTCTCCGAAATCGACCAGCGCCGCCCGCGCGAGGCCACCGACCCCGAGGCCGCCCAGCGAGATCGTCGGGTGCATG
>CAZPRT010000098.1:0-4604 GCA_964589205.1 uncultured Bordetella sp. | reverse complement strand
CATCGGCCAGTCGACGCGCATCCTGCAGGGCCGCCTCTCGGGCAACGCGCTCGGAGAGCTTTTGTTGAAGCGGGCTTTTGGCCAGGGCCTGCTCGGCAGCCGCCTGCTCGGCAGCCAGCTGGGCCAGCCGCTCACGTGACTCCTCCTGACGACGCGCCAGGTCTTCGAGCTGGTCTGAGAGCCGATGTGTGCGTTCCTGATTGGAGCGCTCTTGAAGTCGCTGCTCCTGCAGCTCGCGCTCCACGGCGGCACAGGCCGCGCGCAGCGAGGCCACGGTCTCGACACTGCTGGCCTGCGTGGCAACAAGCTCACTCACCTGTGACTCCAGGCCAGCCAGCAACTCGGAGGACGCGGAGCACTCGGCCGACAATGCCCGAAGGCGCTCGGCACAGGCCTCGAGGGCCGTCTGCCGCTCGGCCACGCCTCTGGCGAGGTCTTGCTCGGCCGACGCCAGGCGGGTTTGCTTCTCCTGCAGCCGAACCGCGGCCAGCTCCAATTCATGGGCGCGCGCACGTGCACGGGTCTCTGATTCACCGGCCTGATGCCGACCCTGACGGGCTGCAGCCAGACGAGCCTCGAGGTCTTTGAGCTGTCGGTCTGCCTCTTGAAAATGAATCTCCGCTGCGCGCTGGGCCCGCTCGAGGGAGGCCACGCGGTCTCTCAGTGCCAGCACGTTCACCTGCGTGGCCGAGCCGCTGTCTCCGGCTGCGCCGGACAAGGTGACGTGGTGGCGTGACACCTGATCGCCAGACCGGGTGACGAGGGTGAGGCCATCGGGCAGGCTGGCGCGCTGGGCCAGGGCCTCATCAAGCGACTCCGCCATGGCCAGCCCTGCCAGCCAGTGGCGGGCAGCCGAGGCGGCTGCATCGTCGCCGAGCACGACACTCGCCAACGGCTTCCATGGGCCAGCAGGCTGGGCCCCAGCGACAGCGGCGAGCCCTTGACCATCCACCACATGCAGACGGGCAGGCGGCTTGAGGCCAGAGAGGGCTTGCGAGCGGTTTGCGTCGGGCTGCAGCAATGCTGCGCCCAGACGATCGGCGAGCAGACCCCCAATGGCCTCTTGCCAGCCATCGGCCACGCGCAGGGCAGACCACAGCCGTCCCACCTGGCCCCAGGCCTGCTGCTCGAGCCAAGGGTCGAGCTGCTCATTGGCCTCGAGCTGGCGCAACAGATCACGCTGAGCATGCCACTGTGCAGCTGCTGCATCCTGTGCTGCTCGGGCCTGCGTCCACGCCTGCTGGGCAGACTCGTGGGCCAGGGCCGCTGATTCGAGCGCCGACTGATGGGTGATCACCGCCGCAGCAGCCTGCTGGGCCACGGCCTCTGCCTCTCGCTGCTGCGCAAGAATGGAGGCCAAGGCAGTGGGGTCAAGCCGCTCCATGGAGGCCCGTTCCTGCTCCAGGCGCTCGAGCTGTGCCTGCCAGTCGGACTGCTGCCGCTGAAGTTCTTGCTGCCGGGCATCGAGGGCCCGCGCATCGGCCTGGGCCGCTGCAAGCGTGGCCCGAGCCTCGGTGAGCCGGCCCTGCATCGCATCGAGCTCCGCCTCGTCCGGTGCCAGGGCCACACGGGCTGCCTGCGCCTTGGCATCAAGCCGCTCACAGGCCGACTGACACTCAGCCAAGGCTGCCTGAGCCTCCACAACAGCCTGTTGAATCTGCTCGGACTCGGCCAGCATGCCCTCGAGCGTGAGGGTCAGGACCTGGATGGCCGCCACTGCCTTGTCTCGGGCCTGCACATGGCCGCGGTCTTCTGTCTCCTGGCGGGCAATGTCGGTGTTGATCTCATACAGGCTCGCCTGGGCGGACTGGGACACCGCTTGGGCAGACTCAGCCGCCTGCCGCGCCTCTTCAAGCTGCCGCTCCTGTGCGCGGACATCTGCCTGAAGGGCTTCGAGCGACGTTAAAAGCCGTTGGCGCTCAGCCTCATGGGCCTCCAAGGCCACCCTGGACTCATGCCGACGAATCGCCAGCAGCAGAGACTGTTTTCCCGAGCGCTCCTCGGTCTTCTGTTGGTAGGTCGATGCGATCTCCGCCTGCCCCTCGAGCTGCTCGAGCCGGCCTTGCAGCTCGATGCGAATGTCATCGACGCGGGAGAGGTTCTCTTTGGCATCGGAGAGGCGGTGCTCGGTCTCACGACGACGTTCTCGGTACTTGGACACGCCAGCCGCCTCTTCGAGGAAGACGCGAAGCTCCTCGGGCTTGGATTCAATGACCCTGGAGATCATGCCCTGGCCAATGATGGCGTAGGCACGGGGGCCGAGGCCCGTGCCCAGGAAGACGTCGTAGACATCCTTGCGCCGAACGGCCTGCCCGTTGATCTGATAGCTGGACTGGCCATCACGAGACAGCACACGCTTGACCGAGAGCTCTGCAAATCGGCCCCAGGGGCCGCCCAGGCGACCGGCACTGTTGTCGAAGATCAGTTCAACGCTGGCGCGGCCCGCCGGCTTGCGAGCACCCGAGCCGTTGAAGATCACGTCTTGCATGTTCTCACCGCGCAGCTCGGCGGCGCGAGACTCGCCCAGCACCCAACGGACGGCATCGATCACATTGGACTTGCCACACCCATTGGGGCCGACGATGCCCACCAACTGCCTCGAAACCTGCAGGCTGGTGGGGTCGACAAAGGATTTGAAGCCAGAGAGGCGGAGTTGGGTGAGTCGCACGGATCGTTGGTAGAGGGACGCTGCGCTATAATAGCACTCGAGAAGTCGGCCCTAAGTAGCGCCAAAAATCAGTAACTTCAGTCTAATTTCTACTAAAAACCAACAACGCACGGCTTTGAGGCCGATTTATGGCAACCCTACCCTCCAGAACCCTCGAGACCTTCCCCAACCCCAAACCCGAACGCGCGTATCACGTTCATTTTGAGGTTCCCGAGTTCACCTGTCTGTGCCCGCTCACAGGCCAGCCCGACTTTGCACACTTCACCATCGACTACTTTCCGGACCAGCGCAACATCGAGCTCAAGTCGCTCAAGCTCTACATGTGGTCCTTTCGCGATCAGGGCGCCTTCCATGAGGCGGTGACCAACCAGATCACAGATGACCTCGTGGCGGCCTGCTCACCCCACTTCCTGCGGCTCACCGCCAAGTGGTACGTGCGCGGCGGCATCTTCACCACTGTGGTGGTGGAGCATCGTGCGCCGGGCTGGCAGCCCCCCATCCGGGTCGACCTTGGCGCAGTCCCAAGCGAGCCCTCCACCCGAGAACCTTAAGACCAGGAGCATGGACATGACCAACTCTCACGACACACTTGCCAACCTTCTGGACGCCGCATGGGAGAACCGCAGCCAGTTCAGCCCCGGCAATTGCCCCGCAGACGTGAAGGCGGCCGTCAACACGGTGCTCGAGGGCCTGGATGCCGGCAGCCTTCGGGTGGCCGAGAAGCAAAACGGCAGCTGGACCGTGCACCAATGGGTCAAGAAGGCGGTGCTGCTGAGCTTTCGGCTTGCGGACAACCAGCCCGTGCATGCCGGCGACCTTCAATTCTTCGACAAGGTGCCCACCAAGTTTGAAGGCTGGAGCCCCGACGCCCTTCAGGCCTTGGGGGTGCGCATCGTGCCGCCCGCAGTGGCCCGCCGGGGCAGCTTCCTCGCACGAAATGTCATTCTCATGCCGAGCTACGTGAACATCGGCGCCTATGTCGATGAAGGCACCATGGTGGACACCTGGGCCACGGTGGGTTCCTGCGCCCAGATCGGCAAGAACGTCCACCTCTCGGGTGGTGTTGGCATCGGCGGTGTGCTCGAGCCCCTGCAGGCCAACCCCACCATCATTGAAGACAACTGCTTCATCGGGGCCCGCTCGGAGGTGGTGGAAGGCGTGATTGTGGAGGAGAACTCCGTGCTCTCGATGGGCGTCTTCATCGGCCAGTCCACCCGCATCTACGACCGGGCCACCGGCGAGATTCACATGGGCCGGGTGCCCTCGGGCAGCGTCGTGGTGCCAGGCAGCCTGCCCTCCGAGGACGGCAAGTACAGCCTGGCCTGCGCGGTCATCGTCAAGCGTGTTGATGCGCAGACCCGCGCCAAGACCAGCATCAACGAGCTGCTGCGCGCCTGAAAACACGCATGACCACCCCGCGCGTCCACGGCATTCCCAACTGCGACCAGGTTCGCCAGGCGCGCCGTTGGCTGTCGTCCCACGGGGTTGCATTTGACTTCATCGACCTTCGCAATGCGCCTCCGAATGAAGCCCAGCTGCTGGAGTGGCTCAAGCACATTCCCCATGACAGCCTGCTCAACCGGCGAGGACTGACCTGGCGACGCCTGCCAGAGCCCATCCGGCAAGGCGTGGTGGATCAGACCACTGCACTCGAGCTCTTGCTGCAGCATCCCCTGCTGCTCAAGCGGCCCATTCTGGAATGGGGTGAGCAGCTTGCCGTAGGATTCTCAGAGCCACTCTATGAAAGCCTCTTGACATGCCGGCCTCCGACTCCCGAACCGTTGCCCTCGCCAGAGAACTGATTCGCAGGCCCTCGGTCACTCCCCGAGACGAAGGCTGCTGCGAGCTCATCGCATCCCGCCTCCAGCCCTTGGGCTTTCAGACAGAGATCATGCCCTTTGGTGAGGTGACGAACCTTTGGGCCGTGCGTGAAGGC
>CAZPRT010000097.1:0-4723 GCA_964589205.1 uncultured Bordetella sp. | reverse complement strand
GCCCGACTGATCAACACACTCGACCCCGACGTGGTCGTTCTGGGCGGGGGGCTGTCGAACCTAGACTGGCTGCCTCAGGCCTTGTCGGAGGGCGTCGCTCAGCAGGTTTTTGGGGGCGTTTGTGAGACGCCCATACGACGACATGCGCTGGGGGATTCTGCAGGCGTCTTGGGTGCGGCCTGGCTTTCACTTGCCTAAATATTTGCTGCGTACCTATTGCACACAATAGACAGCACAGAGCCCGGGGTGAATTGCATAGACTGCGCTCGTTGTACTGAGTTCACTCTTAAATCACAACGAGGAAAATATGAAAAAGATTTCGATGGCTGTGATGGCCGCGATGGTGGCCTTCTCCGGTGCAGCAGTTGCTCAAGCACCTGCTGCTCCTGCCAAGGCTGAGGCCAAGAAAGAGGCTGCACCTGCAAAGGACGCCAAGAAAGATGCCAAGAAAGATGCCAAGAAGGATGCAGCACCCGCCAAGGATGCCGCGCCTGCAAAGAAGTAAGCAGCTTCGCGTTGGAATGAAAACGGCCCTTCGGGGCCGTTTTCATTAGGACCGAATGCGCCAGCCGATGGCGATGAGAAATTGGCACAGGGCGAGCAGCACTGTGCAGAAGATGCCGCAGACCCAGAGGCTCATCCAGGGAGAGACATCCGACTGGGCAAAGACGCCGTATCGAAAGCCATCGATGAGGTAGAAGAACGGATTGAAGTGCGAGATGGTCTGCCAGACGGGGGGCAGCGCATGAATGGAGTAGAAGACACCTGCCAGGAAGGTGAGCGGATTGATGAGGAAGTTCTGGAAGGCAGAGACGTGATCCCACTTCTCTGCATACAGTGCGGCCAGCAGCCCAAGCGCGCCCATGATGAGGCAGGCCAGAAGTCCGAAGAGCAGCACCCAGCCCCAGTGGGTCACACTCACCTGAATGAAAGGCATGCTGGCCAGCCAGACCACCAGGCCGCAGGCCAGGCCACGGGCCACCGCACCACCCAGGTAGCCCACCAGCCACTCCCATGGCTTTAAGGGCGAGAGCATGAGAAAAATCAGGGTGCCGGTGATCTTGCTCTGGGTGAGACTGGAGCTCGTGTTTGCAAATGCATTCTGCTGCAGGGTCATCATCACAAGCCCTGGCACCAAGAAGGCGCTGTAGCCGACACCCGGAAAGGGCTCGAGTCGGCCTTCGAGCAGGAAGGCAAAAATGGCGAGAAACAAGAGGGAGGAGACCACCGGTGCGAGAACGGTCTGGACGGACACCTTGGTGAACCGCCTGACCTCCTTCTGAAGCAGCGCCCAAGCGCCGGACTGGCCCTGCAACGGCTCAATCGGTGATCTGTGCACGGGCATCCTGTATGGCCTGGTGTGTCTGCTGGGCAGCCCGCTTGGCTGCCTCGCGCCAGTCGTGGTCCGCACTCGCGTAGAGGATGGCGCGAGCGCTGTTCAAGAGAAGCCCACCAGTCGCGGTGGTGGCCTGGGCGACGGTTCTGACGAGGTCACCACCTTGGGCTCCCACGCCTGGGACCAGCAGCGGCAGCTCGGGGGCCAGCTGCCGAACAATTCCAACCTCATCGGGATAGGTGGCGCCCACCACCAGACCGACCTGTCCATGTCGGTTCCACTGTTCTGCAGCCAGCCTGGCCACGTGTTCAAAGACCCGCTTGCCAGAGGAGAGTGTTTGCATTTGGAGATCGTCGCCACCGGGGTTGCTCGTGCGACACAGCACGAAGATGCCCTTGTCGGCATGGGCCAGGTAGGGGGCGAGGCTGTCCGAGCCCATGTAAGGGTTCACCGTGACCGCGTCGGCCATGTAGCGGTCGAAGGCCTCGGTGGCGTAGTGCTGGGCAGTCGACCCAATGTCTCCCCGCTTTGCGTCGAGGATGAGCAGATGCTGCGGAAATGCCGTCCGGATGGACCTGCAGATTCTCTCGAGCACGGACTCCCCGCCGAGCGCCGCGAAGTGCGCGATCTGAGGCTTAAAGGCGCAGCAGTATGGCGCGGTGGCGGTTGCAATCTCGAGGCAGAAGGCCTCGACGGCTTCGAGGCTGGGGCTGCCCAGCAGTGGCTTGGGAAATTGTTTGGGCTCGGGGTCGAGGCCAACACAGAGCAGGCTCCCGTTTTCGGCCCAGGCGGCCTTGCACCGATCGATGAATGGCATAGGCACGAATTGTGACACGCCAACAAAAAAAACCCGGGCACAAGGGCCCGGGTTTGGGGTGCAGGAGGCGAACTCCTTTTTACATGTCCATGCCGCCCATGCCACCCATGCCGCCCATGCCACCGGGCATGCCGCCGCCGGCTGGCTTGTCGTCGGGTGCTTCACCGATCATGCAGTCGGTGGTGAGCATCAGGCTGGCCACGGAGGCCGCGTTCTGCAGGGCTGTACGCGTCACCTTGGTGGGATCGACCACGCCCATTTCGAGCATGTCGCCGTACTCGCTGGAGGCCGCGTTGTAGCCATGGGAGCCTTTGAGCTCGAGCACCTTGTTGACCACGACACTGGGCTCATCACCACAGTTGGCCACGATCTGACGCAGGGGCTCTTCCACTGCACGCATCACGATCTTGATGCCAGCCTCCTGGTCGGGGTTGTCACCCTTGACCTTGGCATTGGCGCGTGCACGCAGTAGGGCGACGCCACCGCCAGCAACGATTCCCTCTTCCACGGCTGCGCGTGTCGCATGCAGGGCATCTTCGACGCGGGCCTTTTTCTCCTTCATCTCCACCTCGGTGGCGGCGCCGACACGAATCACTGCAACACCGCCGGCGAGTTTCGCCACGCGCTCCTGCAGCTTCTCTTTGTCGTAGTCGCTGGTGGCCTCTTCGATCTGGGTGCGGATCTGCTTGACCCGGGCTTCGATGTTCTTCTTGTCGCCTGCACCGTCGATGATGGTGGTGTTCTCTTTGGCGATTTCGACAGTCTTGGCCTGGCCGAGCTGAGCCAGGGTGGCCTTCTCGAGGGTCATGCCGGTCTCCTCGGAGATCACCTCACCACCCGTGAGGATGGCCATGTCTTCGAGCATGGCCTTGCGGCGATCGCCAAAGCCAGGTGCCTTGACGGCCACGGTCTTGAGGATGCCGCGGATGTTGTTGACCACAAGGGTGGCCAGGGCCTCGCCCTCGACATCTTCGGCCACGATCAGCAGAGGACGGCCAGCCTTGGCGACCTGCTCCAGCACCGGCAGGAGATCCCGAATGTTGGAGACCTTCTTGTCGTGCAGGAGGATGAACGGGTTCTCGAGCACTGCAACCTGCTTCTCAGGATTGTTGATGAAGTAGGGCGAGAGGTAGCCGCGGTCGAACTGCATGCCCTCCACCACATCAAGCTCGTTCTGGAGTGACTTGCCATCTTCGACGGTGATGACACCCTCCTTGCCGACCCGCTCCATGGCCTTGGAGATGATCTCTCCGATCTCTGCATCGGAGTTGGCCGAGATGGAACCCACCTGGGCGATTTCCTTGGCAGTGGTGCAGGGCTTGGAGATCTTGGCGAGTTCGCCCACGATGGCTGTGGTGGCCTTGTCGATGCCGCGCTTGAGGTCCATGGGGTTCATGCCTGCGGCGACATATTTCATGCCTTCGCGAACCACGGCCTGGGCCAGCACGGTCGCCGTGGTGGTGCCGTCACCGGCGTTGTCAGCGGTCTTCGAGGCGACCTCCTTGACCATCTGGGCGCCCATGTTCTCGAACTTGTCCTTGAGTTCGATTTCCTTGGCCACGGACACGCCGTCCTTGGTGACGCTCGGGGCGCCAAAGGAGCGCTCGAGCACCACGTTGCGGCCTTTGGGGCCCAGGGTTACTTTGACTGCATTGGCCAGGATGTTGATCCCGTTGACCATCTTTTGGCGGGCTTCATCGCCAAACATCACTTGTTTTGCTGCCATTTGAACTATCTCCTTCGCATTCGGGTTGAGTGGATCGAGTGATTACTCGATAACGGCCATGACGTCGTCTTCGCGCAGAACCAAGAGTTCTTCGCCGTCGACCTTGACGGTTTGGCCCGCGTATTTGCCGAACAGGACTCGGTTGCCCACCTTGACATCGAGGGGGCGCTGTTTGCCGTCTTCCTGAATCTTGCCGTTGCCCACGGCGAGGACTTCGCCTTGGTCGGGTTTCTCGGCTGCATTGTCAGGAATCACGATGCCAGACGCAGTGGTTCGCTCCAGATCCAGACGCTTGACCACGAGACGGTCGTGCAGGGGACGCAATTTCATTCGGATTCGCTCCATCAAAAAAGGTTGGTGAAAAGAGTCTGCGGGAGCGCTGTTAGCACTCATCGCCCTCGAGTGCTAATGATAGGGGCACCCAGGCCCGTTTTCAAGGGGGTCAGCCCGCGACGAAGCGGGACTGCTTTTCGAGCAGGGTCTGGCAGTCGATGCAGCGGATCTTGCCGAGTTTGAGACGGGCCGCCATGATCTTCTCGCCGCAGTCGATGCAGTGGGTGCCGTCGAAGTCGGGGTTTGTCTCGGGGGCAATCTTGCGACGGGCCATCTCCAGGGCATCCTCGTTGAACTGCGCCTCGATGGCCGAGGCCCGGTCGTTCTCGTCGGAGAGTTCAAAGTAGTTTTCGTTTTTTTCTAGTGCCATGATGTCCTCTTGGGAAGCCCTTCGGCTGAAACGTCGGGCATGACAATAACACCGAGAGTGATGCGATCGTGTTACACAAGCTTCGAGGGTATTGGAGAGCGTTGGGTTCCAGCCTGATGATGTGTGCATGTGCACACTCCT
>CAZPRT010000096.1:0-4788 GCA_964589205.1 uncultured Bordetella sp. | reverse complement strand
CGCTTGGGGTCTCTCATGGAGACCACCGAGCCGGGCAGACCCAGGTCGCCCATGAGCGCTTCCAGGGCCAGGAGGTCTCGGCCAAGCCGCTCGGGGTCTTCACCGGCAAACTCCACCAGCAAGAGGGCATCGGTCTCGCGGCCACCCGGGCTCACCAGGGCATCCTGAATCACCGGGGCGAAGACGGGGTTGACCCGGCAGAGCTCAATCATGGTGCGGTCCACCAGCTCAACGGCCACCGGCTTGAGCCCAACAATGGATGGGGTCACCTCCATCGCCTTTTGAAAGGTCGGAAAGTTCACAACGCCCAGCACCTTGGCCCTGGGAATGGGCGCAAGTGCAAGCCGGATGGACTCAAACGTGGCCAAGGTGCCCTCCGACCCCACCAGCAAGTGAGCCAGATTGATGCCGCCATCGGGGGTGTAAGGCCGCTCGCTCTGGGGATCGAAGATGTCGAGGTTGTAGCCGCCCACGCGGCGCATCACCTTGGGCCAGAGGGCGCGAATCTCGGGTGCGACCTGCTGCGCAATCTCATGAAGCCTTGAGACGAGCGCCCGCAGCCGCTGGCTGTTCAGCTGCATTTCGGCGCCATCGCCGAAGGCCGCAAACCGAGCCAAGGTGCCGTCGTCCAGGATGGCGTCGATCGCCCGCACGTTGTGGACCATGTTGCCGTAGTGCAAGGACCGAGAGCCACAGGAGTTGTTGCCCGTCATGCCGCCAATCGTGCACTGCGCGGCTGTGGAGACGTCCACCGGAAACCAGACACCGTGTGGCTTGAGCGCCTGATTGAGATGGTCCAGGACCATCCCAGGCTCCACCGTCACCTCGCCCGCCTCCAGGTTCAGGGAGCGCATTTTTCGCAGGTGTCGGCTGGTGTCGATGACCAATGCCTCGCCCACGGTCTGTCCACACTGCGACGTGCCGCCACCGCGGCTGAGCACCGGCACGCCGGCATCTCGGGCGACCTCGAGGGCGAGCCGAAGATCAAGGCTGGTCTCGGGCACCACCACCCCCAACGGCATGCGCTGGTAGATGGAGGCATCAGTCGCATAGCGGCCCCGGGAGGCAGCATCGAAGAGGACTTCGCCCCGCACCTCTTTGCGAAGCCGATCGGCGAGCCCACCCCGACGCAAGGCAGTGGCCGCACCCCCTTGCAGCACCACCCGACGGGACGGTTTTTCGGGCGGGGGCGGCGAGTCGGCGGGGTTCATGGAGGGGTGGCGGGCAATGACCAGTTTATGTTGAAAAGATTACAATGTTAGATTGACTTCCAGTCCCCTCCAACGTGAACCTTTCAGCGTGAACTTCCCCGCCATGCAACGCGACTTCTCCCCCGCCATCAACCCTCGGTCCAGCCTCAACCGTGTGGGTCAAGGCCGGCACTTCCTGCAAATCCCAGGCCCCTCCAATGTGCCCGACCGAGTGCTGCGGGCCATCGACTTCCCCACCATCGACCATCGCGGCCCAGAGTTCCAGGCCTTGGCCTTGCGAGTGCTCGAGGGTGTTCGCCCCCTCTTTGGCACCAAAGGCCCTGTGGTCATCTATCCAGCCTCGGGCACCGCGGCCTGGGAGGCCGCCCTGGTCAACACCATGAACCCGGGCGACAAAATACTCATGTTCGAGGCAGGCCACTTCGCGGGCCTTTGGCTCAAAATGGCCAATCGCCTTGGCCTTCGTCCGGAGGTCATCAAGGGTGACTGGAGCCTCGGCGTCCAGCCAGACCTCATCGAGGCCCGCCTCAAGGCAGACACCACGCACGAGATCAAGGCAGTCTGTGTGGTCCACAACGAGACCTCCACCGGGGTTACGTCCGACATTGGCGCCGTTCGCAAGGCGCTGGACGCGGCCGGCCATCCCGCACTGCTGCTTGTCGACACCATCTCGGCGCTTGGCAGCGTCGAGTTCAAGCAGGACGAATGGGGCGTGGATGTCAGCGTTGCAAGCTCGCAGAAGGGGCTCATGCTGCCCCCGGGCTTGGGCTTCAATGCCGTGAGCCAGAAGGCCCTGGCTGCCAGTGAGAAGGCCACCATGCCGCGTGCCTTCTGGGCCTGGGACGACATCCTCGAAGCAAACAAGAAGGGTTTCTGGCCCAGCACACCGAACACCAACTTGCTCTACGGCCTGGCCGAGGCCCTCGACATGTTCAACGAGGAAGGACTCCCACAGGTCTTTGCCCGGCACAAGCGGCATTCCATGGCTGCCCGGGCCGCCGTGGCGGCCTGGGGCCTGGAGATCGTCTGCCAGGCGCCAGATCTTCACAGCCCGGTGCTCACCGCAGTGCGCATGCCCATGGCCGCCGATGGCAGTCATGTCGACGCAGACCACCTACGCCAGATCGCGCTCACACAGTCCAACATGTCACTCGGCATGGGCCTCGGGCAGCTCGCGGGCAAGGTCTTTCGAATCGGCCACCTCGGCGACTTCAACGATCTCAGCCTCTTGGGCGCGCTCGGTGGCGTGGAGATGGCATTGTCTGCGGCCGGGGTTCCCCACCGGCCGGGTGGGGTTCAGGCGGCAATGGCTGCCTTGGCCAGCTCGCGTGCGCCTGCCTGACTAGGCCAGCACACGCCCTTGGGCCGCGGCATACAGCCGCTCCCGCATGCGCAGCACCTTGTCGGGGTATTGCGTTCGGCCAGCGGGTCCCACGCCCACATAGGCCGACAGCGCCGCCTCAATGGTTTTATAGCGGTCGAGGTACTCCCGCAGGATTCCTGCACCGACATCAATATTGGCCCAAGGGTTCAGCGCGGCATCCGTGCCACCGTGGCGCTCAAACCGCTCCCGGTGCACCTGAGGCATCACCTGCATGAGACCTTGGGCGCCCACCTTGCTCTCGGCCAAGGGATTAAAGCTCGACTCCACCGCAATCACAGCCAGCAACAGGTAGGGGTCCAGCCGATGCGTGGCCGCACTGGCATAGGCTGCGAGAACGATTTGCTCCACGGCCGCCACCGAGACGCGATGCTTGCGCGCGATCCACCGGGCGGCACGGCCTTGTTGCGCGGTGAGGTTATTCACCCCGATGTTGAATAGGGACTGGGCGGGCTCGGCGGTGAAGGCCTGCACCACAATCTGAGACCAGCCAACCACCCGCTCACGACCGGACGCCGTGAGCACCGTCGAGAGCGCCAGCAAGGCGGCCACAACCACCCCGAGCACTCTGCGCTCCAGGAAGTCTCTCGGATTCGGACCGAGCATGGCAGGCTGCGGCTTCATGGGATTCAGACAACCTCCTCCCTAGAGTGTTTCAACAATCCACTTCACAAGTGCATCCAATCCAGGGGCTGCCTCTCGTGCCTTCGGATCGTTGATGATCGCTGAAAAGGCCACCCAATGGCCAGCCTCTGTCAGCGCATAACCGGAGTATGCCCTCACCTCATCTAAAGAGCCCGTTTTGACCCATGCCCGTCCAAGCACAGCACCGTCCCGAAGCCGACGCCGCATGGTGCCCTCCAGGCCCGCGGCCGGCAAGGTCTCAATCCACTCCGCAGCGCCGGGTCCACGCAAAGCCTCCACCAGGAGTCGGGTCAGGCTCTGGGGTGCGATTCGGCTTGCTCTGCTCAGACCAGCGCCGTTGTCGATCACCAACTCCGGGAAAGCCAGGTTCTGAGCTGACAGCCAAGACTTGATTCGTTGCTCGGCATCGGCCCGGGTGCCCGGCCCGCCTGTCTCAGCCGATAAATTTAAATAAAGGGTGCGAGCCATCGGGTTGTTGCTCAGCTTGTTGATGTCCGCCACCAAATCCTGCAAGTTCCGCGGTGAGACCCACTCGAGAAGGGGGCGGGCATTGGGGGGGGTCGGGCCCTCCCGAACGCGGCCTTGAAACCGCCCCCCGGCCGCTCGCCACGTGGCCGAGAACAACCGATGGGCAAACTGCAGGTGGTCATAGACCGCGACATACAGTTCAAGCCCAGCGCACTTTCGGCCAAGTTTCCCCTGCACCTCCAGCAGATTGGTCTTCGTGATGATTTGAACCTGATTGCGTGAGCAATCGCCCCGCACCTGCTTGACGGCGGTTCGCAGACGCAATCCGGTCAGGGCCGGCTCAATCTCGCCCTTCAGACGGCCGTTGGCCGATCGCGACAGGCTGACCTTCACGGCCTTGAAGTTGAGCATGGCAGCGTGCGGGGTCACGTTGTAAGGCTTGAACCCCATGCCATCGAAGGCGTTGGGGTCGCCGGGCGGCTCTCCGAACCGCGTGCCATCGAGCACCAGGTCCCCCTCGATGTGCTGGATCCCAGCCGCCCGCAGCTCGGAAACGATGGCCTGCAGATCCTCCTGTACCAGTTTCGGATCCCCACCACCCTTCACATACACGGAGCCCTTGAGTCGGCCGTTGCGGATGGTTCCCGTGGTGAGAAAACGGGTTCGATGCCGGTAATCAGGCCCCAGAATCGACCACGCCGCACGGGTGGTGACCAGCTTGACGGTGGAGGCCGGGTTCATCGGTTGGCCAGGTCGATGTCCCAACCAGCGCACCACATTGGGATTTTCACGGGTGTCGAGCACCGCCACCGAGATGCCAATGCCCTGCTCACCCACCCCACGGTCCGTGAAAAAAGACACTGGAAGCTCGGTTGACGGGCTTGAAATATAGGTTTGCGCATAGGAGTGCGCGCATACACACATCATCAGGCCGGAACCCAACGCACTCCAATACCCTCGAACGCTCTGTAACACGATCGCATCACTCTCGGTGTTATTGTCATGCCCGACGTTTCACCCGCAGGGCTTCCCAGGAGGACATCATGGCACTAGAAAAAAACGAAAACTACTTTGAACTCTCCG
>CAZPRT010000095.1:0-4852 GCA_964589205.1 uncultured Bordetella sp. | reverse complement strand
ACCCTCGAGGTGGAGGCCGATGTCTCCGAGTCGAGCATGGCCAAGATCAGCGTGGGCCAGCCGGTGGAGATTGGCCTGGATGCCATTCCGAATGAACGTTTCCCTGGCCGGGTCGCCCGCATGGTGCCCACCATCGATCGGGCCAAGGCCACGCGCCTGGTCAAGCTCGAGTTCGACCAGATCGACCCGCGCATCCTGCCCGACATGTCGGCCAAGGTGTCCTTCCTGGAGCGGCCCCTCTCGGCCGAGGAGCGCAAGCCAGTGGTGGGCGTGAACCGTGCTGCCGCCATCGAGACCGACAAGGGCTGGCGGGTCTGGGCCATTGAAGATGGCAGCCTGCGCGCCATTGCACTGGCATCGCCCCCCGGCGCCTCCGACCTGGTCCTCACGCCTGGCCTCAAGCCCGGTGCCCGCGTGGTCCTTCGCCCGACGACATCCCTTCGCGAAGGAGGCCGGGTGAAGGTGGTGGCACCGTGATCCGGATCCAGGGGCTTCGAAAGGCGTATCAGCGTGGCGGTCAGGAGGTTCTGGTGCTCGACAACCTCAACCTCCAAGTGGCCCAGGGCGACTTCTTGGCCCTCATGGGCCCCTCGGGCTCTGGCAAGAGCACGCTGCTCAATCTGATTGCGGGCATCGACCGTCCCACCTCGGGCGTCATCGAGATCAATGGCATCGACATCTCCAGCCTTGATGATGCCGAGCTGGCCCGCTGGCGTGCCGCCCATGTGGGCTTTGTCTTTCAGTTCTACAACCTCATTCCCGTGCTCACGGCCTTCGAGAATGTGGAGCTTCCATTGCAGCTCACCTCGCTCGATCGGGCCACCCGCAAGCGCCGTGTGACCGAGGCCTTGGAATCGGTGGGCCTGGCCGATCGCATGCACCACACCCCCAATGAGCTCTCGGGTGGCCAGCAGCAGCGGGTGGCGATTGCCCGGGCCCTGATCACCAACCCCAGCCTCATCGTGGCCGATGAGCCGACCGGCGACCTCGACCGGCAGTCAGCCTCCGAGATCCTCGAGATGCTTCAGCGCCTCAACCGAGAGCAGGGCAAGACGATCATCATGGTCACCCACGACCCCAAGGCCGCAGACTCTGCCAAGGCATTGATCCACCTGGAGAAGGGGCAGTTGGCCTAAATGCTCATCGCCCGGCTTTTGTTTCTCAACATTTGGCGCAACCGCGGCCGGGCCATGCTCACGTATTTGGGGCTCACCATCTCGGTGCTGGCCTTTGGCCTGCTCTCCACGGTGGTGGAGGCCTGGTACTCCGGGGCCGAGTCGGCCAGCCAGGCACGGCTCATCACCCGAAGCGCCATCTCACTCATCTTCCCGTTGCCCATCTCGCATGGAGAGCGCATTCGTCAGGTCGATGGTGTGGAGCGCATGACCGTCTCGCGCTGGTTTGGCGGCGTCTACAAGGACAGCCGAAATTTCTTTCCGCAGTTTGCAGTCGAGCCGGTGTCCTACTTTCAGATCTACCCGGAATACATCCTCACCGAAGAGGCCCGCGACCGGTTTTATCGAGACCGGCGCAGCGCCATTGTGGGCCGCCGGCTCGCACAGGAGCACGGCTTTCAGGTGGGCGACATGGTCACCTTGAAGGGCCAGATCTTTCCGGGCCAGTGGGAGTTTCTCATCGCGGGCATCTACGACGGCAAGGAAGAGAAGACCGACACCGGAAAAATGTACTTCCATTGGGCCTACCTCAATGAAGAGGTGAAGCGCCGGAACATCGCCCGTGATGCCAATTCGGTGGGCGTCTTCATCACCAGCCTCTCAGACCCTGAGCGCGCGGCCGAGGTGAGCATGGCCATCGATGGCCTGTTTGCCAATTCCCCCAAGGAAACCCATACCGAGACGGAACAGGCCTTTCAGTTGGGCTTTGTGGCCATGACCGAGGCCATTGTGGTGGCCATTCGTGCCGTCTCGTTTGTGGTGATCCTCATCATCATGGCCGTGCTCGCCAACACCATGTCGATGACAGCCCGCGAGCGAACCTCGGAGTACGCCACCCTGAAGGCCTTGGGCTTTCCGCCTTGGCAGGTCTCGGGCATGGTGCTCGGGGAGTCCATGCTGCTCGCATTGCTCGGTGGCGTGAGCGGCCTGCTGCTCACCTATCCGGTGGCTGCAGCCTTCCACGAGGCCACGGGCACGCTGTTCCGAAGTTTCTTTGTCACCCTCGAGACCAACGCCTGGCAGTTGGCCGCCGCGCTGCTCACGGGCCTGGTGGCGGCGGTCTTCCCCATGCTCAAGGTCTATCGCATCCGCATCGTCGAGGGCCTGCGCGCCATTTAGGCCCACGCTGCGATGAACCCCTTTGCCATTCCCCTGAGCTACAGCCTGCGAAACCTGTGGGTTCGTCGCATGACGACCTTCCTCACGGCCATGGGCATGGCCCTGGTGGTCTATGTTTTTGCGGCGGTGCTCATGCTCGATGCAGGCCTGCGCAACACGCTGGTGAGCACCGGTGAGCCCGACAACATGGTGGTCACTCGGCAGGGCTCGGTCACAGAGGTGCAGAGCTCGATCGATCGTGGCCAGGCCGCCATCGTGGCCCAGTTCCCCGAGGTGGCCAGTGCACTGGAGCCCCTGGCCTCGCGCGAGACGGTGGTGCTCGTGAACCTGAAGAAGCGGCTCACGGGCAAGGCCTCGAATGTGGTGGTCCGAGGCCTGGACCAGACCGGCATTGCCCTTCGGCGTCAGATTCGCATCGTGGAGGGCCGTGCCTTTCGGCCGGGCTCAGAAGAGATTGTGGTGGGCATTGCCACGGCCCGACAGTTCCAAGGCCTGGGCCTGGGCGAGACGGTGCGATTCGGTGGCCGGGGCTGGCGTGTGGTGGGCTACTTTGATGCAGGCCGCAGCGGCTTTGACAGCGAGGTCTGGGCCGATGGCGAGATTCTTCGACAGTCCTTTCGGCGCACCACCTACTCGTCACTGATCGTTCGGCTCATGGACCCGGCCGCAGCCGATGTCTTTCGTCAGCGTGTGCTCGATGACCCTCGGCTGCCCTTGCAGGCCAAGACCGAGCGCCGCTATTACGAAGACCAGTCCGAGACCCTCTCGCGTTTCATCAAAATTCTGGGCCTCACGCTCACAGTGATCTTTTCGATTGGTGCGGTGATTGGCGCCACCATCACCATGCAGTCGGCGGTGGCCACGCGGGTGGCCGAGATCGGCACGCTGCGGGCCATTGGCTTTCAGCGCCGTGCCATCTTGTTGGCCTTTCTGGCCGAGTCGGTGTTCCTGTCTTTGGTGGGCGGCGTGGTGGGCTTGGCCATGGCCAGCCTCATGCAGGCATTTGAATTCTCGACCACCAATTTTCAGAGCTTCTCAGAGCTCTCGTTTGGATTCGTGCTCACGCCCGGCATTGTGATGCAGGCCCTGGGCTTTTCGATGGCCATGGGTGTGCTGGGGGGCATGCTGCCCGCCTGGCGTGCATCCCGGGTCACCATTGTGGAGGCACTTCGTGCAGCGTAGTCATCGTTTCTTTTGGTCCATGGCCCGTCGTGATCTGCGCTCGGGTGCCATGGCCCTCATGGCTGTGGCCATTCTCATCTCGGTCTCGGCTGTGACGGCGGTGGGACTGCTGGCCAGTCGCGTGGAGCAGGCCCTGCTGCGTGATGCCCAGTCGAGCCTTGGGGCCGACCGGCTCCTGGTGGCCGACCGCGCCATTCCCTCGGTCTGGCGAGATGCGGCTGCCACCGCAGGCGTTCGGTCGGTCGAGGGCATTCAGTTTCCCACCATGGTCTTGGCCAACGGACGCGCCCAGCTCTCGGCCCTGAAGGCCGTGGGCCTGGGCTACCCCTTGCGCGGCCAATTGGAACTAGACACCCCCGGGGGCCGCACCACCCGGGCCACACTCGAACGCGGTGAGGCCTGGGTGGACCCAAGCCTGTTGTCGCGTTTGTCGCTGAAGGTGGGCGACACCGTGGAGCTCGGTGGCAAGGCCTTTCGCATCTCGGCCGCCATCCTGTATGAGCCCGATCGTGGCGTGAACTTCGTGAACCTCTCGCCCCGTGTGATGGTGCGCATCGAGGACATCGGCGAGACAGACCTCCTTGGGCCGGGCAGTCGTGCAAGTCGTCGCTTCTGGGTGGCCGCCGATCAGCCGGCGGCGCTTGCCACCTTCGACCGCCTGGTGGCCGACACCGTGGGCGCCGGCCAGCGCATCGAGACCATCGACAACGCGCGTCCGGAACTGCGTGAGGCACTCGACCGGGCCAATGGCTTTCTCGCGCTCACGGGCATGGTCTCCGTGCTCACGGCCTGCGCGGCCATGGGCTTGGCGGCCCGCCGCATGGGGCGTTTGTATCGCGCCAGGCTGGCGGTCATGAAGGTGCTCGGGGCCACGCGCAGCACACTTCGGCGTTACTGGTTCTTCACGCTCATGGTCATGGCCGGTGGGGCCACACTCTTGGGGCTGTTGGCAGGCTGGCTGGTGCAGTTGGGTCTGGCGGCCATGCTCGCCTCGCTGCTCACGGTGCCGCTGCCTGCACTGAGCATGGCGGCCACGTGGGTCTTGCTGCAGGCCGCGGGCATGTCCTTTCTCATGACCCTGGTCTTTGCCTGGCCGGCCCTGGTCATGGCCACCGAGGCCGCCCCGGTGGAGGCGTTGCGGGAGCAGGGCGCGGGTGTGGGCAAGGCTTCGCGCCTGTGGCTGGGGGTTGCGGCGCTGGGGCTGGCGGGCCTGCTCTGGCTGGGCAGCGGCGATCTCCTCATGGCCGCGCTCGTGGTCGTGCTCTTCGGGGTGTCGGGCCTGCTGATCGGCCTGCTGCTCTGGTCGGGCTTTCGAGGCCTTGGTGAATTGCTGCCACGCCGCTGGTCGGGCTGGGAATGGATGAGCCTTCGACGGG
>CAZPRT010000094.1:0-4862 GCA_964589205.1 uncultured Bordetella sp. | reverse complement strand
AAGCTCCTTGTGGGTGGCCAGGGGAATCTCGAATCGCTGGCCAGGCTCAAGCCCCTGGGGCTGGGACTCGCCGATCCAGGCCAATTGAAAGGCCACACTCAGCCGGTCCTGCAGGCCCTGGGGCGCGGGGATCACGGGTGCATCGGCGTTCAACTGCGCGGTGTTCGCGGTCGGGTCGAAGCGGCTCTCGGCGGGTGGGCGGCGGGGCGTGTTCTGCTTGAATCGGGTGGGCACCAGGCCATCGGGCCCGAGCCGACCCGCGCTCATGAGCTCCACCGGCTCCGACACAAAGACCGACAGCCATCCGACGGCTTTGGCCGTGAGTGTGAGTGTGTACTCGCCTAGATTCGGATATTCCAGCCGAATTTCACCTCGGCCCAGGGGTTGGCGATCAAGTGCGTGCACACCCCAATAGGCCTCCACGGCCAGCACACCTGGCTTGGGCATCTCGGCAGCCCGTGGCCCAGGGCTCGGTGACGACTCGGCAGTCGATGGCGCTGGTTCGAGCTGCGCTGGGCTTGGCTCCGTGGCGCTGGGCTCGGCCGCAGGCGGCGGGACCGGGGGCACGGTCTGGACCCGGGGCGGGGGCTTCACCGGTGGCGGCGGCAAGACCCATGACACCTCCACGGGCGGGGCCTCTTGGCTGGGCAGCAGGCGCACCCAGCCCACCAAGGTGTCTGAGAGCCAGGCCAGCACGAGCAGATGCAACAGCAGCACCGCCGCCAGGCTGGCCCAGAAAATGCGCGTCGTTCTCACGAATTTCACCTTACACTCGTTGCATGCAAAACCCGAGCGATCCCTTTGCCTTCCTGAGCGCTTGGCCCGGATTTTCCTCGGGTGGCCTGGGCCAGATGCCCTCGGCAGCCATGCCCACCATGGACATCGACGAGCTCGACAAGCGCATCGCAGACCTCAAGGCCGTCGAACAATGGCTCAGCCTGAACCTGCAACTCTTGAAGACAACCATTCAGGGCATGGAGGTGCAGCGCGGCACCCTGGCCCAGTTAAAGGCCATGCAATCGTCCATGCAAGGCCCGGCCGAGGATGCAGGCCACCAGGCCGGCGCCCTGTGGGCCAACTTGCAGAATCAGTTCAACCAGATGGTGGCCGCAGCCCAGGCCAGTACGGTCAGTACGGGCAGCGATTCCAAGGCCAGCACCGCCGCGGGCACGCCCGCGACGTCAGCGACGCGCGGCGCCAGCAAGACCGCTGCGGGCAAGCCCAGCCGGGCCAAGAAGGCGTCGTCTAGTCGCGCGAGCGGTTCCGCCAAGACCCCACGGCCTCGGTCAGGTCCGACAGGTTCGTCACCACCTTGACGCCATCCGGGATGCGCCGCTGACGCAGGGCCTGCGAGCGGCCGCCCGCCCAGATGTCAATGCCCAATGGCAGCTTGGTTCTCAGTTCGGCGAGGCCCTGAATCACCATGGTGGGGTTGGCCACAGACGAGAATGACAGGGCCACCACATCGATCTCCTGGGCCTTGGCCGCCAGGGCGATGTCCCAAATGGGGGTCTGCACGCCCAGGGAGACACAGCGGCAGCCTTCGAGGGCCAACAGGGCCTCCACCATCAGAATGCCCATGCCGTGAGACTCACCTGGGAAGGTGGTGAGCAGCACCTTGGGCTGGGAGGCCGGATGCGGAATGGTGCTGATGGCACTTCGCAGCACCACCTGCATGCTCTCGGTAAAGAGGTGTTCTTCGTAGATCTCGAGCTGGCCTCGGGCCCAGGCGTCGCCGACTTGGTCGATCAGGGGTGCCACCACCTCGGTGACGAACCGGGCCAGACCATGTCGCAGCACGCGCTGGCCGAGCTGGCGACGCAACTCTTCCACGTGATGGGCACGCACGAGTTGCATGAAGAGGTCGAGGTCGGCCATCTGATCCTGCGTGGGCGGCGGAAAGCCCGACGGAATCTGTTCAGAGAGGCTTCGCAGCACGTCGTCTGAAAGGCCGATGATCTTGCCCGGGCGATGCCCTGCATCGAGCAGGCGACGCAAGAGCCGAAGCCGGTCGACTTGATCAAGTGTGTAGATCCGCTCACCAAACGGGTCGCGTTGTGGAATTGGAAAGCCGTACCGACGTTCCCAAACGCGCAGGGTGTCTTTGGAAAGCCCCGTGTCGCGCTCGACTGCCGCAATGCTCAAATAAATCGGTGACTGGACAGCTTGGTCCATGTTGTTGCCCCCGAAAAACCTTACTTGTCGTAGACAAGTGTTTGACTTAATACTTCCCCCACCCCTAGTATAGGGCCTCACTTTTGACTTGGCTAGGACAATTTTTTGCAGACACCCGTCAATCGACCCAGGGCATGCTCCACGGCGTTGCAGCGCCGCAAGGCCCACATGCACGTGTTGTCGGCCAGCTTGGCATTGGCCGGGCTGCTGCTTGCGCAATCCGCCTGGTCGGCCTGCGCGCCGCTGCTCAACAAGACCTTTCCGCGCCTGCAGGATGACGCGCCCCAGAGCCTGTGCCAATACCAGGGGCAGGTGCTGTTGGTGGTGAACACAGCAAGCTACTGCGGGTTTACCCAGCAGTACGAGGGGCTCGAGGCCTTGCAGCGCCAGTACGGTCCGAAAGGATTCACGGTGCTCGGATTCCCCTCGAACGACTTTGGCAACCAAGAGCCCGGCACCAACCAGCAGATCGCCGAGTTCTGCACCAACACCTTCTCTGTAAAATTCCCGATGTTCGCCAAGACCAGTGTGAAGGGTCCGTCTGCCAATCCTTTGTTCAAGGAGTTGACCAGACAGTCCGACGCGCCGGGCTGGAATTTCCACAAATACTTAATCGACAAAGAGGGCCGTCTGGTTCGCAGCTATGCGAGCCAAGTCGCCCCGAGCAGCCAACGACTCAAGTCCGACATCGAGGGCCTGATCGCCAAGGCACCCACCCCTTCCACCGATGCCAAGCGAAAGGCAACCCCATGAACGCTCCCGAGAAATTCCAGCCCTGCAATCTGCCCGATGTCCAATCCTCGAGAGACACCCGTCGGCTCGCCATCCAGCAGGTGGGCATTCGGGATTTCAAGCACCCAGTCATGGTGCAAACCGCCAACGGGCCGCAGCCTTCGGTGGCCACCATTGAGATGACCGTGGCCCTGCCCGCCGAGGAGAAGGGCACGCACATGTCGCGCTTCATCGAGGTCTTTCAGAACCATGAAGAGGCCCTGGACTTCGCAAGCCTGAATCACCTCATGGACAAGATGCTCGAGCGCCTCGATGCGCAAGAGGGTGCGATGCACGTGGCCATGCCCTACTTTGTGCGCAAGACAGCGCCCGTCTCGGCCGTGGCCTCGATGATGGACTACGAGATCAAGTGGTCAAGCCAGGTGAAGGCAGGCCAGCGTGTCACCACGCTCACCGTGGTCGTGCCCGTCACAAGCCTCTGCCCCTGCTCCAAGAACATCTCCGACTACGGTGCGCACAATCAGCGCTCTCACGTCACCATCTCTGCTGAGCTTGGCGCCAGCATGTCGGTTGAGTCGCTCATTGGTGTGGCCGAGAAGGCCGCCAGCTGTGAGCTCTGGGGCCTGCTCAAGCGGCCAGACGAGAAGTACGTCACCGAGCGGGCGTACGACAACCCCAAGTTCGTGGAAGACCTCGTGAGGGACGTGGCCATGGCCTTGGCGGCCGACGACCGCATCACCGCCTTCACCGTGGAATCTGAAAACTTCGAGTCGATCCACAACCACTCGGCCTACGCCCGCATCGAGCACCACTCCGCTGCCCAGGCCTAAGATCATGGCCCCGTCGAGTCCCCACTGGGTGGTGGTTGGCAGTGGCATTTCTGGCTTGTCCGCCGCCTGGCATTTGCAAGGCCAGGGGCAGGTCACCATTCTCGAGGCCGAGCACCGCCTGGGCGGTCACACGCACACCCGGCATGTGACCCTCGATGGCATTCGGGCCCCGGTGGACACAGGCTTCATTGTCTTCAACCATCGCACCTACCCCGAGCTTCTGGCGTGGTTCGAGGCGCTCTCGGTCAAGACCCATCCAGCCGACATGTCCTTCTCGGTCTCGGCCCGAGGCGGCCGCTTCGAGTGGGCAGGCCACAGCGTTCGGGGCCTTTTTGCCCAGCCCGCCAACCTGCTCAAGCCCAGTTTCTGGCGCATGCTCGCGGACATCCTGCGGTTTAACCGCCAGGCCCCCAAAGACCTCCTGGCCATGGAGTCTGGGGCCAAGCCCGCCTGCAGCCTTGGGGCCTACCTAAAGGCAGGCCACTACAGCCAGTCCTTTGAAGACGGCTACCTGCTGCCCATGGCCGGGGCCATTTGGTCTTGCCCGGCCGCGCAGATGCGCGCCTTTCCCTTTCAGAGTTTCACGCGCTTTTGCGTGAACCATGGGCTCTTGCAAATTGCCAACCGGCCGCAGTGGTACAGCCTGCTGGGTGGCAGCCATCAGTACATCGATGCCTTCAAGGCCCACTGTGCCCAACAAGGCGAGCCACTCGACTGCCGCACCAGCCACGCGGTTGAGGCCGTGAGCAGCCTGCCCAATGGCCGCAAGCGCATCGTGGGCATGAACCGACAAACCGGTGAACGCTTTGAGATCGTGGCCGACGGGGTGATCCTTGCCTCCCACACAAATCAGTCGGCCGCCATGCTCGAGGCAGCCCAGCATCCCGCGGCCGAACCGCTTGCCGCCTTTCGCTATGAGGACAACACGGCCTACCTGCACACCGACACACGGCTCATGCCACGGCGCCGTGCGGCCTGGGCTGCCTGGAATTACTTTGCCGATGGCGTGCCGCTGGACCCACACAGCCCAGCCCAGCCAGCCACCAGCCCACGGGTGTCGGTCACCTACTGGATGAATGTGCTGCAGTCGTTGCCCTTTTCGCAGCCCATTCTGGTGAGCCTGAA
>CAZPRT010000093.1:0-4871 GCA_964589205.1 uncultured Bordetella sp. | reverse complement strand
AAGCCTGCAAGATCCTCCCTTTTGTAGCGCCGCGCTGCTGGCCGAGGCTGCGGCCGTGACATCCATGTCGGACGACCGCTACATGGTGACGCTCGCCCAGACGGCCGCCGACCTTCGGGAGGCTCAGCGCCTGCGATTCGAGGTCTTTCGCCAGGAATTTGGTGCCGAGTTCAACACCACGGAGCCCGGCCTGGATGCCGACCGGTTCGACCCCTACTGCGACCACCTCCTCGTTCGAGACCAGACCACCCAAGATGTGGTGGGCACCTACCGCATTCTGGTGCCCAGCCAGGCCGCGGAGCTTGGGGGCTACTACAGCGAATCAGAGTTTGATCTCTCAGCCCTGGCACCCCTGCGCGACAGCATGGTGGAGCTCGGGCGCTCTTGCGTGCACCCGGACCACCGGAATGGGGCTGTGATCATGATGCTCTGGTCGGGCATCTCGCGGTACATGAAGTTCCACGGCTATCGGCACCTCATGGGCTGCGCCAGCGTCAGCATGCGAGACGGCGGCCGCAACGCCAAGGCCATCTGGGAGCAGCTCTGCACCAAGCATGGCGATGGGCAGGCCAGACGGGTGCTGCCCAAGCACCGGCTGCCCCTGGAGCGCATTGAGGCGGCCGAAGCGGCCGTGGAGCCGCCGCTCATCAAGGGCTATGTGCGCGTGGGCGCCAAGGTCTGCGGTGAGCCCAGCTGGGATCCAGACTTCAATACCGCAGATTTCCTCATGGTGCTGACCCTTGAAGACATGACGCCCCGTTACGCACGCCACTTCGGCCTCACTGGAGCCACGGAATGATGCTTAGAGCGAAGCTTTACGACCTGATGTTTGGCTGGCTCGACCTCATGGAGATCGGGCCTTACTTCTCACCGTTCTAATAACGGTTCGGGACAAAAAGCTCCTTGGGGGTTGGCACCCGGGAGTAATCGGGGTTGTGAACCCGAGCCGGCAACACCACCTCGGGGTGCGGCACCTCTTCATAAGGGATTTGTGAGAGCAGGTGCGCCATGCAGTTGAGTCGCGCCCGCTTCTTGTCGTTGCCCTCCACGACCCACCAGGGGGCCTCTGGAATGTGCGTTCTCTCGAGCATGGCCTCTTTGGCCTTGGTGTAGGCCTCCCAACGCACACGCGACTCCAGGTCCATCGGCGAGAGCTTCCACTGCTTGAGTGGGTCGCGGATGCGCATGGTGAATCGGGCGTGCTGCTCTTCATCGCTGATGGAGAACCAATATTTGATGAGCACAATGCCCGAGCGCACCAGCATCTTCTCGAACTCTGGAACGCTGCGAAAGAACTCCTCGACATCGTCATCGGAGCAAAAGCCCATCACCCGCTCCACGCCCGCCCGGTTATACCAGCTGCGGTCGAAGAAGACGATCTCACCGGCTGCAGGGAGGTGCGAGACATAACGCTGGAAGTACCACTGGGTTTTTTCCCGGACGTTGGGCGCCGGCAAGGCCGCCACGCGGCAGACCCGAGGATTGAGCCGCTGGGTCATGCGCTTGATGGCGCCGCCCTTGCCGGCTGCGTCGCGGCCCTCAAAGATCACCACCAGCTTGAGACCCTTGTGAATGACCCAGTCCTGGAGCTTGACCAGTTCACCCTGAAGACGGAAGAGCTCGCGAAAGTAGGTTCGCCGATCGATGGCGCCATCCGGGGCCGCAGGCTGCTCGGCGCCGGCCTTCTCCATGAGGAACTCGGAGATCAGGTCGTCATCGAGTTCCATCTCGAGCTCCTCGTCGTAGCTGTCGATGAGGTCTTGGCGTTCTTGGTCAGAGAGTGTCGGCATGGGGAAAATCGTAATGAGGTGGGATGACAGGCGCGTGACAGCCTAGTGGCGGGCGAGCACCAAGACCCAGACCATCACCGCATTGATGATGGCACCGAGCACCGCTGCACTGCCCATGTCCTTCACGCGTTTTGAGAGTGGGTTGTGCTCGGTGGAAATGCGGTCGATGGTCTTCTCAATGGCCGTGTTGAGGAGCTCCACCACAACCACCAGGATGAGCACCCCGATGAGCATGGCCCGTGCGAGACCGTCGGGCTCTAGGTAGATGGCCAGGCCCACCAGAATGGGCAGCAGCAGCATCTCGACCTTGATGGCCTCCTCGGAATTCCAGGCAGCCCCAAAACCCTCGATGGAATAAATGAGCGCCGAGACCAGCCGACGGCGCATCACAGAGCCCAGACTTTTTAACATGCCGAGAGTGTAGTCGGTCGGATGAACTGAACTGCAGTTGTCACGAAAGATTCATGACACTGCCACGGGCCTGTCAAGCTTCAAGAGGAGCATGAGGACTCGTGAAGCCACACGAGCCGCTGCCCCTGGAACCCCAGCCGAGCCACTATCGGGCCATCTGGATCTCAGACATCCACCTTGGGACCAAGGGCTGCAAGGCGGACTTCCTCCTCGATTTTCTCAAGCACAACGAGTCCGAGCAGCTCTTCCTCGTCGGCGACATCATCGATGGCTGGCAGATGCGCCGCAATTGGTACTGGAATCAGTCCCACAACGACGTGGTGCAGAAGTTGCTGCGAAAGGCCCGCAAGGGAACCCAGGTGACCTATATTGCGGGCAACCACGATGAAGCCCTGCGAGACTTCCTGGGCATGTCCTTCGGCGACATTCAGATCGTGAACGAGGCCAGGTACACCATGCGAGACGGCCGCGTGCTCTGGATCACCCATGGCGACCTCTTCGACGGCGTGATCCAGCACGCCAAATGGCTGGCCTACCTGGGCGATTCCGCTTACACCGTGATACTGAACCTCAACGACCACTACAACCGCCTGCGACACCGGCTGGGGCTCTCTTACTGGTCGTTGTCGCAGTACCTCAAGCACAAGGTGAAGAACGCGGTCTCTTACATCACAGCCTTTGAGGAGGCCCTGACCCAGGAAGCTCGCCGCCGAGGCTACGACGGCGTGGTCTGTGGCCACATTCACCGCCCCGAAATACGAGAGATCGACGGCATCCTCTACTGCAACGACGGCGACTGGGTGGAGAGCCTGTCTGCACTCGTTGAAACCCACGCGGGCGAACTCAAGATCATTCACTGGCCTTATCGGGCCAAGAAGCAAAAAGGAGCCCCGCAGCTTGCAGAATCCATCGACACCGTCTCATAAGCATCTCGTCATCGTCACCGACGCATGGCATCCGCAGGTCAACGGTGTGGTTCGCACCCTGATGAACACCTCCAGAGAGATCCAAGCCTTGGGCTATCGGGTCTCCATGATCACGCCCGAGGCCTTCCGCTCGGTGCCCTGCCCCAGTTACCCTGAAATACGGCTGGCCCTCACCACCTCCCGAACCATCGAGGCCAAGATTGAAGCGCTCGCCCCGGACGCCCTGCACATTGCCACCGAGGGGCCCCTCGGCTGGGCGGCGAGGGCTGCTGCCAGGCGGCGCGGCTGGCAGTTCACAACGGCCTTTCACACTCGGTTCCCGGAGTATGTCAATGCCCGAACAGGCATTCCTGTGAGCTGGCTTTATGCCCTCTTTCGCCGGTTCCATGCGCCGTCCAGGGCGGTGCTTGCACCGACCCAGGCCATCATCGACGACCTGCACCAGTGGCGCTTCTCAAACGTGACCTACTGGAGCCGGGGTGTCGACCACAGCATCTTTTATCCACGCTGCGAACAGAGCCCTCCCAACCCAGACAAGCCCATCTTCATCTACGTGGGCCGACTGGCTGTGGAAAAGAACATCGAGGCGTTCTTGTCACTCGACCTGCCCGGCGAGAAATGGGTGGCGGGCGAGGGCCCATTGGAGGCAAGCCTCAAGGCCCGCTACCCAGCTGTGAACTGGATCGGTGTGCTGCCACAAGACAAGCTGGCCGAGGTCTACAGCAAGGCCGATGTCTTTGTGTTCCCCAGTCTGACGGACACCTTTGGCCTGGTGATGGTGGAGGCCATGGCCTGCGGCCTGCCCGTGGCGGCCTACCCCGTGGCAGGCCCGATCGATGTGGTGGGCACGAGCAAGGCCGGCGTTCTATCGAATGATCTGCGCCAAGCCTGTCTGGACTGCCTTGAAATTCCTCGCCAGGCGGCATTGGATCGAGCCGCCCAGTTCACCTGGAAGGTGGCCACTCAACAGTTCGAGACCGCCCTGGTGCCGATGATCAGCCGAAACGACCGGTGATGTAGTCCTCGGTCTCTTTCTTCTGGGGCTTGATGAAGATTTCATCGGTCTTGCCAAACTCCACCAGTTCACCCAGGTACATGTAGGCTGTGAAATCGGAGACGCGCGCAGCCTGCTGCATGTTGTGGGTCACGATGGCCACGGTGTAATCCGACTTCAGTTCGTGCACCAGCTCTTCCACCTTCGCGGTGGAGATCGGGTCGAGCGCAGAGGTGGGCTCGTCGAGCAGAATGACCTTGGGCTTGACCGCCACTGAACGGGCGATGCACAGTCGCTGCTGCTGACCCCCAGAGAGCGACAGACCGCTCTGGCCGAGCTTGTCCTTGACTTCCCCCCAAATGGCGGCCTTGGTCAGCGCCCACTCCACACGCTCGTCCATCTCGGCCTTGTTCATGTTCTCGTAGAGCCTCACACCGAAGGCGATGTTCTCGTAGATGGACATTGGAAAGGGGGTGGGCTTCTGAAAGACCATGCCCACCTGGGCGCGCAGCAGATTCAAGTCTTGCTTGGGCGAGAGAATGTTCTGGCCATACAGGTTGATCTCACCCTCGGCCCGCTGGCCTGGGTACAGGCTATACATCCGGTTCAGGGTGCGCAAGAGTGTGGACTTTCCACAGCCCGACGGGCCGATGAAGGCCGTGACCTTGCGCTCTGCGATGTCGAGATGAATGTCCTTGAGGCCTTGGAACTTCCCGTAGAAGAAGTTTAGGCGCCGGCACTCAATGGCGT
>CAZPRT010000092.1:0-4897 GCA_964589205.1 uncultured Bordetella sp. | reverse complement strand
CTGCACTGGGCTCCGTGATGGAGGCGGTGGCTGCACGCGCAACGTCATCGCCCTCTCCAACCACTGCGCCTTCCGTGGCCAGGCCATCGGAAGCCATCTCATCCGGTGCCTCGAGACCGTCCCCGTCTTGTGGATGCTCGGAGGCGCGTTCATCTCGCGCATCCTGCGCCAACGCCTGCTCATCGTCGCCGTCACGCTCGAGCAGGTCTACATCTGAATCTGCGCCGTCGTCCCCCTGCGGAATGCCGCGTGAGAATTGGCTCCGCCGGATGGGCTCATCGGCATCAAACTTTGGCGAGAAGGCCGGGCCATGGCGCGTGGGCGAGAACAGCGGGCTGTCCTCTGGCCGCAGCATCACCTTGACGCGGGCCTGCTCGGCCGGCGTTGCAAAATCAAACAAAATCATCGCCACGGCCTGCAAGCATCAGCTCGCCCTTGTCGGAGAGCTTCTTGGCAATCCGCATCATGGCCTTCTGCGCGTCTTCCACGTCGGTGATGCGCAACGGGCCTTTGGCCTCCATCTCGTCGATGAACATGGCCCGTGCGCGGGTGGACATGTTTCCGAAGAACTTCTCTTTCACAGGCTCGGTCGCCCCCTTCAAGGCCACCATGAGCATGTCCTGCTCCACGTTGCGCATGAGGGTCTGGATGCTGCGGTTGTCCACGCTCACCAGGTTCTCGAAGGAGAACATGTTGTCCTGCACCTTCATGGCAATCTCGGGGTCGAGCTCGTTGAGGCCACCCAAAATGGCAGATTCCAGGTCGCTCTTGGTGAAGTTCATGATCTTGGCGGCCGCCTTCACACCACCAAAGCTCGACGACTTCGCCGACGAACTCTTGGAGAACTGCTCCTTCATGATGGCCTCGAGCTCCTGCATGGCCGAAGGCTGAACGGTCTCCAAGGCTGCAACCCGCTGAATCACCTCCGAGCGGATCTCGGGCTGCAAGAAGGTGAGCACATCGGCGGCCACGTCGTAGTCGCAGACCGACAAAATGATGGCGATGACCTGCGGATGCTCCAGGCGGATCATGTCCGCGATCGAGCGTGCATCCATCCAGCGCAGAATCTCCAGGCCTTTGCTCGAGGCCCCCGGCATGATTCGGCTCAGGACCGAGGCGGCCTTGTCTTCACCCAGGGCACGCTTCAACACATTCTCTACATAGTCGGAGCTGCCCAGCCCAAGGGTGGTCTGCTTCTTGATGGTGGAGATGAAGTCATCGAGCACTGCGCTCACGGCCTCTTGGGAGAGTTCAGCCACCGAGGTCATGGCCGCGCCCAGGGCTTGAACCTCTTTCGGGTTCAAAAACTTGATGATGTCTGCGGCCTGCTGCTCACCCAAGAGCAGCATCAACACGGCCGCCCGCTGGGTGGTGGTGAGGAGTTCGATCTCCTCGCGCACCGATTCCGGCAGGGGCTCCGGGCCGGCCGGCACCACCGCCGTGCCGGCAGCAGGTTTCTCTTCTTTTTTCTCGTCAGGCATGGTCGTGATCCTAGGTTGCAGGCCGCATCATGTTCTTGAGCACGCTTGCGACACGGCCAGAGTCTTCAGAGACCAGGAAGCGGATGAGCGCGACCTTGTCATCGTAAGAGTTTGCCGTGTTCAGCATGTCGATGGAAATGGATGACTTTTTGGGCTTGAGTTTGGCCTTGATGTCTTCCAGGCTCTCGCCCTCTTCGAGTTCAATCATGCCCATCTCCGCTTCTGAGAGTTCGGTGGGAGGCGCCTGATCGGCTGGGATGGGTTTGCCATCCGGGCCCATGACCATGCCCTCCAGAGGCTTGCCGTCCGGGCCAATCATTTCAGGGGGCAGCGGCTGGCCATCGGGGCCCAGCACCACGGGCGCAGGTGGCGGTGCCAGGGCGGCCTGGGCGGCCAACTCTGCAGCCTCCTGCTCAGCCTGCATCTTGGCGAGCTGCTCCATGTCCATGGTCTTGCCCGTGAGGTGGTTGATCACCGGCCGCACGATGGTCAGCAGAATCACCAGGAAGATGAGGCCGGCCAGGGCAATCTTCACGTTCTGCATCACGGCCTCGTCGGCATACCAAGGCACCGAGGTGTCTTCGGGCTCAGCGAACTTCGTGGGCACGATTGTCACCACGTCGCCACGGCCTTCCTTGTAGCCCACCACGCCACGAACCAGGTTGGTGAGCCGCTCGATTTCTTCTTGGGTGTAACCATTGACCACGCCCGGGCCACCGTTCTCGGCCGTGAGGGGCTGGCCATCCGGGCCTTTGGGGGCGGGCTTCTCATTGACGACCACCGCCACCGAAACCCGCGTCACACCACCCAGAGGGTTCTTGATGTAACGAACGGTCTTGTCGATCTCATAGTTGCGGGTGGCCCGCTTGGAGAGCGTCGTGTTCTCCTGCAGGGCATCTTGAGCCGAGGCGCCCGTGGCCAGATTCGTATCTGTGGGGGCCGGCGGTGCGTTGGTGATCGAGCCTGGCACACCCTCAGCGTTTAGGCGCTGGCTGCGGTCTTCGGCCAATACTTCAGAGCGTGTCTTGGGGCCTTGCTTGGAGGTGTCGAAGTCTTCGGTGGCAATCTCGCTCTGGGTGAAGTCCAGCGTCACATCCACCTGCGAGCGAACATTCGCCTCGCCCAACACCGGAATGAGCATCTCCAGAATGCGGGCGCGGTAGGTCTCTTCCACCTGCTGCTTGTGGGCGAGCTGGGCGGCCGTGAGGCCCATCGGGGTGTTCTCTTTGCGATCGGTGAGCAGGTTGCCCAGGTTGTCCACCACCGAGACATGCTGGGCCGCCAGGTAGGGCACGCTGGAAGACACCAAATGCACAATGGCATCGACCTGGCCGGCTGTCACGGCGCGGCCTTGGTAGGGGCTCACCACCACCGAGGCCTTGGGCAGTGCGCGGTCGCGCACGAAGACGCTCTGCTTGGGCAGGGCCAGGTGCACGCGGGCCGACTGAATCGTGCCAATTTGCGTGATGCTCGCGGCCAGTTCGTTTTCCATGGCCTTGATGTACTTCACCTGCTCCATGAACTGGCTGGTGGTCATCGCATTCTCGTTGCCCAAGGCATCAATGCCGGTGGGCACCGGCTGCTTGGGAATGCCTTTGGAGGCCAGATAAATGCGGGCCTCGTGGTATTTGTCGCCCGGCACCATGATCTGGCCGGTGGTGGGGTCGATCTTGGCATCGAAGGAGGCCATCTTGAGGGCCTCCATGGCGAGCTGCTGGTCGGTCTCGGAGATGCCCGGCATGAGCGCACGCTGCGGCGTGGGTGGGGTCTGCATCATGCTGTAGAGGGACAAAAACAGCACCAGCACAAAGAAGGCAATCAGCCCCGGCACGGCCTTTTTCACAGAAGGCTGGTTCAGGGCATCGCGCACCATTTTCAGGGTGGGCGAGTTCTGAACGACGGGCAGGCTCTCAATGGTGCGTTTCACACCGGCCACACCGCCCGCAATGGCCGCGCCCGCCTGGCTTGCAGCCTGTGTTGCCGCCTGGGTGGCGGCCTGCGCCGCATTGGCCGCAGCCGAGCCGTTGCCATTGTCCGGGCCTGGGTTGGCGCCATTTGGCACGCCCATCGGAACGGGAACACCCGCGGCCATCGCGGGGTTGGGCATGGAAGGATTGTCAGCAGCCATGGTGAAGTCCTGGTGAGGTCATCAAAAATTAGACAGGCATGTTCAAGACGTCTTCGTACGCCTTGAGCACCTTGTTGCGAATCTGGAGGGTGGCCTCAAAGGCCAGCGAGGATTTCTGCATGCCCAGCACAACGTCGGTCAGGGGGATGTTCTCGCCCTTCTCATAGGCCGACCGCTGGGCCGATGAGCGCATCTGCAGGTCGTTGACCGAGGCGATCGAGTCGCGCACCACCTCGCCAAAGCTCGGCTTCTTGACGGCCGGCGGCGCAATGACCGAGCCCGACTGGTCGTTGGGGTCGATCGCCGGCGCGTTCGGCATGGTGTCGGGCGCCGTGGCGGGCGGCAGCGACTGCGGCGAGATGCCCTGCGCGGCCATCGCGTTCTGAAAGAGTTGGGTCATGCCAGGCGTGGGGCTCAATGAGGCCGGCACCGCAGGGGGTGCCACCTGAGACTGAACCTGGGCCTGGAAGCTGCGGATCTGCGCGAGCATGTCCGCAATGCCGGCGGCTTGGCTGGTGCGATCGATCATGCGGCACCTGCCATTTTGAGTTGGGCCATTTTGTAGCGCAGGGTGCGCGGGCTGATGCCCAGCATCTTGGCGGCCTCGGCCTTGGTGGGTGCGGCCTCAATGGCCCGCAGAATCATTTGGTGTTCGTTGGACTTCACCGCCTGCTGCAGCCGGATGGGCTGGGCGGGGTCCATGGCCGCGGGCACATGGGGTGCCATCCAGCTTGCGGCGCCATTGGCCATGCTCGGGGCATTGGCGGCCTCGGCCACCGCAGCCGGTGCATCCAGCGGAAGTTCGGTCTGCAGGGCATCGGGGTCTGGGGCCGTGAGGGCCGCCCAGGCCTGGTCATCGCCCAGGTCATCAAAGAGCAGGTGCATGGGCTCGATGTCGTAGCCGGCGCACAGCACCATGGCCCGTTGCATCACGTTGTCGAGCTCGCGCACATTGCCGGGCCAGGAATAGGCCAAGAGAATGCGCTGGGATTCGGGTGTCAGGGTGGGCGTGGCGAGACCAGGCTCGGCATGCCGGCGCAGCATCTGGTTGGCCAACGGAAGAATGTCCTCCGGGCGCTGGCGCAGCGCAGGAATGGCAAGGCGAAACGTACTGATGCGGAAGTAGAGGTCTTCACGGAATTCGCGGGCCAGCATGGCCTGCTTCAGGTCTTTGTTCGTGGCGGCGATGAGCCGGAAATCGAGGTCGATGGTCTGTTGGCCACCCAGGCGGGTGAGCTTGCGCTCTTGCAGAACACGCAGCAGTTTGGTTTGTAGGTTGGCCGGCAGC
>CAZPRT010000091.1:0-4974 GCA_964589205.1 uncultured Bordetella sp. | reverse complement strand
AGTCGCCCTGGCTGCGTCCATCGCACCGCTCTCGGCCTACGCTTGGCCGAGCAAAGACAAGCCGGTCACCATCATCTCGGTCTTCCCCCCGGGAGGCTCCGTCGATCAAATGTCGCGGCTCTTTGCCGCAGAATTGGCCAAGACCACGGGCGGGCAGTTCATCGTGGAGAACAAGGGCGGCGCCTCCGGCTCCATCGGAACAGCCGCTCTCGCCAAGGCTGCTCCAGACGGCAACACCATTGCCGTGGTCTTTGACACCCATGCGGTCAACCCCTCCCTGATTCCCAACCTGTCTTTCGACACCCTGAAAGACCTGGCACCCGTGACTTTGGTGGGCACCGGCGGCATGGCGATTGCTGTTCACCCCAGCACGCCCTATAAGGACTTCAAGGAGTTACTGGCGGCCGCCAAGGCAAAGCCCGACAGCATCAGCTATGGCTCCATCGGCACCGGCTCCCTGGGCCACCTGGCCATGGTTCAAGTGGCAAACGAGACCGGCGTGAAATGGACCCATGTGCCCTACAAGGGTGGTGGCCCGTTGAAGGCCGATGCCCTGGCGGGCCACGTGCCCGTGGCCATTGGTTCGGTGTTTCTGCTCAACCCCAACGTTCAGGCCGGCCAGCTGCGCGCCATTGCCGTGACCTCCATCAAGCAAGACCCCCAGATGCCCGGCGTGAAGACCGTTGCGGAGCAGGGCGTGCCCAAATTTGAGGCCTACAGCTGGTGGGGTGTGTTTGCGCCCGCTGGCGTGCCCAAGGCCACCATTGACAAGATCCACAGCGAGATTGCCAAGGTTCTGAAGAACCCCGAGGTGGCCAAAAAATTGGCTGCTCAGGGCATGGAGGTGATTGGTGGAGGCCCGGCCGAACTCGACAAGTTCAACCGGGCGCAAATTGAGCGCTGGGGCAAGGTCGTTCGCGACAACGGCATCAAGGCCGGTAGCTGAGTCCCAGACCCAAGCCTGTTTGTTGTCATTCCTCGTCGTACTCGGTGTGAATGTCGAGTGCGACGAGGAAGCGCGAGACCATGTTGTAGGTGGCGACCACCGCCACCAACTCCACCACCTGCTGCGGCCCATGCCGCTTGACGAGCCTGCGCTTAAGTGAACCTGGCACGAGAATGTCTCGTGTCATGGCACGGGCCAAGGCGAGCACATCTTGATCCTCTTCGGGAAAAAGACCCAGCGGAAAGTTCGCCTGATCCATCTCTAGGATGGCCTGCGCCTGCTCGGCGGTGGCGCCCTCCTGAATATAGAGCGGCGCGTGATGCTCATACTCGTAATGCGCACCATTGAGAACGGCCACCGCGCACATCGCCAGTTCCTTGAGCCTCGCTGGTACTGCCAACTCACCACGAACCTTGCCGAGGAACACGTTCCAACCCTGTGCCAAGGGTGGACTGTGCAGGAGCATTCGATCTAGCTTGAGCAGCTCGCCACCGCGCCTGGCCCGAATGGCCGCGACGAGATCAGTGGGCTGCTCAATGTCTGCTGGCAGCAGCGGGACCGGGCGCGGTTCGTTCATGCGTAAACTCCTTGAAATGACTTACAAGCTCAAAGAAAGCTTTCTCACCCTACAGGGTGAAGGGGGCCAGGCAGGCCGTCTATCAGTGTTTCTGCGGTTCACAGGATGCAACAACTGGAGTGGCCGCGAGGAGGATCGCATCAGCGGGCCAGCCGACTGTGCCCTGTGGTGCGACACCGACTTCTTGGGAACGGATGGGGACGGTGGCGGCCGCTTCGAACTCTCCGAACTCATCGACCGCGTGAAGCAACTCTGGGCCTCCGACGGTGGCCCCCGTTCAGAGACACCCTACGTGGTTCTCACGGGTGGGGAGCCCGCGCTACAGGTGGACCAACCCCTTGTCGATGCACTTCATGGCATCGGCGCGGAGGTGGCCATCGAGACCAACGGCAGCCTGCCGATTCCAAAGGGGATCGACTGGGTCTGCGTGAGCCCCAAGCGGCTGCTCAACGGACAGCCACAGTCCCTGCTCGTGACCCAAGGCCAGGAACTCAAACTGGTGCAACCACAAGACGGCTTTGACCGAGTTGCACTAGAGGCCATGGACTTCGAGCACCTCTTTGTCCAGCCGCTCGATGGACCAGCAGCAGCGGCCAGCCTTGCGTTTTGCATGGCGTGGGTGAAGCGGTATCCTCGCTGGCGTTTGTCACTCCAGAACCACAAGCGCCTTGGTATTCGATGACCACCCTGCTCTACACGACCTTCTCCTTTGAGGCGTCCCACAGCCTGGCCCCGGCCATCGGCCTGCCACAGATTCATGGTCACTCATACTGGGCGAGGGTTTGGGTTGCCTCACCGCCCGAGAGTGTCACTCCCCTGCCGGGGTTGGAAGCGGCTGCGGTTCGAATCAAAACCTTGCTCGACCATCGGCACCTCAACGACGTCATTGCCCAAGAGCCCACCATGGAGCGAATCATTGAATTCATTCGAACACAGTGGGAGGGCCCCCCGTTGATCCGGGTGAGGGTCTGGCGCGAGAGCCTTGGCTGCGGAGCCGAATGGTCGGCCTGATATATAATTTGGCCTCCTTCCCCGATAGCTCAGTCGGTAGAGCGCCGGACTGTTAATCCGTAGGTCCCTGGTTCGAGCCCAGGTCGGGGAGCCACCCCTCGCGTCCGAGATCCGCATGGCGTCTGAGATTGAAGTCTGCTTCGCGCTCATTGGAAGCAGGTCACCAACAGCGCGGCAGATCAGCCGCTGGCCCCTGTTGGTCGGCGCCACGCAACGGGCTCAAATCCTCACCGCAACCTACTTCGACACGCCCAATACCCTTTTGGCACGCCATCGCGTCGGCCTTCGCATTCGGCGTGAATCTGGCAAGTGGCAGCAGACATTCAAGGCAGAGGGCGATGGCCTTGAGCGACTTGAGATTCAGCACACGCTGACGCAAAAGACCGTTCATCCCATTCCAGCCATCGACCCCATCGGCTTGCCAGATCGGGCGCAGCTTGCCAGCCTTGGATTCAAGAAGTCAGAAGCTGTCCAACTCGGCGACCCGGCCGCGCTGCTGCCGCTGTTCACTGTTCGTGTTCGCCGCACCATCTGGCAAGTGGCCCTGGGCTCGAGCCGACTCGAGGTGGCCTACGATCTCGGAACCATCGAGACCAATTCCGGCCAGCGGCCGATTGCAGAAATCGAGATCGAACTGCTCTCCGGTCAGCGTGCGGATCTCTTTACCGCCTGCCAATCTCTGTCTGTGTTTCTCGATGGCATCGGGCTTCCGGCCTGCCTTGAGCCACGCTCGAAGGCCCAACGAGGCCTGATGCTCGTCTACCCGGATTCCAGTTTGACTGGCCTGCCCAAGGCAAAGGCCACGGGCGAGACCGGTTCCGTGCTCTCCGCCCACCTCTTGCGTGCCACCCAGGCACTGGCCACCGAGATCTGGCGCATTCTCGAAACCACCGACCCAGAGGGGCCTCATCAGGCGCGCGTGGCGCTGCGGCAGATTCGGACGATTCTGAAGCTGCTTCAATCAGCGACGCCAGACGGTACTGAGGACCCGTTGCCATCGGCCTGCTCGGCCCTGGCGGATTCCCTGGGGGAGCTTCGCGACCTCGATGTGGCCATGGAGAAGGTCGCCGAGCCACTGCAAGCAGCGCTGGAGGCAGACCACGAGGTGTCAGAAGCGCTGCACCAAGCTCGGCAGGCCAGGGAGCACGTTCGAGACGCCATCAGAGGTGCACTTCGCCAGCAGCCCATTCGAAGCCTGCTGGTGTCACTCATCGCCCGATCAGATGCCTTGGCGACTCAACACGGCCTGCCCACTGCGGCCGTCTTTGCCAAGGAACAGGCCCAGCAACTCCTCCGACGCGTATCGCGCCGCAAACGTCAGGCCACGCATGCCGAGGGCCGTCACAGACTTCGGCTCGCCTACAAGGCACTGCGCTATGCAGCTCCCGTGCTGCTTCAACTTGGCGCCGACCCGTCGCTGGCCCTTGAGGCCAAAAAGGCGGCCCGCGCACAGGACAAACTCGGCGACGATCAAGACCGCGCCGTGATGCTGGACACCCTCACACGCCACCTCGCCGACGAGGAACAGGACTTTCGACATGAGCGTTTTCTCACCCTGGCCAAGGGCTTTCTAATTGGACGCAGTTAACTTACCGCCCAAGATTCACCGTCCAAAAGGGTTAGGGTTTTTATGCCCTTGACGGCCTCCAGTGCCCGTCGACAATAAGGCCGATGCATCGTGACCACTCCCCGCGCGCCTTCTCCCCAATCAATCCCCGTTCTTCTCTGAATCGCATCGGTCAAGGCCGACACTTTCTACAGATCCCTGGGCCATCAAACGTCCCAGACCGAATTCTCAGGGCGATCGACTTCCCGACCATCGATCACCGTGGGCCAGAATTTCAAAGCCTCGGGCTTCGACTACTCGAACAGATCAAGCCCGTATTCGGCACACAGCAGCCAGTGGTCATCTATCCTGGCTCTGGAACGGGTGCCTGGGAGGCCGCCTTGGTCAACACCCTGTCACCAGGCGACCACATTCTGATGGTCGAGACCGGGCATTTCGCAACGCTTTGGAAGAAGCTTGCGGAAAAGTTGGGGCTTCGCCCCGAGTTCATCCCCGGGACATGGAGGCAAGGCGTCGATGCCGATGTGCTTGAAAAACGACTGCGCGACGACAGCACTCATCTGATCAAGGCCGTCTGCGTGGTGCACAACGAGACCTCCACCGGGGTCACATCCAACATCGCCAATGTGCGGGCGGCGATGGACGCGGCGCGTCATCCCTTCAATGGCGAGCGTCGCCTTTGAGCACGATGCATGGGGAGTCGACATCACCATCGCGGGCTCTCAAAAAGGGCTCATGCTTCCGCCGGGTCTTTCTTTTAATGCGGTCAGTCCGAAGGCACTTGAAGCAAGCCGGACGGCAACACTTCCAAAAGCCTACTGGGGCTGGGAGGAGATCATCGCAGCCAACCGAAACGGCTTCTGGCCATCGACG
>CAZPRT010000090.1:0-5008 GCA_964589205.1 uncultured Bordetella sp. | reverse complement strand
GCGATTCGCAGAGGCGCTGCGCCAGGAACTTCTTTTGGCCGAGAAGATGAAGACCCTGACCTCGCAGGGGCGTCTTCAGGCTTTGGTGATGCTGGGGATCCCGCTGCTGCTGGGCCTGACGCTTCTCATAATTGATCCGGAGTCTGCCAGGTTCTTTTTGCAAACCTGGCAGGGGCTCATGGTGGTCGTGTTCGTGCTGACACTTGAAACGCTCGGTGCTCTTTGGATAAGGCGCCTGGTGCGCGTGGAGATCTGATGTGATGAGCATTGTTTTGAGTCTGCTGATTGGGCTGTCTGCCTTCTGTTTGATGATGGCCGTGCCAGTCCAAGAGGAGAGAGTTCTATCAAGTATTCGAGCGCTGCGAGCAGCTTCGGCCAGGGAGTCACTCCTGACGCTGGCCAGGATGCTCTCACCCTGGGTGGCCCGCTGGGCTGTCGACCAGCCCGAATTGCAGGTTCGATTGCTGGTGGCAGGGTGGAGAAAGCCAGTCGACGAGGCGACCTGGCTCGCTTATCGACTTCTGGTGGGCCTTCTATCCGGGTTGACCTGTGCGGTCCTTGCCATGGCTCCTGGTCTTGAGGTGCTCTGGTGGCTGGTGCCGATTTTTTTTGGGCTGGGCGCCCACTTGCCGCTTCAACGGTTGAAGGTGGCGCTCGCCGATGAGTACCAGGCAGCCGAGAGAGGCTTTCCCATCTTTCTGGACGGGCTTGCCCTGGCACTTGAAGGGGGTCAGTCGTTTGCGGCCGCTTTGTCTGTTGCGGCCGAGCGTCTCAGCGTACGCGGTGGACGGTCGTGGGGCCGGATGCTTCAGAAGGTAGCGTCTGACATCCGACAAAACCGCGGCAAGACCGAGGCACTTGGCTTGCTTCGGATGGCGCTGCCCATTCCTGCTGCCGAGCAGTTTGTGGCCACGGTGCTCTCTGCTGAGCAGAGCGGACTGAGTCTCGGAAGAATCCTGAGGGATCAGTCCTCCCAGGCACGGCGATACTTTCAATTGAGCATGGAGAAACGGGCCCAGGAGGCACCGGTCAAGCTCCTTGGCCCGCTGATGATTTGTATCTTTCCCTGCACGTTCATCATTCTTTTTTCGCCATTGGCATTTCGGCTGGTGGAGCAGTTCTCATGACCGGAGTCCATGGAGCGGGTCGGGCCACGTTGACGGACTGGTTGCGTTTGCGAACAACGCTTGAAATCTCCGATGCTCGGGTGTGCGAGGCCACGAGGCCTTGGGATCGATTCTGGGGGCTTCTCCGGTTCCGGCAGTGCGCTGCATTGGTGTTTCCGGACTGCAATTCGATTCACCGTTGGTTGCCCACAGGCCCCTTTGACTTTGCATTCTTTGATTCGGAGGGATGCCTCATCCGCGAGGGGCGTTCCCGGCCTTTGGGTGTGTATCGGGAACCGACGGCGTCGACGGTCGTGGAGGTTCCGCATCAAAAGCCTTGCCATGCTTCAGCCCGACCCTCGGGAGCCTCCATGGTGGAGGGGTTGCTTGTGCTGCCGGTCTTGTTGCTGCTGGCCCTCGGGCTTGTGCAGGTTGTGCTGGTTGGGCTGGCCTCACTTGTTATTCACTACGCGGCCTCGGAGGGTGCTCGGCAGGGCGCGGTAGAGGGTGGGCGAGCATCTGCAATCGATCGTGGCATTGCACGGGGTCTTGCGCCGCTTTGGTTTGATTCGAACACGCTGGTTCGCAACACCACGGGCGCGGGCCTGGCGATTGTCGAGAGCATGCCCCGGTACGCAATTGCGAAGGCGCAGGGGCAGGTGAGTTGGTCGATGATTTCGCCCGTGAGAGATGCCTTTGAGGATTGGTCTGATCCAAAGACGGGTGCCATTCTTCCGCCTGCTTGGGTTCAGCCATCCACGCTGCAGCCCCGAAGTGGTTCAGCAACTGTGGTTGGTGGGCTTCCAGTCGGTCGGCGGTCGGGGCTTCATTACATTGATGCCGCAAGCATCAAGATTCACGTGAGCGTGGGCGTGCCCTTGATCGTTCCTTTGGCAGGTCCTGTCATGGCCAAAACACTGCACCTGTTTCATGCCTGCACTGCCGCAGACCTGCGGCGAGAGTGTCTCCTGTTGTCGGGGCGAGCGGGATTCGGGCAATCCACCCCCATGATTGGAATCCGAGCCACGGGCATTGGCGTGGCCCAGTCGGCACTCCACTCAGAGATGGTGGGCCGCTAAAAAGCAAAACCCCCAGCTTGTGGCCGGGGGTTTTTTTCAAAGCTTCGAGGGTTGTGGTTGAAGCTGAGAACCTGGTGACGCCAGATCGGGCGGAACTACTTGATCTTGGCTTCCTTGTACATGACATGCGCGCGGGCCTTGGGATCGAACTTCTTGATCTCCATTTTCTCGGGCATGGTCTTTTTGTTCTTGGTGGTGGTGTAGAAGTGACCGGTGCCCGCACTGGACTCCAGCTTGATCTTCTCTCGGCCTGACTTTGCCATGGAACCTGCTCCTTAGATGTCGCCGCGGGCGCGAAGGTCGGCCAGAACGGATTCGATGCCGTTCTTGGTGATGGTGCGCACAGCCGCGTTCGACACGCGCAGGCGAACCCAGCGGTTCTCGCTCTCGACCCAGAACCGGCGATAGTGCAGGTTGGGCAAAAAGCGCCGTTTGGTCTTGTTGTTGGCGTGGGACACATTGTTTCCCACCATGGGTTTCTTACCGGTAACTTGGCAAACGCGTGCCATGACGATTCCTTTAGGGTGTACTCGCGTAATCCGCTAGTGTAGGAAAAACAAGGCATTGGGTCAACCAGAGATGCTCACGACCCGGTGTCCGGCCACCAGCAGGTGATCCAGGAGCTGGATGTCGAGCTGGCCGAGCAGGCTGCGCAGCGTGGTGGTCAGGCGGATGTCGGCCAGACTGGCCTGGGCCAGCCCGGAGGGGTGGTTGTGAAAGATGATGAGGCAGGCCGCATTGAACTGAAGGGCTCGGCTGACCACCTCCCGTGGGTAGATGCTGGTTTGGGTGAGGCTGCCTCGAAATAATTCTTCTATTCGAATCAATCGCTTACGAGAGTCGAGAAAGGCGGCCCCAAAGATCTCGTGTGGCCTTGCCGCCAGATGGGCCACAAGCCATGGCGCCAAGTCCATGGGGCTGGAGAGGGGCGCTCCGAGGGCGGGGCTGTCCGCTGCCCGACGGGCACTCTCGGCCGCGGCACCAATTGCAGCCACCTTTGCAGGCCCGAGCCCTGGAATGGCGAGCAATTGGGCTGCGGGCGCAGCCAAGACCGCGGGAAGCCCCCCGAGCCTCTCGAGCAGGCGATCGGCGAGGTCCGCGCCACTGGCCTGGCCGCTGCCCGAGCCAATCAGGATTCGGAGCAACTCTCCATCCGTGAGGCTGGCGGGGCCACGCTGCAGCAATTTCTCTCTGGGCTGGTCGGTGTTGGGTTTGGAGGGCCTGGATGGGCGGCTGGCGGCTGGGTGCATGTGGGGGAGTCCGGTGCGTAAAATCCCACTATGCAAAGCCCGCTGAGTTCAAACCATTCGCCAAACGTTCACGTGAAGAGCGATTCCCACGTGACGTTTCACTACCGGCTCTCGGATCCGGATGTCGGCCGGGTGTACCTGAGCACCTTTGAGGCAAGCCCGGCCACGCTGCAGCTCGGTGCAGGTCAGTTTGCGCCGGGTCTGGAACGATGCCTACTTGCCTTGCAAGAGGGGGAGACACGGTCCTACGACCTTGGCCCAGACGACGCCTTTGGGCCGCGCAATCCAGACCTTCTTCAGTTGGTGGCACGTCAACTCATTGAGGCCCATGCCGATCCAGCGGACCCACTTGAGCCGGGGGACCTGCTCGAGTTCCCCACCCCGGACGGGGGGCGGTTTGCTGGCGTGTTCAAGGGCTGGGAGGGCGACGGCGCCCTCTTCGATTTCAACCACCCGTTGGCGGGGCAGCCGCTGCGGTTCGAAGTTCAAATGATTGGGGTGCTCTGACCATGTCGAATTCCAGTGACGTTGAAATCGTTCTGGCCGAGCCACGCGGCTTTTGTGCGGGTGTGGATCGGGCCATCGAGATTGTGGAGCGGGCCCTGTCCAAGTTTGGCGCGCCCATTTATGTGCGGCATGAGATCGTTCACAACGACCACGTGGTGAGCGACCTTCGTGCCAAAGGGGCAATCTTTGTGGAAGACCTCAATGAAGTCCCACTGGGAGCCCGCGTGATCATGAGCGCACACGGTGTTTCTCGAATGGTTCGAGACCACGCCACTGCCCGTGAGCTGGAGGTGTTTGATGCCACTTGTCCGCTCGTGACCAAAGTCCATGTCGAGGTTCGCAAGCTGGCAGCAGAGGGCATGGAAGTGGTGATGATTGGCCATGCAGGTCACCCAGAGGTGGAGGGGACCATGGGCCAGCTCGACTCCGGCATTTATCTGGTAGAGGACGAGGAACAGGCCCGGCGGCTCGAGGTTCGTACGCCGGACCGCCTCGCCTATGTCACGCAGACCACGCTCTCGATGGATGACACCGACTCGGTGGTCCGGGAGTTGCAGAAGCGTTTCCCCGAGATTCGGGGCCCGAAGGTCAGCGACATTTGTTATGCCACTCAGAATCGCCAGGATGCGGTGAAGTTAATGTCCGGGCAGGTGGATGTGGTGCTGGTGGTGGGCAGCAAGACCAGCTCAAATACCAATCGGCTCCGAGAGGTTGCAGAGCGGCACGGGGTGCCGGCTTATCTGTTGAATGGCGCAGAGGAACTCAATCCGGCCTGGTTGGATGGCAAGCAGCGCGTGGGCATCACGGCAGGCGCGTCTGCGCCCGAGGCCCTGGTGCAAGGGCTTGTGACTGCGGTGAAGGGCCTTGGCGCCACAGCCGTGAGGCGCCTTCCTGGCGCCGAGGAGACCATTCGTTTCCCGCTGCCAAAGGGCTTGGGCTAACTTCCTCTAAAATGGGGCCCTTGCACTGTGCCGGTGTAGCTCAGATGGTAGAGCAGCGCATTCGTAATTTTGTATTCTCTCTATTTTTCGAATAAAATTACATATAAATCAATAGTTTAGAGTAT
>CAZPRT010000089.1:0-5235 GCA_964589205.1 uncultured Bordetella sp. | reverse complement strand
TTGAGCCGGATCGTCCGGGTGAGCCGGCTGGCCGCGGGGGCCCTCGCGGCCATGATCTTGTCCGCCGCCAGTGCCATGGCCAGGGACACCATCCCCTTGCGGCTGGGCGCCTTCACTGTGCAGGCAGAGGTCGCCGCCACACCCGATCAGCGGGCCCGGGGCCTGATGTTCCGGGAGCATCTGGCCGACAACCACGGCATGCTGTTTGTCTTCGAGCGGGCGGCGCCAATCTGTATGTGGATGAAGAACACCCCGCTGCCACTGGCTGTGGCCTTCGTGGATGCCCGCGGGGCCATCATCAACGTGGAGTCGATGGCTCCACGCACCGAAACCCCGCACTGCGCTGCTGCACCAGCCCTGTATGCCCTGGAGATGGCCGACGGCTGGTTTCAAGACCGCGGTCTGGGACCAGGCCGGCGAATCGAGGGGCTTCCGCCGATGGGCAGCAACCGGCCGCCTTGGCGCTGAAAAAAGACGCCCCACGCGAAGGCGGGGCGCGGGGCCGGCTCTTTTTTAGGCGGCGTTCTTCGCCACGAAGTCCCAGTTCACCAAGGCCCAGAAGCCGTTGAGGTAATCGGGGCGGCGATTGCGGTGGTCGATGTAGTAGGCATGCTCCCACAAGTCACAGGTGAGCAAGGGCTTGTCCGTGGTGGTCAGCGGTGTGGCGGCGTTGCTCGTGTTGACGATGTCCAGGCTGCCATCGGCCTTCTTCACCAGCCATGTCCAGCTCGACCCAAAGTTGCCCACGGCGCTCTTGTTGAAGGCCTCCTTGAAGGCATCGAAGCTGCCCCATTTGGCATCGATGGCCTTGGCCAGATCGCCCGTGGGCGCTCCGCCGGCCTTGGGTGCGAGGCCATTCCAATAAAACGTGTGGTTCCAAACCTGGGCTGCATTGTTGAAGATGCCGCCGCTCGACTTGCGAACGATGTCCTCCAGACCGAGCGACTCGAACTCGGTGCCCTTGATCAGGTTGTTCAGGTTGGTGACATACGTTTGGTGATGCTTGCCGTAATGGAACTCAAGGGTTTCTTTGGAGATGTGTGGCGCCAGGGCATCCATGGCGTAAGGCAGCGTTGGCAGGACATGTTCCATGAAAGGTTTCTCCTCGAAGTGGGATGGTTTGTGGGGGTGGTTTGACCAGGACGAAGCTTAATCGATCTGGTCAGTACTGGGACGCGTGAGCGGCCTTAACCGCTCAAGCCTTGGGAGATTTGGGTGCCGTGCTGGGCTGAACTGCCGTGACATCAGCCTGCGCCGTGCCATCGCGCAGACTCAGGGCCACCGACATCCCCACCTGCAACTGAGCTGCGCTGGTGACGGGCACGCCCTGATTGTCCAGGACCATTGCATAGCCGCGGGCCAGCACCGCCTCTGGATTGAGGGCCGCCAGGCGCATCGATGCCTGTTGGGCCTGGCCTTGTCGCAGGCGCATCGCATGCCGCAGGGCCAGACGCATTCGATTTGCAGCAGTACCCATGCGCAGTCGGTGCTGGGCCATGCGGTCCCTCGGGTGCACGAGGCCTCGGGCAGCGAGGTCGAGCCGCTGCTGCGAGACACGGCAGAGCAAGACGATGGCCTTTTGGGCGCGTGCATGGGCGTCCTCCATCCGACGCCGCAAGGCGACACTGGAGGCGGCCAGCCACTCGGCCGCGGCGGTGGGGGTGGCCGCACGGTGATCGGCCGCGAAATCCACGAGGCTGGTGTCGGTCTCATGGCCCACACCTGCGACCCGATGGCCCGGAAAAGCCACGAAGGCCCGGACCACAGCCTCTTCATTGAAGGCCCAGAGGTCCTCGAGGCTTCCACCACCGCGGGTGAGCACCAGGGCATCGAGGGGCGCGCCCTCGGGCGTGCGGTGGGCTGCAGCCCGGCCGATGGCCTCCACCAGCTGCCGGGGCGCATCGGGGCCCTGCACCAACGATGAGAACACGACGACCCGCAGCTGGGGGGCCTCTCGGCCCAGGGTGACGAGGAAGTCCCGAATGGCGGCGCCGGACGTGGAGGTCACCACCCCGATGGTCTGCAGGTGCGCCGGGCGGGCCCGCTTGCGCGACTCGTCGAACAGCCCCTCGGCCGTGAGCAGGGCCTTTCGGCGCAGAAATGCCTCATAGAGGCTTCCCTGGCCGGCAGGCTTCATGCCCACGATTCGAATCTGAAAGTCACCCCGAGGCTCGTACAGCCCAGCACTCGCGAGCACCTCGACCATCTGGCCCTCCGTGGGCTGGCAGCCGAGGCCGGCCGCATCCCCACGAAACAAGACGGCCCGGAGGCTGGCCTGGGCGTCTCGCAGGGTCAGGTAGCTGTGGCCGCTGGCGGCCACGGTGAGCTGGGCCACCTCGCCCACAATTCGCACGCTGGGGAACTGCCTGGACAAGGACTGCGCCACCAGCCGATTGAAGGCCCGAACGGAGAGGATTTCCTCCAAATCAACCCCTCCTGGCCGGCGACTTCTCCACAAGCCGCGCAGGCACGTGCTGCGAGACCCTCCAATCGCCATGTTTCAAGGGCTTCGGGATAACGACCGGCAGAACTGCCAGCTTAAACGTTCTAAACATCTGATTTATTTAGTAATTTTGTGATCAAAATTCTGCGGTGAGGCGCCCGGGTCCGACGCGTGCAGGTTTCTTACCATAAACTTTGGCCTTGTGTTGTTCAGGGTGTCAGGAGGCGTTGCCAGCATGTCCACAGAGTTATCCACAAGCTCGGCCGTCACCGCGTGGTTCAAGTCCAGGCTGTGGACAAGTTGGTTCCCTCAACGGGGCCGTTCGCTGAAGTCTGCGCTTGCAAACCTTCTCTTCAGGCTGGTCTGGACCCCCGTGGCCTGGCCCCTGACCTTTGTCACGAGCCTCGTGAGCACCGTTCGCCTCATGAAGCAGTCTAACGCGCCGGAGGACCCTGCGCGGCCGGTCCTGGCCGTGGGCAACTGGATTGTGGGTGGCGCCGGCAAGACCCCCACCTGCTTGGCCTTTGCGATTGGGCTTGCGCAAAGCGGTTGGCGCCCCGGCATCCTGAGTCGCGGCGCCGGCCGGGTTGTGGTCGATGACGCGCCGAGAATCTTGCTGCCCGATGCACTGGGCCAGTGGTCTCCCGATGAGGTGGGCGATGAGCCTTGGCTGCTGGCCTGGCGATCGAACTGTCCAGTGGCCGTGGCCGCTGATCGATGGGCCGCCGCCCAGGCCTTGTTGGCGGTTCGGCCCGAGGTCAACCTGTTCATCCTCGACGATGGCCTGTCGCAGACGAGCATTCGGCCGCATGTTCGGGTGCTCGTCATCGATGACCGGCTCCATGGCAATGGCTGGCTGCTGCCACTGGGGCCCCTGCGACAGTCGTGGCCCCCATCGTCGGACCACCGGCCCGACTTTGTGGTCCTGCGAGATGGCGCGCCCGTCGAAGGCGTGGCCCGACTCATCGCACCCATTCAGCCGCCGCCGGAGATCGGCAAGCTGGGCCTCATGAGCGTGGCGCTCGCGCGGCCCCGCCGAGAGGGCGATCGCATCGTGAGCGAGACCATCGAGTTTCTCGATGCAGCACGCGCCTGGCGAATCGCCGACGACCGACCGGTCGTGGCCCTTGCAGGCATTGCTCGGCCCGACCCGTTCTTCGACTACCTGCGGCGGCATCATGTGCGGCTCGTGGGCACTGCCTGCCTCGACGACCATGCACCCGCAGCGCTGCTGGAGGACGCCGCCATCGGTCTGCTTCGACCATGGACTGGTCAGGCCCCCGTGCTGCTCATGACGGAAAAAGACGCGGTGAAGTTTTTTGCCAGACGATCCTTCGAGCACCCGGAGCTGGCGGGTGTCGAGTGGTGGGCCGTGGCCCAGCGCCACCGTCTCTTCGAGGACAGCCTGCTGGAGGTCCACAATCGTCTTAAGATGCGGCATGGACTCCAAACTTCTTGACGTCTTGGTCTGCCCGCAGTGCCGCGGACCCCTTCAGCACGACACGCCGCGTGGCCTGCTGGTCTGCGAGGCCGAGAGGCTCGGGTATCCCATCGTCGATGGCATTCCTCACCTGCTGGTGCAAGAGGCGATCGATGTGCCCACCTTCCACGTGGCCACGCCCGACACCGATTGAGCAAAACAGCGGCTGAACCGAATTTCTGGGTGCTGATTCCGGCCCGCATGGGCGCTGGGCGCCTGCCCGGCAAGCCCCTGGCCGACCTGGCCGGAGAGCCCATGGTGGTGCGTGTGGCAAAGGTGGCGCAGTCGGCGGGCGCCGCACGCGTGGTGGTGGCCACCGACTCCAAGGCCATCTCCCAAGCCGTGCACAAGGCAGGAGTCGAGAGCATCCTCACCCGGGCAGACCATGCCAGCGGCACGGATCGACTCGCGGAGGCCGTGGCGCTGCTCGGCGCCGAGCCAGCCCAGCTGGTGGTGAACCTCCAGGGCGATGAGCCCCTCATGCCGCCAGAGGCCCTGCGGCTCGCGGCCCAGGCCCTTCAGTCCCATCCCCAGGCGTCTGTCTCCACCGCGGTCACACCGATGTCACAAGAGGACATCTGCAATCCGAACCAGGTGAAGGCGGTCTGCGATCAGAGCGGCATGGCCCTCTACTTCTCCAGGGCGCCGATCCCATTCTGGCGAGACCCATCCCCCTCTGAAGCGCCGCCCGCCCGGGTGCTCCGTCACCTTGGGCTCTATGCCTACCGGGCAGGCCCCCTGTCCGACTTCTGGAGATGGGGCCCCTGCGGCCTGGAGGCCATGGAGCAACTGGAACAATTGCGCTGGCTGCATCGCGGCCACCGCATTGCGACATTCCTGCTGGAAACCCCGCCACCGCCCGGGGTCGACACGCCCGAGGACCTCGAACGCATGCGGGCGATCCTCAAAGCATCTCTATAATTCGTCCACGACAATAACGACAGCGGGAGACCAACAATGCGGCTGATTCTATTGGGCCCGCCTGGGGCTGGGAAAGGCACACAAGCCAATCTCATCAAAGAGCACTTCGCCATCCCGCAGATTTCCACCGGAGACATGCTGCGTGCTGCCGTGAAGGCGGGAACGCCGCTCGGCATCGCGGCCAAGAAAGTGATGGACAGTGGCGGCCTGGTGAGCGACGACATCATCATCAATCTGGTGAAGGAGCGCCTGCAGCAGCCCGACTGCCAGGCCGGCTACCTCTTCGACGGCTTCCCAAGAACGATCCCGCAGGCCGAGGCCATGCGAACTGCACAGGTCGGAATCGATGTCGTGCTCGAGATTCAGGTGCCCGACGAGGACATCATCGACC
>CAZPRT010000088.1:0-5363 GCA_964589205.1 uncultured Bordetella sp. | reverse complement strand
ATTCGAACCCACGACCCCCTGGTTCGTAGCCAGGTACTCTATCCAACTGAGCTACAGCCGCACGCGTCAAAACAAGAGCGCGAGTATAGCACTCGGATCAGGAGGCCTGCGCCTGAAGCGCCGTCTTCATGAGGTCTGCCATCGTGCGGGCCTCGATCTTGTCCATGATGTTGGCCCGGTGGGCCTCCACCGTTTTGATGCTGATGTTGAGGTCGTCTGCGATCTGCTTGTTGAGACGACCAGCCACGATTCGATCGAGCACCTGCGCCTCTCGGGGGGTGAGCCGCTCGAGCAACTCCTTGGCACGACGGGCCTCGTCCTCCCGCTCCCCCGAGTCTTTGAGCCGTTCAAAGGCCTTGGCCACCAGGGCACAGAGCTGCTCATCATTAAACGGCTTTTCCAGGAAATCCATGGCGCCCTTTTTCATGCTGTCGACAGCCATGGGCACATTGCCGTGACCGGTGATGAAGATGATGGGCAGGTGGAGTCCCTTTTTGAGGAGGGCCTCGTGGAGCTCGGTCCCGGTCATCCCGGGCATGCGAACGTCCACGATCATGACCGCACGTTGGCTGCTGTGCCCCTTGCTGAGGTGGTCGAGCACACGCTCGCCAGACTCAAAGCTGGTGACCCGAAAGCCATGCCCCTCCAGAAGCCAGCGCAGCGAATCTCGCACGGCTTCATCGTCGTCGACCACGTAGACCAACTCATTCATTCCAGTTCCTCCTGGTCCGACTCGTCGAGGGCCTGGGCCACGTCGAGGGGAATTGAAAAACAAAACCGACTCCCACCATTGGGCCGGTCTTCAAACCAGAGTCGCCCTCGGTGCCCCTCAATGATAGACCGGCAGATGTTCAGGCCCATGCCCATGCCTTCGGTCTTGGTGGTGTAGAAGGAGTCGAAGAGCCGCTCTCGTATTTCATCGGCCACGCCGGAGCCTCGGTCGGCCACCACAAAGACGATCATGCTGCCCGTCTGCTCCACGGTCACCTCGAGCAGGCGCTCATCCGTGTCACGCATGGATTCCACCCCGTTCTTGAGCAGGTTGATCAAGACCTGCTCAATGAGAATGGGATCGACATAAATCTGCGGCAGGTCTTGCGAGACATGCTGCTGGATCTCCACGCCAAGGCCACGCGCATCAATCTCCGCCAAGCCCAGTGCCTCGGTCAGGATGGCGGAGGGGTCGACGAGCTTCCGAATGGGGTCGCTGCGCTTGACGAAGCCACGGATTCGCCGAATGACCTTGCCCGCCCGCTCGGCCTGCTGGGCGGTCTTGGAGAGCATCTCCATGAGCTCATCCGGGCTCAGGACCTCCCCACGGGACTGCGCAGCACGAATGCGGGCCGAGGCTCCCATGGTGTAGTTCGCAATGGCGGTCAGGGGCTGATTGAGCTCGTGGGCCAGGGAAGAGGCCATTTCGCCCATATTGATCAGGCGTGATGTCTGCTGAATGCGTTGGTACTGAAGGCGCTGGTTTTCCTCGGCCAGGCGGCGCTGCGTGATGTCGGTGGCGACCACCATCTGCACCACGCGCCCATCGACCCACTGGATGCTGCGAACCCGAACATCAAACCAACGCTGCACGATCGCATTGAAGAGCTCTCGGCTGTCGGCCCAAGGCGAGCGTGAGGCGCGTGTGAATGGCCGGTGCCCCGTTCCGAGCTCGTCACCAAACCATTTGCGGTAGGCCTCATTGGCAAAGAGGAGTTCTTCGGAGGGCTCGGCCGCTGCGACCGATACGGCCGCATCCAGGGATTGCAGCACGGTGATGAAGCGCTCCTGGGCCAGGGCCAGCTCGGCGCGAATACGGCTTGGCTCTGTGATGTCCGTGATGGAACTCATCCAGCCCACCTGGTTGCCCGCTGCGTCCTGCAGGGGAGAGGTGTACATGCGGCAGATGAGCCGCGTGCCGTCCCGATGCATGACGTTGATCTGGCTATTGAGGCCGGCAATCTCGCCAGCCAGCAGCTTCTTGATGTTGAGCCGGTGGAGCTCCGTCTCCTCGGGCGGCCAGTAACTGTAGGGCGGCACCTGCCCAAGAAGCTCGTCCTGGGTCAGGCCCACGATTCGGCAGAAGGCGGGGTTCACGTAGCTGATGCGGCCGGTCATGTCGATCACCCGCATGCCGGTGGGCATGGAGTTCTCCATGGCCCGGCGAAAGGCAATTTCCCGAGAGAGCTCCTCCTGCGTGCTGGTTCGGCGCTTGAACATGATTCAAGTGTACGAGGGGCTTTCTGGCCTTTGTTTCTTAATGCGGAATGCTATGCCGCATAGCGGAAAATCCATTGCAAACCGTTGCGACTGGGTCAAGAATGCGTTGTCTACGTCAAGGAGTCGATTGCCATGTCCACGCTGCCCCCGCATGTCAGCCAACTGATCAACACCACAGCCGACACCGACCCTCAAGAGACGCAGGAATGGCTCTCCGCGCTCGAGGCTGTGATCCAGGCTGAGGGGCCTGATCGGGCGCAGTTCTTGTTGGAGGCCCTGATCGACAGGACCCGTCGCTCCGGCGGACTGGTGCCCTTCTCGGGCGCAACGGCCTACGTCAACACCATTCCAACAGCACTGGAAGAACACTGCCCGGGCAACCTGGAGCACGAGGAGCGCCTTCGCTCATGGATGCGTTGGAATGCGATGGCCATGGTGGTCCGGGCCAATCGCGCCGATGGCGACCTCGGCGGCCACATCTCAAGCTTTGCCTCGCTGGCCAACATGCTGGGCATTGGCTTTAATCACTTCTGGAAGGGGCCGAATCACCCCAAGGGCCAGGATCTTCTCTTCATTCAAGGGCACTCCTCCCCCGGCATCTATGCCAGGGCCTTCCTCGAAGGCCGCCTCACCGAAGACCAGATCAACCGTTTCCGTCGTGAGGTCGATGGTGGAGGGCTCTCGAGCTATCCACATCCCAAACTCATGCCCGAGTTCTGGCAGTTCCCCACCGTCTCGATGGGGCTCGGCCCGATCATGGCCATCTACCAGGCACGCTTCCTGAAGTATCTCCATGCGCGTGATCTCGCGGACACGGCTGAGCGCAAGGTCTGGGCCTTCTGTGGCGATGGCGAGATGGATGAGCCTGAGTCGATGGGCGCCATTGGACTGGCCGCCCGTGAGCAGCTCGACAACCTCATCTTCGTGGTCAACTGCAACCTGCAGAGGCTCGATGGCCCCGTTCGTGGCAACGGTAAGATCATTCAGGAACTCGAGAGCGATTTCCGTGGGGCCGGCTGGAATGTGATCAAGGTCATCTGGGGCGGCTACTGGGATCCCCTTCTGGCGGTTGATCACGACGGCATCCTGAAGAAGGTCATGATGGACACGGTCGATGGCGAGTATCAGAACTACAAGGCCAACGACGGCGCCTACGTGCGCAAGCACTTCTTTGGCAAGCATCCCAAACTGCTGGAGATGGTCTCCAAGATGTCCGACGATGACATCTGGCGCCTGAATCGTGGTGGCCACGATCCACACAAGATCTATTCAGCCTTTTCGGCGGCCGTGCGCCACAAGGGCCAGCCCACGGTCATCCTCGTCAAGACCATCAAGGGCTTTGGCATGGGCAAGGTCATGGAGGGCCGCAACACTGCCCATCAAACCAAGAAGCTTGATGACCAGTCGATTCGGGAGTTCCGGGACCGCTTTGGCATTCCAATCTCGGATGAGCAATTGCCCGAGGTGCCCTTGCTCAAGCCTTCTGATGATTCGCCCGAGATGCGCTACATGAAGGAGCGTCGGGAAGCGCTCGGTGGCCCGCTGCCGCATCGTCGTATGAAGGCCGATGAGGCGCTGGAGGTGCCTGGGCTGGATGTCTTCGCCCCCGTGCTCGAAGCCACGGCCGAGGGCCGGGAGATCTCCACCACCCAGGCCTATGTGCGCTGCCTGACACAGCTCTTGCGCGACAAGAGCCTGGGCCCCCGGATCGTGCCCATTCTGGTCGATGAGGCCCGCACCTTTGGCATGGAGGGGCTCTTTCGCCAGATTGGCATCTATTCCATCGAAGGTCAGAAGTACGAGCCGGTCGACCGCGACCAGGTCATGTACTACCGCGAAGACATCAAGGGCCAGATCCTTCAGGAGGGCATCAATGAGGCTGGCGGCATGAGCTCATGGATTGCGGCGGCCACGTCGTACTCCACCAACAACCGCATCATGATTCCCTTCTTCATTTACTACTCCATGTTTGGCCTGCAGCGCGTGGGTGACCTGGCCTGGGCGGCCGGCGACATGCGGGCAAGAGGCTTTCTGCTCGGTGGCACGGCTGGCCGCACCACCCTCAATGGCGAGGGACTTCAGCACGAGGATGGGCACAGCCAGATCTTTGCATCGGCCATTCCGAATTGCGTCTCTTACGACCCCACCTTCTCCCATGAGGTGGCAGTGATCCTGCACAACGGCCTGGAGCGCATGGTTCAGAACCAGGAAGACGTCTTTTTCTACATCACCCTCATGAACGAGAACTATGCACACCCTGGCCTGCGCAAGGGCACGGAGCAAGAGATTCTCAAGGGCATGTACCTGCTGGAGCAGGTGGGCGAGGCCAAGGCCAAGCTCCGGGTTCAACTGCTGGGCAGCGGCACGATCCTGCGTGAGGTGCAGGCGGGCGCCCGCATTCTTGCGGAGCAGTTCGGCATTGCATCGGATGTCTGGAGTTGCCCGAGCTTCAACGAACTGCGTCGAGAGGGGCTGGATGTGGCGCGCCACAACTTGCTCCATCCGACCGACACGCCGAGGGTGCCCTTTGTGACCCAGCAGCTGCAAGGCCACGAGGGCCCTGTGGTGGCCGCCACCGACTACATGAAGACCTTCGCGGACCAGATTCGTCCCTTCATGCCCGAGGGGCGGCGCTACACGGTCTTGGGCACCGATGGCTTTGGCCGCTCCGACAGCCGCGCAAAGCTTCGGGAGTTCTTCGAGGTCGACCGTCGTTACGTGGCCGTGGCCGCTTTGTACAGCCTCATGCAAGACGGCAAGGTCAAGCCCAAGCAGGTGCAGGATGCCATCTCGAGCCTGGGCATCCAGGCCGATCGAATCAACCCTGCATTCGCCTAAGAGAGGACACAGACCATGGCCACGATGGAGTTGCGGGTACCGGACATTGGGGATTTCAAGGAGGTGGAGGTTATTGAGGTCTTGGTGAAGGCTGGGGATGTCTTGAGGCCGGAGCAGAGTGTGATCACGGTGGAGTCGGACAAGGCCTCGATGGAGATTCCGGCCTCGCACGGTGGGGTGTTGAGTCGGTTGGATGTGAAGGTGGGAGACAAGGTGAGTGAGGGCAGCCTGTTGGGCCTCGTGGAGGCTGAGGGCTCTGCTGCTGGCGCGACCGGTGGCGGCGGCGCCTCGACTGGATCCGCGGGAGACGCCGG
>CAZPRT010000087.1:0-5738 GCA_964589205.1 uncultured Bordetella sp. | reverse complement strand
GGTGTTCGGATGACCCGCCAGGATGGTGGCAGTGCCGTCGCCCTGGTGAACATCGAGATCAATGATGGCCACGCGCAGTCCAGCATGGTTCTTCTGCATCCAGTGGCAGGCCACTGCAGCATCGTTGAAGCAGCAAAAGCCAGACCCAAAGTTGCGGTGCGCATGATGGGTTCCACCGGCCAGGTTGAAGGCCACACCGGGCGCCGATCCATAGGCCTCTTCACATGCCGCAAGGGTGGCGCCCACCGAACGCCGCGAGCGCTCTACCATTGCGGCGGACCAGGGAAATCCAATTCTTCTCATCGCTTGGTCATCGAGCTGCCCTGTGCAGAGTTGGCGCACGTAGTCGGCATCGTGGCAGAGCATGAGCTGCTCGTCGGTGGCGGCCGGTGGCGGGCAGACCTCAACCTGCTCCAACGCATTCAAAGACTCGCGCAGCCGTCGATACTTCACCATGGGGAAACGGTGCCCTTGCGGCAGTGGCAGCTCGAATTGATCGGTGCTGAAGGCCTTGATGAGGGGTGTGTGGCTCGCCATGGTCGATTTCAGCTGGCTGGCTGTGGTCTTTGTGTGGAATGCAGTGGCATCATCAGCGTTCATTATGAGCACAGCCGAACTCGAGTCCGCCCCAGGAAAACTCAGTGTCTACTTTGACGGCGGCTGTCCCGTGTGCCGGGCCGAAATCACGTCCTATCAAAGCAGCCCCGGTGGCGATGGCATCTGTTGGCTCGATGTCACCAAAGTGAGCGCAGATGAACTCGGGCCTGGCCTGGTGCCGGAGGCCGCCATTGCTCGGTTTCATGTTCGCCGGCCCGATGGAGAATTGGTCAGCGGGGCTGCTGCCTTTGTCGAAGTCTGGAAGGAGTTGCCCAGGTGGCGTTGGCTGGCCGCCATGGCACAGTTTCCAGGCGCCATTGGCCTCATGGAACATGCCTACCGGTTGTTTCTCAAAGTAAGGCCGCTCTGGCGCAAGACAGCGCGGTAGTGGTTCTCCAGCGTGACCACGCCATGGCTCGGTGTTGCGTCTGCATCGTAGGACTTCGTCTCCTCATTCCACAGCAGCATCGACTCGGTCGCGTAGTAATGCCCGATGCGCGTGTATTCCGCCTTGGCCTCGAGACCTGGGAAGACTTTGCCCAGCATGTGCAGTGCGCGCGAGACCCAGAGCAGTAGCCCAGGCGGCACCCGTCGAATGGGCACTGGGCGCCCCAGGATCTGCGCCAATAGCGCTGCCTGATCACGTGGCGTCAGCGCCTCTCCGGGCCCACCCACAGGAAGAATCTTGCGAGACCGCTCTGGCTGATTCAAGCAGCCGACCAGGAACTCTGCCAGGTCATCATCGGCAATGGGCTTGCAGGCGGTAAGCGTTCCATCTCCGAAGACCAGAAACGGTTTGCCGCGCTGCACCCTCGAGAGCTGGCCGCTCAGGGATTTGAAGAAGGCCGTGGGGCGCACAATGCTCCAGTCGAGTGGCGAGGCCATCAACTCACGCTCGAAGGCCAGTTTTGCGTGTTGAAAGTGCAGCCGTGGCCGCTGAACACAGATGGCCGAGAGCAGCACGAACTGCCTTACCCCCGCCTCTAGACAGGCCTTGAGGAGCATCGATTGCGCCTGATGGTCTACTCGCCAGGCGTCAGCCTTGGTGCCCGTTCGAGAGGCCATGCAAGACACCACCGCAGAGACGTCATGGGCCCGCAGTTGATGGCACAACTGGTCCTCACCGTGAAAGGCCTCGCGGCCGAGCGTTAGGACACGGTGGCCTTGGGACACCAACGCCTTCTTGGTTGCGGCACCGATCGTTCCGCTGGCGCCCGTCAGGGCAACATTCTCTGGACGCATCGCCGCATGTTAGAGCAGGTCGTCGCTGGGCTCTTTGGAAATTGCTTTCTGTAATACTTTCTGGATGAACATTTTCATCACAGGCGGCAGCGGTTTTCTTGGTGCAAGGCTGGCGGCCGCTTTGCTCAAGGCGGGCGAACTCTCGGTCGGGGGTGGACCAGCCCGAAGCATTGGTCGGCTTGTGCTCACAGACTTCAATGAGCCACCGGTGGCTCTCCAGGCCGATTCAAGGGTTCACTTTCTAAAAGGGTCGCTTGAAAGCGTGCTGCGAGATGGCCTGCCGGGCCCTGAGGTGGATCTGGTGTTTCATTTGGCCGCCGCAGTGAGCGCGGAATGCGAAGCCAACTTCGACCTGGGAATGTCGAGCAACCTGCAGGCCACGATCGAACTTCTTCAGGCCTGTCGGGCTTCCGGAAGGACGCCCACGGTGGTGTTTGCGAGCTCCGTGGCTGTCTTTGGCCGTCGGACGGGTGAGTCTTGGGAGGGTGTGACGGTCGATGACGACACGCTGCCCACACCCCAGAGCAGCTACGGCATTCAGAAGTTTATTGGCGAGCAGTTGATGGCCGACTTCGGCCGCAAGGGCTTCATCAAGGCCAGAGCCGTGCGACTAATGACTGTTAGCGTCCGGCCAGGTCGGCCCAATGGTGCGGCCTCCGGGTTTCTCTCGGGAATGATTCGCGAGCCATTGGCGGGTGTTCGGGCTCAGGTGCCTGTGAATCCCGACACGCGGGTGGCGTTGTCATCGCCATCGACAAGCATCAACGGGTTGATTCGTGCGGCACAGGCCTCTGACGATGAATGGGGGCCACTGACGGCCATGAACCTTCCCTCGCTCACCACCACGGTGGGGGCGATGGCCGACACCCTGTTGAGAAAGGCCGGCCCCAAGGCCCATGGCCTGCTCGACTGGGCGCCAGACCCCACGGTTGTGCGAATTGTTGGCGGTTGGCCCAGCCAACTCAAGGCAAGCCGCGCGGCTGGGCTGGGCTTGATGCCCGATGCCTCTTTCGACGACATCATGGATCAATACCTCCGGGAGCAGGGCGCGCCGTGAGCCCGTTGGTGCGTTGGCAGGCTGCACTGATGCCACGGCCTCTTTGGGCTGCGGCTGCCGTGGTTGCCGTGTTGACACAGACAGGCTGCGTGCAGCGCAACCTCGCGTTCAATTGCCAGGGGCCGGATGAGGCCGAGATGGAGATGACGCCCACGAGCCTTCAGTTCAAGGGGGTCTCGTATGCCTTTCGGGAGGAGTCCGGTGCCTGGCGTGCCTATGAGGCGGGAGACACGAGGCCTCCCATTCGTTTCAACCCCTCCTCGGGAGAGCTCGTCCTGGGTGAGCGGACATGGACCTGCCGAAAATATGAGGCCCTTTTGGAGCGGGTCAATTGACGGTGCTCTGGCCGAGTTGCGGCTACGAACTCCTAAAGATTAACGAACAAAACCAACTGGTGGTGACGGATGCTTTTCTGTCCCACCGGCTTCAACGGCCCGAACTCGCTCCGGTCGAGACATCCTGCGAAACCGAGCGTGAGATTTTTGGTCGGTTGAGTGAGACACCCAGGGCCGCCATTTCCTCGGAGTCACTCGCCAAGATTCAGAATCAGGATGTGGCGGACAACTACCGCGTCTGGCTTCGATTTCGAGATCGCCTTCTCACGGCCCCGACGCTAGAGGCCAACTACAAGGCATTTTTCCAGGATGGCCGCATCGATTTCCCACCAGTGCTGGTGGACGACATCACCCAGGTCTTGGTGCGTCATGTGCTGGGGCAATCCGTCAGTGGGATCCAGGCGCGGGTAGGGGAAATGTTCTTTCGGGCCCAGACGGTCACATTGCATGAGCAGACCAGCCTTCTGGCCGCCGACAGCCTGACCCTCGAGCAACGCGCCCAGTCCCCAGGCTATGGGGCCTTGGGGCAATTGCTTAAGAAAGGGGGTGTGTCGGTCTCTCAAGGAAACCTTGATGTGCTCGCAGAAGACAATGCGCAGCGGTATTGGCGTGACACCGAGGCCTTTGACATGGCAGTTGTTCTCAACTGGGGGCAGCCTGCGGCAGCCGCCATTTGCCATCTGATTGAGCGTTGGGTGCAACACCTTCTGCATGCGAAGGTGCAGGTGGCCACCGTGGGCGCCATTGACGATGAGCAGTGGGCCTGGCATCTCGGTCTCGATGTGCAGTCGACGGCGATTCTCAACGACCTCTACCTGGGAAAGTCCGTGGATGCCGATCGGCTGCGCCGCTTGTTGGTGCTCTTTCGACTCGACTTCGCCGACCCCACCGACATGCTGCAACGGGTGGCGGGGAGGCCCGTTTACATGGCGATCGCCATGGATGAGGAGAACCGCCTGCGAGTCAAGCCACAGAACCTGTTGCTCAACCTGCCAATGGCCCTTCGGTCATAAGGCATTTCTTTCGGGGTACAGGCCCTATGAGCGCTTCCGCTGCTTCCCGAGTTTCTCGATGTTTCAACGGATTCTCTGGGATACGGGGAGTCGCTCCACTATGCCTGCAAACAGGGCAGCAAAAGAGCGGTTGCGCCACCCCAAAACACGCTACGTGGAGAATGGACATTTATTCTCTGCAGAGGTCTGTGGCCCTCCATTTTTACTTTGGTGCTGGTCTGGTCGAGCAACCGCTACAGACCCAATGACAGATCCGTTTGCGTTGTGTGCCATGGCAAAGCTCATTTCTACATAGATGACGCCGCCATCTCGGGAAAGAGCCTTTGTTCGCGCTGGACGCCTTCCCGGAAGTGTGTCCCCGCGCTCCACCGCTTCAAAAAAGCCTTTCCAGTGCGCCTTTCGTAAACGCTCGGGAATGATGATGTCGAGACTTTGTCCGATGGCCTCGTCGGATGAAAATCCGAACATCCGCTCACAGCCTGGGTTCCAAAATTGGATGATTCCAGAACAATCAGCAAACAGAATAGATTCATAGGTTGCGTTGAGTAGATCTGCGTAATGGCTATGGATGTTCAATTGGTTTCCTTACGTTGGTCTGGCCGCCATGTGGACAATCGAATATCAACCGAGGCTACCGCAACCAGGAAGGGCATGCCCCCGAATGGCATCGAGTACCTGAGCATTGGCGATGCTGGTAATCCAGATCGCAAGAACCAGGAGGAGGATTGGCTTTGCCGACACGCTGAGACGCTCCATGAATTTTCGCACCTATGGTTTGAGGTACGCAAAGCCTTCACGCACTTGTAACTGCGTGACGCGTGCGACTCCAGACGGGGTGAACTCGGCATCTAAGCTGAACTGATCACGCTTGAGATTTCTGTTCTTGAGGGTGATCTCGCAGACTTCGAACCGCACACCACGGGCCTTGAGAGCGGAGACCAAAGCCCCGTAGTCAACGTTGGGGTTCTTGGGGTCCTTCGCGCCGTCAAACAGGAAGTCGACTCCTTCTGCGTGTGTAACCACCACGATCTTGGTGCTTGGAGCGGTATCTAGATGGTTACGGATGTTCCTCAGCGCCTTGGTGGCCTGAACGGCTGCGTTATCAATGTGATAGACCGCCTTTTCGGTGTCTGCTGCAGAGACACCGAGGCCAGAGAGGCCCAGGCAGAGGGAGAGCGCCAGACTGCTGAGCCAACGATTGCTTGTCTTCATGTCGTTACTCCTGTGATGAATGTGAACTTCCTCTTGGTTCTGCTCTATGTGAAAGCAAGGGCGAGTCTAGAGTTTTCCGGCGACCGATGGTTATAAGGAAAACTCATTAACAAATAGCCGGCGGTCAGACCTCCCCCGTGTACTCGCCGCGAGCAGGGTAGTTCTTATCGATCGCAAAATCGATTGCTGCGAGCAACTCCGCAGACGTGCCCGCCGTTTTTGCCGGTGAGAAGTTGGCCACCAAGATACCAATGAGGCTAGTGCACTCGATCGCTGCCGCAG
>CAZPRT010000086.1:0-5744 GCA_964589205.1 uncultured Bordetella sp. | reverse complement strand
AGGCCTTGGAGCAGGCCGACGGCAATGTGTCGAAGACCGCCCGGCTGCTGAGTGTTCAGCGCACCACCCTCATTGAGAAGATCAACAAGTACGACCTGAAGTGCAGGCCCGAGGCGGACGCCGCAGGTGCCGACGCGCCTTAACACCACGCTGGGGCCGCATGCCCCAGGCGAGGGGTCAGCCGTCGACAATCACCTCAATGCGACGATTTCGGGCACGCCCCTGGGGAGTGGCGTTGTTGTCCACCGGCCGCGTGTCGGCATGGCCACTCACACTGATTCGGTTCGGGGTCACCCCTGCCCGAGCCGAGAGGAAGTCCGCCACGGCCGATGAACGGGCCGCGGAGAGATCCCAGTTCGACTTGAACTTGGGGTTCTCGATGACCGGGACATTGTCTGTGTGGCCTTCGACCTTCACGCTGCCCTTGCCATCGGCAATGGTCTTGCCCACCTTCTGAAGCAGGGGCAAGAAGCTGGGTTGTAGGTCGGCCTGACCGGACACGAACGAGCCCTGTTCCGCGAGGCGGATCACAATCTTGGAGCCATCGCGCATGACCTCCGCCTGACCGGCTGCAATCTCTTTGGCGAGGTCGTTCTTGATGCGCTCAAACTGAGCGTCTTTTTCGGCATCGTCCATGCCAGAGCCGGCCTTGCCGGAAGCATTGGCCCCGGCCGGCGAAGCTTGTTTGTCGGACGGCGCCTGACGCACCTCCACCTGGGCGGTGACCTGGCTCTGTGCCTCGGCCACCTTGGCAAAAATCTCCAGTTGTTCTTGGGGCACCACACCGGCGGTCTTCTCACCCTTCTCACCCGCGCCACCCCCTGCACCCGGGTTTTGTGCCACGGGCGGGTTCATCTGCACCACCACCTTCTGGCCCTCGGCCTTCACTTCCACCAGGCCTTTGGCCACCTCTTGGGCCAAGGCCTTTTCAACCGCCTTGGCGGCCTTCTCGGTGGCTTCGTCCGATGTCTTGGTCTCGGTCTTGAGCTCCACCTCGCGCTGGGTTTCGTCGGTGGTCTGCTGACGCACAGTGTTCACGGGCGTGGGCTCGGCCACGGCCGGCGAGAACTGCTGGGCAATGAGGCTGGTGGCCTTGGGCGGCTCCACCGTTGGGATGAGCCGCTGCACACCAAAGGAGTTCTTCAGCGAGCCCGAGATCTGCTTGAACTTGGGCACGTTCATTTCCGCAAACGAGAGAATGAGCACGAAGAAGGCCATGAGCAGCGTGGCCATGTCTGCGAAGGTGGCCATCCAGGCCGGCGCACCCACGGGCGGGCAGTCGGGACACTCCTCGCACTTCTTCTCTTCTGGCGCGTCTGCAGCCGGTGGTGGCGCCGCCTCCTCCTCGGCCGGGGCCGGTGGTGGTGGCGCTGCGGCAGCCGCTTCCTCAGACGCCTGCGCGTCTTCGGGCTTTTTGTTCTCGTCGTCAGCCATATAAATTAGCCTGCGATGGCCTCAAGCTTCTTCTGATCCTTCGGCGCCACATAGCCGGCCAGAATGGTGGGCAGCATGCGTGGGTTGCCCCCCTCGGCGATGAACATCAGCGCTTCCACAATCAGCGCATTGTTGGTGGAGGTGGCACTGTCGAGGTTCTGGACCTTCTGAATGACCGGGATGCAGATCATGTTGGCGATCACCGCACCGTACATGGTGGTGAGCAAGGCCACCGCAAAGGCCGGGCCAATGGATTTCGGATCGGACATGTTGCCCAGCATGATCACGAGGCCCACAAGGGTTCCAATCATGCCCATGGCTGGGCCGATTTCCTTGATGGCGTCCCAGACCGTGAGGGCTGTTTTGTTCTGGGCTGCAATTTGCGCGGCCTCAATTTCCAGCGCCTTTTGAATCAGCTTGGGATCGGTGCCGTCCACCATCATGCGCACGCCCTTGGCCATGAACTTGTTGCTGATGTCCTGGCCCTCGAGCGCGATCATGCCGTCCTTCTTGGCAATGGTGCCCAGTTCAACCAGCTTCTCAATGAGTTGCACGGGGGTCTCGAGCTTGAACTTGATGGTCTTCATGGCCGTGCCGATCGCACCAATGAACTCCGGGATGCTTGAGCGGGCCAGAACCGCGAAGGCCGTGCCGAGCACCACAATGTAGACCGATGGCATGTCAATGAAGGGGCCTGGGTCTCCCATGGCCATGATCACCATGGCAAAGGCACCTGCCAAACCAATGATCGTTGCGATATCCATTGCTGTCGAACTCCTACTTTAAAGAGGCTGTCGTATAGTCTGGTAACAAATGTTCATGTCAGGAAAACGTCTTGCTTCCCGATCCTCTGACACACCATAGTGCAAAAATTGTTCCAAAAACGTGGCCGATTGTCATGGTTTTTCTGGCCCTCTCGGGCTGCGCGGACACCCGGAACACCCCCCGCTGTGACGCCCATTTCAAGGCGGGAGAACTTCGTGAGTATGTGCTCGAAAACGACAACGTGGTGCGCGACGGTCGCTCGGGCCTGAAGTGGTTTCGTTGCGCGGCCGGCCAGACCGTGCAAGCTGGTGCCTGCTTGGGAGATCCGCTTCGCCTGACCTGGGATGAGGCCCATCAATACGCGCAGGAATTCTCCAAGGCCTCGGGCAAAACCTGGCGCATGCCCAGTTACAGCGAAATGAAGGACGCTCGCGAAGACGATTGTCAAAATCCTGCGTACAACCCCAACGCCTTTCCGAACCTGCCCATCGAAAACTTCTGGACATCGACCGAGCAGATCGCAACCATCGGCCAGGCCTGCCAGGTGTTTAGTTACACCGGCCATGGTCACTGCCGGGCCTTCAAGCGAGACGCGTATCTCCTCATGCTGGTCACCGATCAGTAGGCCTGCCCAGGGCTCACGCCTTACGGCGTGGCAGTACCGGTGGGCCGCTCCGCCCGCGGGAAGGCCACGGCCTTCTCCTGGGTGTTTCGACGTGTGGCGGCCTCCAGGGCCTCTCGGTAGCGCTGACGCTCCAACACGATCAGGGCCTCCACCTCTCTCTTAAGGGTGTCCACATTGGTGCCCACGCGCTTGAGTTCCTGCACCTCTTTATTCACCGCGGCGATCTTGCCGCCCGTCTCACCCAGTGCCTTGGTCTGATTGACGACCTGGCCATTCAATGACTTCACCTGCCCGCTCAACGCGTTGACATCTTGGAGCAGTTTGGCCAACTGGGGATCCGGCTTGGCCGGTGCCTTGGCGGCCTCGAGGAGTGCCTTGGAAGACTCTGCCGTGGCCTTTTTGATCTCGGCATCACGCTTGGCCGCCTCTTCCTGCATGGCTTTGAGCGCAGTTCCAAGTTCGACCACCTTGGCGGAGATCTCGGTCTGGGCTGTCATGAGACCTTGATTCTTATTGGACAAGGCCTTGATGCTCTCGCCCACGGAATCCACGGTGCCCAGGCTGTCCTTGAGGCCAATGGCCTGCGTGCCAATGCGCACCAAAAGGGCATCGGCCTGGTTGACCCGCTGGTTGAGCTGAATGGTCATGGCAATGAGCGCACCAGAGGCACCCAGAAAAATGAAACCCGCCACACCCAAGAGAATGGAGGACATCTTGGTGCCGGCCTGAGAGCCCTTGGTGAGCTTATTGGTGGCATCGGAGAGCGACTTGTGGCTGAGCGAGGCCGAACTTGCCGCCTTGTTGGCCACTTCTGCGGCATCGAGCACCGTGGCAATGATGGCCTGCAACTGTTCAGCCGCCTTCTCGGCCTGTCGCCGCGCCTCGATGTGAGATTTCTCCGCCGCACGAAAATCGGCCTCGGCCGCCCGCAGCTCTTCAATCAGCTCTTCATTGACAGGCTCCTCGCCAATGGCCTGCTCGAGTTCGTCGGCCAGCCCCTCGGGCTGGTCAGCATCCGACGCCGCATCGGAGACGGGCTCTAGAGCTTCGGAAGTTTTTTCTTCATTGGCCATTTGCTGTCCTTTCCAGTAGAGGGAGCATCGGCAGCAACGCCGACTTCTAGAGCCATCCCCTTGCGAATTTGGTCGGTGCGGGCTCGAATGTCGGTGAGCCGCGTGTTGAGCTGCTCCACGTCTTTGAACATTTCCACGGGCTGGAAGACGGGCTTGGGCACCTTCGAGAGCACCTCGTAGAGCCGGTGGGTGCGCTTGGGGGCCTCGGGAATCGGCTGCAGGATGAGCCGGTCTCGGGCCACCAATGCCTGGTCAAGTGGCACGAAGCGATCGCCGGGGCCACGGGCTGGACTGCCGCCGCCCTCCATGCGGTCTTGAATGCCGCCAGGGCCTGCGCCACCCTCCATGCGGTCTTGGATGCCACCGGGAGCAGCGCCACCGGCCAACCGATCTTGAATGCGGTCGGCCGGGCCGCCCCCTGCATAACGATCTTCAATGGCCTCGCCACCGCCAGCACCCTCGAGACGGTCTTGGATGCTGTCCCAGCCACGGCCCTCGTATCGGTCTTCGACCTTGTCGCCAGCTGCGCCAGAGGCATAGCGGTCTTGGGCGCCCTTGCCCTCCGGGCCGCCCTCAAAGCGATCTCCACCCATTTTGCGGGTGTCTTTGCTCTGCGGGGTGGCCTTGCGGCCCGAGGCCGATTTGGTGCCCTCCACGAAGGTCACCTCATGGGCGCCCTCCGAGCGAATGATTTCCGATTCTTTCTTGGCCATGGGCTGCTCCTGTGGGTCAGTTCGCCAGCAAGGGGCGCAGGGCCGAGGCCGGCCGCACCCATGAGTCGGATGGAATTCCCTTGCGGGCAAGGAAGGCACGGGCCTGGTCCAGGGATGCAAAGGGGCCCGACAGCAGCACCCAGTTGTCGCCGGGCGCACCCTGCCGCTTGAGCCGAATCACGCGTGCCCGCGAGAGCACCGGATTCTGGGCCTTGAAGCGCTCCACCTCGGCACGGGTGCCCCGAGACGCGTGCTGGACATAAAAGCCGGGGGCCAAGCCACGGGGCTCGGCTGCCCCCTTGGTCGACTTGACGTCCTTGGCGTCTTTGACATTGCTCGGGGCCGGCACTGGGGCTGCGGCCGGGGCCTGCGCCACGACACGGGGTGCGGCGATGGGATTGCGGACGGGTGAATCTTGGGTGATGGCCTCAGGCTCACGTGGTGTGAGGCCGCTCTGCCGTTGCTGCTTGAGCTCGGGCTCACTCAACTGCTCGGGCACCGGGCCAAGCACGCGGGCGTTGGAGTCCGTGCGGCGGCGACTGCCTTTTTCATCGCTGGCCTCCCCTGCAGCAGCGGCTGCCGTGGGCGCCGGCACGGCCTGGGCCGTGGCCGCATTGTTCGAATCACCCGCATTAGACGGCGCGACCGCAGGGCTCGCCACAGCATTGGGGGGCACATTTGAATCTGGCGCGCCCTTGTCCTTGTTCTCGGTGGTGCCCTCTTTCTCATCGGGTGCCTTGGCCATGAGCTCCGCATCCGACGCCGTGGGCTGGGGCATCCAGGCCTTCCAAGGCTCGTGCTGCACGAGGGTGATGGCTGCGGACGCCCCCAGGGCCACCAGGCCCAAGACCAGCACGCCCGGCATTTTCTTTGTTGGGGTTGTGGCGGCTGCGGCCAACGCCTCCGCCTTCCCCGCCATGTCATCGGCATCCAGGCGCATCGCGCTGGCCGCCTGTTCGCTGGTGGCGCGATCGGCCTCCAGATGAGGCTCTCGATCCGCGCCTTGTGCGGCAGCAGCCTGTGCCATGGCCGCACCAAATCCGGAAGCCGCCTGGGCCAGGGGCTTCTTGGAGGTGGGCTCATCGCCAAGTGCCTCATCGGCCAGCGCCAGCGCACGAAGGCCTGTGCGCAGCG
>CAZPRT010000085.1:0-5774 GCA_964589205.1 uncultured Bordetella sp. | reverse complement strand
AACGCTTCTCCCAGATGGGGCTCAGCACACTGGGGGCCCTGCTCCGTCGGCCCCGTGCAGGGCTGCGGCGGCGATTTGGAAAGACTTTTGTCGAAGCGTTAGAAGCCGCCCTGGGGGAACGGCCCGACCCCCGTCTGCCCATCGAGCCACCAGCCACATTTGAAGAAGGCCTGGAGTTTGCATTGCCCACCGACGCCAAGGCCATCTTGGAGCCTGCCTGCCAGCGGCTGTTGGAGGCGGGACTGGCCTGGCTCACGGCCAAACAATGTGGCGTGGAATCGCTCTGCTTTCGTTGCCACCAAGGGCGTCGGCGTCACCAAGACCTTCTCATCCGACTCTCGGGCGCAAGCCGAGACCGTGAACGCATTGGGCGGCTGTTGTCTGAACGGCTTGGCCAGACCAGCCTGGCCGCACCGGTCAGTGGGGTGGCCCTGCTGCTCGACACCCCGGTGCCGCTTGAGAACCCCACACCCGATCTCTTCCCCCAGACCCACCCCACCGAGACACAAGAGGGGCTTAAGGCTTTGTGCGAAAGGCTCTCGGCACGACTGGGCGATGACCAGGTCTCACGGCTGGTGGTCTGCAACAGCCACCGCCCCGAATCGGCCAGCAGCTTGGAAGACTGGTCTGCCCAGCGGCCGTCTGCGTCCAAGGCATTGCCCTCATCGGTGCCCATGGCGGCCCTGCCGCCTCGGCCAGCCTGGCTCTTGGAAAGACCACTGGCCTTGCGGCTCGCAAATGAGCGCCCCCTCTACGAGGGTCCACTGCGCTTGCGGGCAGGCCCCGAACGCATCGAGGCCGAATGGTGGTCGAGCCCCATCGCACGCGATTACTTCGTGGCCGAGACCCAAGACCACCGACTCGTCTGGGTCTTTCGTACGCCGGCCCACGAGTGGTTTCTGCACGGCCTCTTTGGCTGAGCACATCCACCCCCATGGACTACGCCGAGCTCCTCTGCGCGAGTAATTTTTCCTTTCAGTCGGGAGCCTCCCACCCCGAAGACCTCGTGGCCCGTGCCAAGGCCTTGGGCTATGCCGCCCTGGCCCTCACGGATGAAGCCAGTGTCTCGGGCAGCGTTCGGGCCCATCTGGCTGGCCAGGCCACCAGCCTGCCCATCATTCATGGCGCGCAGTTCGTGCTCGAACAGGGTCCACGCCTGGCCTTCTTGGCCCAGAACAAACAGGGCTGGCAGCAGCTGTGTCGGTTCATCACACTGGGCCGACGCCGGGTGGGCAAGGGCCACTACCAGGTCTGCCAAGACGACCTCACCCAACAGCCGCTTGAGAACTGCTGGGCCATTTGGCTGCCCAGTCCCACTGGCCCCGAGACCAGCCTGCATGCCACCGGCCAATGGCTCAAGGCCTGCCTGGGCGATCGCCTCTGGATGGGTGTGAGCCTGCAGCTTCGAGCAGACGACCGCGCCTGGCTACAGCAGCTGCAGGCCCTGGGCGGCCTCTTGCGCGTGGGGCTGGTGGCCGTGGGCGATGTGCGCATGGCCCGTCGCCGAGACAAGCCCCTGGCCGACCTGGTTGCGGCCATCGGCCATGGCCAGCCACTGCCAGACTGCGGTCAGCACCTGCTGGCCAATGCCGAGGCCTACCTGCGGCCGCGGCTGCGGCTCGCACGCCTCTACCCTGCATCGCTCATGCAAAACAGCCTATGGATTGCACAGCGCTGCCGCTTCTCACTCGATGAACTGCGCTATGAGTACCCCGACGAGATCGTGCCCGAGGGCCTCAGCCCGACCCAGTGGCTGCGCCACCTCACCGAAGAGGGCGCCCGCAGACGCTTTCCACTGGGCCAGTACCCAGAGGGCATGCCCGCCAGTGTTCGGCAGCAGATCGAGCACGAGCTCCAGCTCATTCATGAGCTGCACTACGAGCCCTACTTTCTCACGGTCTACGACATCGTGGCCTTCGCACGGGCCCGGGGCATTCTCTGCCAAGGCCGTGGCTCCGCAGCCAACTCCGCGGTCTGCTACTGCCTGGGCATCACCGAGGTCGACCCCTCCCGCATGAGCATGCTCTTTGAGCGTTTCATCTCCAAGGAGCGCAATGAACCACCCGACATCGATGTCGACTTCGAACACCAACGCCGCGAAGAGGTCATCCAGTACATCTACACCAAGTACGGCCGGCACCGTGCGGCCCTGGCGGCTGCCATCATTCGGTACCGCCCACGGTCCGCCCTTCGAGACACTGGCAAGGCCTTGGGCATCGACCCCATCCTGATCGATGCGGCCGCCAAGGGCCACAGCTGGTGGGATGGCAAGGCCATCTGTGCCGAGGGCCTGTCTGAAACCATCGGCCAGGGCCTTGCACGCCGCGCCGCCCTGCCACTGGACTCTCCGCTGCCCTCCATGCCCCCCGACAAGCTGCTGGGCCGTTGGGCCCAACTGGCCACCGACCTCGTGGGCTTTCCGCGCCACCTCTCTCAACATGTGGGCGGCTTTGTGATTGCACGCCACCAGCTCAGCGACCTCGTGCCAGTGGAGAACGCAGCCATGGCCGATCGCACGGTGCTGCAGTGGGACAAGGACGACATCGATGCCCTGGGCCTGCTCAAGGTGGACGTGCTGGCCCTGGGCATGCTCAGCGCCATTCGGCAGGCCCTGGCCTGCGTGGGCGAGAAGCTGGGCCTGCGCGACGACCAAGGCCAGCCCCGCTCGCTCTGGATGCAAGAGGTGCCTGCCGAAGATGGCCACACCTACCGCATGATTCAGGCGGCCGACACCATTGGCGTGTTTCAGATCGAGTCGCGTGCCCAGATGAGCATGCTGCCGCGGCTCAAGCCCGCCTGCTTCTACGACCTCGTCATCGAGGTGGCGATTGTTCGGCCCGGGCCCATTCAAGGCGGCATGGTGCATCCCTACCTACGGCGGCGCCAGGGCCTGGAGCCCATCGACTATCCAAGCCCAGCCGTGAGGACGGCCCTTGCACGAACCCTGGGCGTGCCCATCTTTCAAGAGCAGGTCATGCAGCTGGCCATCCTGGCCGCAGGCTTTACACCGGGCGAGGCCGATCAGCTCCGACGGGCCATGGCCGCCTGGCGACGGCGTGGCAGCCTGGGGCCATTCCACGACAAGGTCATCAACGGCATGCTCATGCGCGGCTACACCCGTGAGTTTGCCCAACGGGTCTTTGCCCAGATTGAAGGCTTTGGCGAGTACGGCTTCCCGGAGTCGCATGCCGCCAGTTTTGCGCTGCTGGTGTATGTGAGCTGCTGGCTCAAGTGCCACCATCCCGACGCCTTTCTGGTGGCCCTGCTCAATGCCCAGCCCATGGGCTTTTATGCGCCAGCCCAGCTGGTGCGAGATGCACAAGACCATGGTGTCACCGTGCATCCCGTGGACGTTCAGGCCAGTGGCGTGGGCGCCATGCTCGAGGCCAGCAACGACCCCAACAACAACCCCAAACAGCCGTACCGGCCGGTGCGGCTCGGCCTTCAGATGGTGGGGCAGCTTCCTGCCGATGCTGCCAGGCGAATCGTGTTGGCCCGTCAGCAAGGCCCATTTCAATCGGTGGACGACCTGGCGCAACGCGCTGGCCTCACCCACTCCGAGCTTCAAGCCTTGGCGGCAGCACAGGCCTTGCGCTCGTTGTCCGCCCATCGGCACGAGGCTGCCTGGCAGGCTGCAGGCCATGAGCGGCCCACTGCGTTCCTGGTGGCGGCCCGGGTCGAGGAGCCTGCCCTGACAGCAGGCCTGCTGCCCACACCCACTGAGGCCGACGATGTGGCGCACGACTACGCCAGCATGGGGCTGAGCCTGGGGCGTCACCCCGTGGCGTTCCTGCGGCCCATTCTGGCGACACGCTTTCAGAGCCGGCCCTTTTCAGAACTCAGACACCATCCCCACGGGCGGCTGGCACGGGCCAGCGGGCTGGTGACCCATCGTCAGCGGCCAAGCACCGCCAAGGGCATTCTGTTCCTCACCCTCGAAGATGAGACCGGCCGCATCAATGTGGTGGTCTGGCCCGATGTGCTCGAGCGGCATCGAGATGCCAGCCTGCATGGCCAGCTCATGACTGTGTACGGGCGTTGGCAGCGCGATGAAAATATTCCACGCGATGCACCCGGTCAGGTCTTGAACCTCTTGGCCCTTCGGGTGGAAGACCACACACACCTGCTGGCCGAGGCCCTGGGCCACCTGCCCAGCGAGTCGAGGGATTTTCGTTAGCGGCGGGGCAAAGGGAGCACGGTTCTAACTAGTGGCTGATAGAGTCGACGCTGTCAATCTATGGCGGTCACATGTTCATAAAAGAGGTTCGACCATGCTCGCAATACGACTTCCCGAGACAATTCGATATGACATCTACCGTTAGAGAACGTCGACTGCTCCTGCTCATCGCTGCGTCCTCGCCACTGCTTGTCTCTGGTTGCGCGGGGCTTTGGGGGGCCACCGGCTCAGGTGCAGCCCCGGTGTCGGGAACGCGCCGCAGCACCCTTCCACCCGCGCGCCTCGAGGCCACGGAGAAGGGCTTTGCCGAGCCGGCACTGCATGCCTTCTCGTTGGTGGGCATTCCCTACCGATGGGGAGGCAACACGCCTGCGGGTGGATTCGATTGCAGTGGCCTGGTGGTCTATGTGATGCGTCGCGCCACAGGCAAGACCCTGCCGCGTACGGTAGAGAAGATGTGGTCAGCTGGCCGCGAGGTGCCCGCCGAAGACCGACTCCCGGGAGACCTGGTCTTCTTCAACACCACCGGCAAGGAGTATTCCCATGTTGGTATTTACATTGGTCAAAACCGCTTCGTGCATGCGCCCAACGAGGGAGGAACGGTTCGACTCGAGAGCCTGGTGAGCAGTTATTGGGGCCCGAGGATCACCGGCTTTCGACGAATTCAGGGCTGATGTCGACTAACCGCCCAGCCCCTGCTCCAGGTCACGCTGCAGGTCTGCCACATCCTCCAGGCCCACCGCCAGGCGAATGAGCCCTTGGGTAATGCCCGCCCGCTGACGAGCCTCTTCGCTGATGCGGCCGTGCGTGGTCGAGCCCGGGTGGGTGATGATGCTGCGGGTGTCACCCAGGTTGCCGGTGCGCGAGAAGACCTTCACCGAATTGACCAGATCAAAGGCCTTTTGCTGCATGGCCTGCGCGGAATCGCCCTTGAGCTCGAAGGAGACAATGGCGCCGCCCGCCGACTGCTGGCGCATGGCCAGTTCGTGCTGGGGGTGCGACGAGAGGCCGGGGTACAGAACCCGCCCCACGGCCGGTTGCGTGGAGAGCCAGGTGGCCAAGGCCAGGGCGCTCTGAGAGTGGGCGCGCATGCGAATCTGTAGGGTCTCAAGCGACTTGTGCAGCACCCAGGCATTGAAGGGTGAGAGCGAGGGCCCACAGGTGCGCACCACCTGGCGCACCTCGTGCACAAGCTTGCTCGGCCCAGCCACCGCACCACCGAGCACACGGCCTTGGCCGTCGATGTACTTCGTGGCCGAGTGCAGCACCAGGTCGATGGGGTAACGAAGGGGCTGCTGCAGGGCTGGGGTACAGAAGCAGTTGTCCACCACCGTGATCACACCCGCCTCACGCGCAATCTTGCCAATGGCCTCGAGGTCTGCAATCTCGGTGAGCGGATTCGACGGCGTCTCCAGGTAGAAGAGCCTGGTCTGTGGCGTAATGGCCGCCTTCCAGGCCGACGGGTCGGTGAGCGAGACATAGCGCACATCCACACCAAACTTCTTGATGAAGTTGTCAAAGAGCTGAATGGTGGCACCAAAGAGGCTTCCCGTGGTCACGATCTCATCGCCGGCCTTGAGCAGGCCCAGACAGACCG
>CAZPRT010000084.1:0-6126 GCA_964589205.1 uncultured Bordetella sp. | reverse complement strand
AAGTCGTGAAGTCCGTGTTGGTCCCCTACGCGTCCGACAAAATGTTTGGTCTGGTTGCAGACGTGGCGTCGTACCCACTCTTTTTACCATGGTGCGGGGGGTCGACCGTGTCGCCCCAGCCAGACGGCTCCGTGCTCGCCCAGGTGCAGATCGCCTTCAAGGGCCTGCGTCAATCCTTCACCACCCGCAACCAGCACGAGCCCGGACGGGCCATTCACATGCGGCTTCACGAGGGCCCATTTCAGGCCCTGGAGGGCCATTGGCGCTTCACGCCGCTCGATGAGTCCAGTTGCAAGGTGGCCTTCGAGCTTGAATATCACTTCTCGAGCAAGGTGCTCGAGAAACTGGTGGGGCCAGTCTTCGAGCAGATCACCAAGAGCTTCGTGGATGCCTTTGTGAGCCGTGCGGAATCGCTCTTCGAGCCCCCGCCCAGCCTGCCCCGTCAGCCCAGCCCTTGAGCATCGAGGTCGAACTCACCGCGGCCTGGCCGGATCGGGCGATCCGGGTGCGTCTGACCCTGCCCCAGCCCATGCCAGCAGAGGCACTCGGCAGCCTCATTCCCCCCGACGCCGACTGGCAGGCCGCCTGGGCATCGCGCTCGGGCGTGGCCCGAGACGGTCGCCTGCTGGAGAGCACCGACCTGGTGCAGCACAACGACCGACTGGCCCTGCTCAGGCCCTTGCTGGCCGACCCGAAGCAGGCCCGACAGCAGCGCGTGGCGGCACAGCGCGCGGCCAAGGCCGCTGCCGGGGCCCCAGACCGTTGGACAAAGCACCGTTAGGGTCGCACCGGATCCCCGAGCACTGCGCAAGGCCTTCGCTTCGGAGTAAATTGGGGGCTGTTTCAACATCGAGGGTTCACCCTCGATCAATCAGCCTCTCTCAACCTTTGCACCGCGGAGAACATCCATGACACATCTGCCCACCAAACCCATCGCCCTGGCCGTGGCGGCGCTATTTTCCTGCGCAGCCCACGCACAAAACGTGACCGTCAAGATTGGCCATGTTGCACCCATGACCGGTGGCATCGCGCACCTCGGCAAGGACAACGAGGCCGGCGCCAAGCTGGCCATCGCAGACCTGAACAAGAGCAACATCAAGATTGGCGGCAAGACCGTGAAGTTCGAGCTGCTCTCGGAGGACGACGGTGCAGACCCCAAGCAGGGCACCGCCGCCGCGCAGAAGCTGGTCGATGCCAAGGTGGCCGGCGTGGTGGGCCACCTGAACTCGGGCACCACCATCCCGGCCTCCAAGATTTACTCGGATGCGGGCATCCCCCAGATCTCGCCCTCGGCCACCAACCCCAAGTACACCCTGCAGGGCTTCAAGACAGCCTTCCGTGTGGTGGCCAATGACAGCCAGCTGGGCGGAACCCTCGGCCGCTATGCCATCAAGGAGCTCAAGGGAAAATCGGTGGCCATCATTGATGACCGCACCGCCTACGGCCAGGGTGTGGCCGATGAGTTCGCCAAGGGCGTGCAGGCCGCCGGCGGCAAGATCGTGGGCCGCGAGTACACCACCGACAAGGCCACTGACTTCATGGCCATCCTCACGAACATCAAGGGCAAGAAGCCCGATGTTGTCTTCTACGGCGGCATGGATGCCGTGGCGGGCCCCATGCTGCGTCAGTTGAAGCAATTGGGCATACAGGCGAAGTTCATGGGCGGTGACGGCATCTGCACGACCGAACTGCCCAAGCTCGCAGGTGATGCACTGGGCGACAACATGCTCTACTGCGCCGAGGCCGGTGGCGTGGTGGGCAAGTATGTTGAAAAGGACAAGGCCTTCCGCGCCCGCTTCCAAAAGGAGATGAAGGCCGAGGTGAAACTCTATGCGCCGTATGTGTACGACGCCACCATGGTGATGGTCGAGGCCATGAAGAAGGCCAACTCCACCGATCCGAAGAAGTACCTTCCCGAGCTCGCCAAGATCAAGTACGACGGCGTGACGGGGCCCATCTCTTTCGACAAGAACGGAGACATCAACGGTGGCACCCTCACCCTCTACACCTACAAGGGTGGAAAGCGTGATCTGGTGAAGGTGATTCAGTAAGTCGGGTTGAAGGCCTCACACGAAAAAGCCCCGCGCTCATCACGCGGGGCTTTTTCATGGGCCAACTGGAATAGATCAGGCGCGCTTGGCGAGATTGCGCCAGGTGTCGATGACCGTATCAGGGTTCAAGGACATGGACTGGATGCCCTTCTGCATGAGCCACTGGGCGAGGTCGGGGTGGTCGGAGGGCCCTTGGCCGCAAATGCCAACGTACTTGTTGGCCTTGTTACAGGCCACAATGGCCATCTCGAGCATGCGCTTGACCGCCTCATCACGCTCATCGAAGGCATCGGCAATCAGGCCCGAGTCGCGGTCCAGGCCGAGGGTGAGCTGGGTGAGGTCATTGGAGCCGATCGAGAAGCCATCGAAGTAGGCGAGGAACTCATCGGCCAGGATGGCATTCGATGGCAGCTCGCACATCATGATGAGCCGCAGCCCGCCAGTGCCATCGGGCTTGGCACCACTCCCACGGCCCAGGCCATGGGCGGCCAGAAGGTCGCAGACGGTCTTGGCCTCTGAGAGCGTGCGCACGAACGGCACCATAATCTCCATGTTCACCAGGCCCATCTCCTCACGGACACGGCGCAGGGCCTCAACCTCCATGGCAAAGCAATCCCGGAAGTCCTCTGCGATGTAGCGTGAGGCACCACGAAAGCCCAGCATGGGGTTCTCTTCATCCGGCTCGTAGCGCGAACCCCCAATGAGCTTTCGATACTCGTTGGACTTGAAGTCTGACATCCGAACGATCACGGGCTTGGGCCAGAAGGCCGCTGCAATGGTGGCCACCCCCTCGGCGAGCTTGTCGACAAAGAAGTCTCTCGGGGAGCTGTGCCCACGGGCGATGCGCTCGACGGCGTTCTTCAGGTCTGCATCCACATGGGGATAGGCCAGGATGGCCTTGGGATGAACACCGATGTTGTTGTTGATGATGAACTCGAGCCGGGCCAGGCCCACACCTGCATTCGGAATGGCCTGGAAGTCAAAGGCAAGCTGCGGGTTGCCCACGTTCATCGTGATCTTCACCGGAATCTCGGGCAGGTCGCCCGTCTCCAGGGTGGTGACCTCGGTCTCGAGCAGGCCCTCATAGACGTTGCCCGTGTCGCCTTCGGCACAAGACACGGTGACCATGGTGTTGTCGGACACCCGCTCCGTGGCATCGCCACAGCCCACCACCGCAGGGATGCCCAGCTCTCGGGCAATGATGGCGGCATGGCAGGTGCGGCCACCGCGGTTGGTCACAATGGCGGCCGCGCGCTTCATGACGGGCTCCCAGTTTGGGTCGGTCATGTCGGTGACGAGCACGTCGCCCGGCTGAACACGATCCATGTCGGCGGAATCGGTGATCACGCGCACCGGACCGGAGCCAATCTTCTGGCCAATGGCCCGGCCACTGGCCAGCACATGGCCCTGCCCCTTTAAGGCATAGCGCATCTGCTGATCGGCGGCAGACTGCTGAGACTTCACTGTCTCGGGCCGCGCCTGCAGGATGAAAAGTTTTCCATCTCGGCCATCGAGGCCCCATTCGATGTCCATGGGCCGCTGGTAGTGGCGCTCGATGATCATGGCGTACTTGGCCAGATCGACCACCTGCTCACGGCTGAGCGAATAGCGATTGCGGTCTTCCACGCCGACATCCACCGTTTGAACTGCCTTGCCCGTGGCCCGACGCTCTTCATCCGAGGAGAAGACCATCTTGATGAGCTTGCTGCCAATCTGGCGACGGATCACCGGCATCTTGCCGGCCTCGAGCATGGGCTTGTGCACATAGAACTCATCTGGGTTCACGGCACCCTGCACGACCGTCTCGCCCAAGCCATAGGAGCTTGTGATGAAGACCACCTGGTCAAAGCCAGACTCTGTGTCGAGTGTGAACATCACGCCAGCAGCACCGAGGTCGGACCGCACCATGCGCTGAATGCCCGCCGACAGGGCCACATCGGCATGGGCAAAGCCTTTGTGGACCCGGTAGCTGATGGCCCGATCGTTGTAGAGCGAGGCAAAGACATGCTTGATCTTGTCGAGCACATCCTCGATGCCCACCACGTTCAAGAACGTCTCCTGCTGGCCCGCAAAGGAGGCATCTGGCAGGTCTTCGGCCGTCGCCGATGAACGCACGGCCCAGGAGGCCTCGGCGCCTTCAGTGGCTGCCAGCTTGTCGAACGCGGCCCGGATCTCCTCCTCGAGGGCTGGCGGTAGCGGCGTGTCGACCACCCACTGCCGAATGTCTGCCCCGCAGGCCGCCAGCGCGCGGACGTCCTCGGTGTTCAAGCCTTTCAATCGCTGGGCGATGCGCTCCTCGAGCTTCTCGTGCTGAAGAAAGACCCGAAAGGCATGGGCGGTGGTGGCAAAGCCACCGGGCACCCGAACGCCGGAGGCCGTGAGCTGGCTGATCATTTCCCCGAGGGAGGCATTCTTGCCCCCGACGGCATCCACATCGGTCATGCGCAACGACTCAAATGGCACAACCAGGCGTTGGCCGAGGCCGCCAGCGGCTTTTGTGGTACTCATGAAACTTCTCCTAAGATGTTGAAAATTTGTAAGTTGGCAGGATTTTAAACGGGTTCGCCCGTGCCTTCTCACCACCTGTAAAGGGCAGCCATGGTTGGGGTCACAGCAGCAGGACGCACAGTCTTTTTTGTCTCAGACGGAACCGGCATCACCGCCGAGACCATGGGCAGTTCCATCCTCGCCCAGTTCGATCAGCTCCGGTTCGCCCACCGACGCCTGCCATTTGTCGACTCCATCGACAAGGCCGAATCTGCGGCCCGGGAGATCGACGCACAAGGCGTGGCCGACGGCAAACCACCCATCGTGTTCTCGACCTTGGTGAGCCCGCAGACGAGCCAGCGCATTCGGGAGACCAAGGCCCTGCACCTCGACCTCTTCCAGACCTTTGTTGAACCCCTTGAGCGTGAACTCGGCGTGAAGTCCAATCACACAATCGGACGCTTCCACCACTCCACCGACTCCGACGCCTACAAGAACCGGATTGAGGCCATCAACTTTTCCTTGGCCCACGACGACGGCCAGACCGCAACCAATCTGCACGAATCTGATGTCATCCTCATTGGCGTCTCGCGCAGTGGCAAGACCCCCACGAGCCTCTACCTCTCCATGCAGTACGGACTCAAGGTGGCCAACTACCCGCTCATCCCCGAAGACTTCGACCGAGACAAACTGCCCGGCGCCATCGAACCGTTCAAGACAAAGTGCTTTGGCCTGACCATCGATGCCGTGCGTCTGTCTGACATTCGAAACGAACGCCGGCCCGGTTCACGCTATGCCACCCTGGAGAACTGCCGCTATGAGGTTGCCGCCGCGGAGTCGATGATGCGGCGAGAGGGCATTCAGTGGCTCTCGACGACCACGAAGTCCATCGAGGAAATCGCCACGACCATTCTTAATACCCTGGCCCTTGGCCGCTGAGAAGCCGACGGCGCCGCTCGAAAAGACACACGGCTGCGGCGGCCACCACATTGAGAGACTCCACCGCTGCAGCCTGCGGAATGGTGAGACGCTGCAGGCCCGGCCACTGCATGAGGGTCTCTGAGATGCCCGACCCCTCCTGACCAAACACCCAGGCCACAGGCGCAGGCTGGGAGAGCCGGCCACCTTGGGAAAACAAGTTCTCTGTCGGGGGCCGGTGCATCGTGTCGAGCGCATCACCAGCCGGTGCCACCGTGGCGAGCGGTGTCGCACCGACGCCCGACACCACTGCAAGGGCATCCCCTGCCGTGGCACCCTCGAGCACCCGAAGGCCGAAGACGCCACCCATGCTTGCGCGGAGGGCCTTTGGGGACCAGACCTCTGCCGTGCCCTTGGTGCTGACCATCCAGCCCAGGCCAGCGGCAGCCGCCACCCGCACAAGGGCACCCACATTGCCCGGGTCCTGCACGCCATCGAGCACCATGCCATCGCCAGCAGTCGCATCGAGTCTCGCAACGTCAGTGGCGTCATTCTCTGCTGTGGCCCAGACCAGACCCATGCCCTGCTCTTGCACCACCTGAGACACCTTGGCAAACAAGGTGTCGGCCAACACGAGCATGGGGACCGACAATGCATGCGCCTCTGCCAT
>CAZPRT010000083.1:0-6266 GCA_964589205.1 uncultured Bordetella sp. | reverse complement strand
GATACCGAGGCCGAAATGGCGCCCCTGGTGAAGGCCTGCATTGAGCTGGGCCTCACCATCATTCCGCGTGGCGGTGGCACGGGCTACACGGGTGGTGCGATTCCTCTCACACCGCGATCGGTGGTGATCAACACCGAAAAGCTCGAGCGGCTCGGGCCTGTGGAGTCACGCACCCTGCCAGGCCTACAGGCTCCCGTGGCCACCATTTTTTCGGGCGCGGGCGTGGTCACCCGCCGGGTCTCTGATGCCGCCGATGCTGCAGGCCTGGTCTTTGCGGTCGACCCCACGTCTGCAGATGCATCTTGTGTGGGCGGCAACATTGCCATGAATGCCGGTGGCAAGAAGGCCGTGCTCTGGGGCACGGCGATTGACAACCTGGCCTCCTGGCGCATGGTGGACCCAGACGGCCAGTGGCTCGAAGTCACCCGCATCGGTCACAACATGGGCAAGATCCACGATGCCGACTGGGCCGAGTTTGAAATTGCACGCTACGGCGCCCATCAACTCACCCAGGCCATCGGGGCCCAGGGCGACACGGCCCGCTTTGTGGGCAAGCCCATCTCAGTGGAGCGCCTTCGCATCGAGGGCCATCGCTTCCGTCGTCTGGGCCTGGGCAAGGATGTCACCGACAAGGTGCTCGGTGGGCTGCCCGGCATCCAGAAGGAAGGCTGCGATGGCCTGATCACCAGTTGCCGTTGGGTGCTGCATCGCATGCCCAGGCACATTCGAACCGTCTGCCTGGAATTCTTTGGCAATGCCCAAGATGCCGTGCCGTCCATCGTGGAGATCAAGCAACACCTGGACGCGCGGCCCGGCGGCACGCAGCTCGCGGGCCTGGAGCACCTCGATGAGCGCTACCTGCGCGCCGTGGGCTACAGCACCAAGAGCAAGCGAGAGCGGCTGCCCAAGATGGTGCTCATCGGAGACATTGTCGGCGACGACGACCAGGCCGTGGCCCATGCCGCCTCCGAGGTCGTGCGCCTGGCCAACGCCCGATCGGGCGAGGGCTTTGTGGCGGTCTCGCCGGAGTCGCGCAAGGCCTTCTGGGCCGATCGAAGTCGCACGGCGGCCATCGCTCGCCACACCAATGCATTCAAGATCAATGAAGATGTGGTGATTCCATTGGAGCGCATGGGCGAGTACACCAACGCCATCGAGCGCATCAACATTGAACTCTCGGTCTCCAACAAGCTCAAGCTCACCCGCGCCCTGCGCCAGGTGCTCAACGACACCGTGGTCGATGAGGACCAGCCGAGCGATGCCGCCGATGGCCAGCCCACTGACCTTGCCCAGCGCCTGGAGGAGGCCGGCAGCCTCCTGAAGTCGGTGGAAGCCCGTTGGGCGTTTCTGCTGGCCCATCTCGATGCCTCACCGGCCGATGACCCCGAGGCGGCCCAGCGCCATGGGCTCGACGCATTGCTCGCAGACCAGCCCGACCAAGCCCCTCGTGCCCACCGAACCTACGGTGAGCTCCTGCAAGACCACACCATTCGCGTCTCGTGGAAGCAGGAACTGCGCGCACCATTCCGGCAGCTCTTCTCGGGCCTGGCCTTTGCGCCCATTCTGGAACGCCTGGAGGCCACCCATCGCAAGGTCTTGCGTGGCCGGGTCTTCGTGGCCCTGCACATGCATGCTGGCGATGGCAATGTGCACACGAACCTGCCAGTGAACTCCGACGACTACGAGATGCTGCAGGAGGCCCACACCACCGTGGCCCGCATCATGAAGATTGCCACCGACCTCGATGGGGTGATCTCGGGCGAGCACGGCATTGGCATCACCAAGCTCGAATTCCTCACCCCAGGGGAGCGCCAAGCCTTTGCAGACTACAAGCAGAAGGTGGACCCGCACCAGCACTTCAATGCCGGCAAGCTGCTCGAGGGCGCAGACCTTCGCAATGCCTACACGCCATCCTTCGGGCTCATGGGGGCCGAGAGCCTGATCATGCAGCAGAGCGCCATTGGCTCGATTGCAGACTCCTTTGCCAACTGCCTGCGCTGTGGAAAGTGCAAGCCTGTCTGCGCCACCCACTCGCCAAGGGCCAACCTGCTCTACTCACCCCGCAACAAGATTCTCGCCACCTCACTGCTCATCGAGGCCTTCCTCTACGAGGAGCAGACCCGTCGGGGTGTGTCGATTGCCCACTGGGAAGAGTTTGGCGATGTGGCCGACCATTGCACCGTTTGTCACAAATGCCTCACGCCGTGCCCTGTGAACATCGACTTTGGTGAGGTCTCGATGCACATGCGAGACCTCCTGCGTCGCATGGGCAAGAAGCGGTTCAACCCGGGCACCGCAGCCTCCATGTTCTTTCTGAATGCGTCACAACCGCAGACCATTGCGTTGATGCGCACGGTCATGATCGAGTGGGGCTACAAGGCCCAGCGCCTGGCCCACGACCTCTTCAAGCGCCTGGCCAAAGCCCAGACGGCCAAGCCGCCTGCCACCACGGGCCGTGCGCCCCTGCGCGAGCAGGTCATTCACTTTGTGAACAAGAAGATGCCGGGCAATCTGCCCAAGAAGACGGCCCGGGCCTTGCTCGACATCGAAGATGCCCACTATGTGCCCATCATTCGAGATCCCGTTCGCACGGCGAGCGACTCCGAGGCGGTCTTCTACTTCCCGGGCTGTGGCTCCGAGCGGCTCTTCTCCCAGGTGGGCCTGGCCACCCAGGCCATGCTCTGGCAGGTGGGGGTACAGACGGTGCTGCCGCCGGGCTACCTGTGCTGTGGGTATCCGCAGCGTGGCAGTGGCCAGTTCGACAAGGCCGACAAGATCATCACCGACAACCGGGTGCTCTTTCACCGTGTGGCCAACACGCTCAACTACCTGGACATCAAGACCGTGGTGGTCTCGTGTGGCACCTGCTACGACCAGCTCGCGGGCTATGAATTCGGGAAGATCTTCCCGGGCTGCCGCATCCTGGACATTCATGAGTACCTGCTGGAAAAAGGCGTTCGCCTGGAGCAGGCCACGGGCGTGCGCTACATGTACCACGACCCCTGCCATTCACCCATGAAGCAGCACAATCCGCTCAAGCTGGTCAACAGCCTCATGAATGCCGAGCAGAACGGCGACATTCAGAAGAACGACCGTTGCTGTGGGGAGTCGGGCACCCTGGCGGTGAGCCGCCCGGACATCTCCACCCAGGTGCGCTTTCGCAAGGAGGAGGAGATGCGAAAGGGGGCCGGCCAGTTGCGCGAGTCCGCCACTGCAAGTGGTCAGGCGGCCGCGCCCGTCAAGGTGCTCACGGCCTGTCCGTCATGCCTGCAGGGCCTCAATCGGTTTGCAGACGACACCGGCGTGGAGGCCGATTACATCGTGGTCGAGATGGCGCGGCACCTGTTGGGCCCCGACTGGATGACCGACTACGTGCGTCAGGCCAACAACGGGGGTATCGAACGCGTGCTGGTCTGAGGCTGGCAGCGGGTGGCCGGAAAGACCAGCGAGAACTGGCTGCCCTGGCCCACGGTGCTCTGAATGTCGAGGCTGGCCCCGTGTCGAGCGCCAATGTGCTTGACAATCGCCAGGCCCAGCCCCGTGCCTCCAGAGTCACGTGAGCGACCCTTGTCCACTCGATAAAAGCGCTCGGCCAACCGCCCGAGGTGGTGGGCCTCAATGCCGGGGCCGGAATCCTCCACACTGAAGATGCCTTGTCCGTGGGCATCTTCGGCCCAACGGATGCGAACGCGGCCACCCTCCGGGGTGTAGCGAATGGCGTTGGTCACCAGGTTTCCGAAGGCACTGGTGAGTTCAATGGCATCGCCTTGCAACGGGGCGGTGCTTGTCACCTCTATGTCGATCTGGTGTTGGCCTCGGCTCAGCAGGCCTGCATCGTTGGCCAACTGCGCCAGGACATTGGGCATGTCCAGCCAGCTCTCTTGCAGTGGTTTCTGGGCAGACTCGAGCCGTGAGAGGGTGAGCAGGTCATCGATCAGGCGTTGCATGCGTTGGGTCTGGCCGGCCATGGTGGCCAAGACGTCTGCTGTCTGGGCCGCCGACAAGGGCAGCTCCTGCATGGTCTCCAGAAAGCCCGCCAGCACGGTGAGGGGTGTCTTCAACTCATGGGAGACATTGGCCACGAAGTCACGCCGGGTGGTTTCCAGGCGCTCAATGGCCGTGACATCTCGGGTGAGCAGCAGTCGCTCCTCGGCACCATAGGGCACGAGCTGAACCTGCAGCACGCGGTCGGCCGAGGGCACGCCTTGCAGGACCACCGGGGTGTCCCAGGCCTGGCGCTCGAGGTAATCGGCAAAGGCTGGGTGGCGCAGCAGGTTCAGGATGTTGCGGCCGTGGTCGGTGGGCAGGCGCAGGCTCAGGTGCTGCGCGGCCCGCCGGCTGGCGTAATTGATCTGGTTGTGGGCATCCAGCGCCACCACGCCATCGGGCATGGCCTCGGTGGCGCTTCGAAAGCTGGTGAGCGCAGCCGAGAGCTGGCTCTGTTGACGCTCATATGACTTGGCCAGCCGGTAGATGGCGGAATACAGCACATCCCAGGTCCCGAGCCCGTTGGGGGTTTTGTTGAGCTTGAAGTCGTCGAGCCAACGGGTCATCTTGTGAAGGTGCCAGAGCTGAAAGCCGATCCAAATGATCAGGCTCACCACAAAGCTGGTCAGGGCGGCATTCGGGCCCGCCACCAGCCAGCTGCAGAAGCACAGCAGGCCAATCAGGGCCAGGGTCATGCCCACGCGAATCCAGAGGCTCGTCATCCCATCATTCTGCCTGCCTGGACGGACCAGCGAGGCGGGTCCGCGCCGATGACGGGCTCAACGCACAGGGAGCTCCCGCTGTCACTGCGGGGTTCCCTGCTGGATGGACGGGGGTTGGGTGGGGGTGGCCGGCAGCGCTGGGCTGCTCAGGCTGCGCTGGGCTTGGCCGTGAACCGGTAGCCGCTGCCGCGCACCGTCTCGACATGCCGGTCGTGGCCGGTGGGAGCAAGGGATTGCCGAAGGCGACGGATGTGCACATCCACCGTGCGCTCCTCCACAAACACGTGGTCGCCCCAGACCTGATCAAGCAACTGCCCGCGGCTGTGCACACGCTCGGGGTGGGTCATGAAGAAGTGCAGCAGCCGAAACTCGGTGGGCCCCAAGTCCAGGGCCTCCTCATGGCCGGCCACCCGGTGCGTGAGCGGGTCGAGTGAGAGGCCGCAGATGTTGACCGTCTCTTCCGTGAGTTGGGGTGCCCGTCGCCGCATCACGGCCTTGATGCGGGCCATGAGCTCCTTGGGGGAGAAGGGCTTGGTCATGTAGTCGTCGGCCCCGCTCTCCAGGCCTTCGACCTTGTCACCCTCTTCGGAGCGGGCCGTGAGCATGATGATGGGCACATCCCGGGTGCGCTCGTCGCTGCGCAGCCTCTTGGCGAATTGCACCCCGCTCGAACCCGGCAGCATCCAGTCGAGCAGGATTAAATCGGGCTGCTCAGCCCGAATCAGGGTTTCCGCTTGGATGGAGTCTGCCGCCCGTAAAACCTTATACCCTGCAAAGCTTAGGTTGACTGCCACCAGCTCTGCAATGGCGGGTTCATCCTCCACGACTAGAATGGTTGTGGCCATTGTGGCCATGAATGTATTCCCAAAAGATGACAAGTCAATGACAACACAAGTACCCCCCTACGACAGCCGTCTCGCGGTGGAGCCCCCATCCTCGATCATCGTCCATGCCCAGTCCAAGCAACTGGAACTGGTCTTTGCAGGCACGTCGCACCGCATCAGTTTCGAGCTCATGCGGGTCTACAGCCCGTCTGCCGAAGTCCAAGGCCACGGGCCTGGCCAGGAAGTGCTCCAGGTCGGCAAGCGGGATGTGGGCATCACGGCGCTCGAGCCTGTGGGCCTCTATGCGGTCAAGCCCATGTTCACCGATGGCCATGAGTCGGGCATTTTCTCGTGGGGCTATTTGCAGTGGCTCTGCAACCACCAGGATGGTCTCTGGGCCGATTACCTCGGTCGGCTCGAGGCCGCAGGCGCCTCGCGCGATCCCGACCCCAACGCCCCACCCACGCCATCGGCCTCTGGCTGCGCGGGCAAGTCGGCTGCATCGGTTGGTGGCGCTGCCGTGGCACCCAAGACGCCTGCGACTGCGGGCATCCACGTCAAGATCGAGACCCTCTGATGTCGAGTACTCACTTCGGCTACCGAACTGTGCCCGAGGCCGACAAGGCCCGGCATGTCCGCCAGGTTTTCGATTCCGTGGCCGAACGCTACGACCTCATGAACGACCTCATGTCGATGGGCCTGCACCGGCTCTGGAAGGCCTGGACCATCGCGC
>CAZPRT010000082.1:0-6414 GCA_964589205.1 uncultured Bordetella sp. | reverse complement strand
GCTCTCCACGGGGAGGCGAATCAGGAGTGTCGCCTCACCGGGGATGCAGACGTCGCGGCATGCCAGCCACTGCGCGCGAGCAATGAGTTCCAGCGTCTGGCCAGGGGTGGCATCGGCCGGGATGTCCACGGTCTGGGAGAGCAGCACGCTGCCCTCGTAGCCGAAACTGGCCAGCGGACCGACCGGAAGCCAGTCTGGTGTCGGCCAACGAATTTCGGAGGCGTTCAGGGCCTCGCCCGAGGCCGTGGACCATTCGATGCGGGTGGGCAGGCCCGAGTCGCCTGGGTTCTCCCAGTAGGTGTGCCAGTGTGGGTCGTGCGTGAGCAGCAAGCCCAGTCGTGCGGGACGCCCCGGCGCCACGGCCGTCTGGGCGGCCATGAGTTGTGCGGTCACAGCATCAACCCGAACCACACCCTCGGATGGCGTTGTTGACGCGGTCAGCGCATTGAGCAGGCCCTGGGCCGGCGCGGCCGTGCCCCAGAGCAGGCAGAGGCCCACGGTGAAGAGGTTCAGGATTCGCATACCGGGATTATCCCTGCCTGTCGTTGTAATATCCGGGGCATGATGGAGGACTTGCAGATTCTCGAAGACCGGCTCAAGGCCGTGGCCTTGCTGGTCGAACGGCTTCGGTCGGAGAATCAGTCCCTGCGTGCGTCCCTCACCATGTCCGAGGCCACCGTGGCCTCCCTTCGGCAGCAGATGGACGATGCCAGCCAGCGCATCGAAGCGCTGCTCAAGGGCAACCAGTCCTAGCGAACCGGGGGCGCAAGTGAAGAAGACCCAAGACCAAGTCGAGGTTCAGATTCTGGATCGTGCCTATCGGCTCGCCTGTCCGCCCGAGGATCAGGCGGTGCTCATGGACTGTGTCTCGTTGGTGGATTACCGCATGCGGCAGGTCAAGCAGTCTGGCCAGTTGGTGGGCACCGATCGCATTGCCGTCATGGCTGCGCTCACCTTGGCCCGAGAGGTTCTCGCGGCGGGCTCTCTGAACGTGGGCCAAGACCTCGCCCCCATTCGCGTGAAGATCAATCAGTTGGCCAGCATGGCCGACGACATCCTCGCCCCCCAAAACAAACTATTTGAGTAAGAAAAGGAGTTGCCATGAGTCAGGCCCTGGCAGGCGTTCGCGTTCTTGATTTCACACATGTCCAGTCGGGCCCCACTTGTACGCAGCTGCTGGCCTGGTTCGGTGCAGACGTGATCAAGGTCGAACGGCCGGGCGTGGGCGATGCAACCCGTGGCCAACTGCGCGACATTCCCGGGGTCGACAGCCTCTACTTCACCATGCTCAATCACAACAAGCGCTCGGTCACCCTCGACACCAAGCACCAGAAGGGCAAGGAGGTCTTGGAGAAGCTGATCAAGTCGTGTGATGTCATGGTTGAGAACTTCGCGCCTGGGGCACTCGATCGCATGGGCTTTACCTGGGAGCGCATTCAAGAAATCAACCCTCGCATGATCCTGGCCTCGATCAAAGGCTTTGGGCCAGGCCCCTATGAAGACTGCAAGGTCTACGAGAATGTGGCCCAGTGCACGGGGGGCGCGGCCTCCACCACCGGCTTTGATGATGGCCCGCCCATGGTCACGGGCGCCCAGATTGGCGACAGCGGCACGGGCCTGCACCTCTGCCTGGGCATTGTGGTGGCCTTGTATCAGGCGCGCGAGACTGGCAAGGGCCAGAAGGTCTCTGCCCCCATGCAGGATGCCGTGCTCAATTTATGCCGAGTGAAACTGCGCGACCAGCAACGTCTCGAGCGAAACGGCGTGATGAAGGAGTACCCGCAGTTCCCCGATGGGGCCTTCGGAGAGGCAGTGCCCCGTGCTGGCAATGCCTCGGGCGGTGGCCAGCCTGGGTCCATCCTCAAGTGCAAGGGCTGGGAGACCGACCCCAATGCCTACACCTACTTCATCACCCAAGAGGCCGTCTGGGAGCCGATCTGCAAGATCATCGGCAAGCCCGAGTGGGTCACCGACCCGGACTACGCCACGGCGGCGGCTCGCCTGCCCCGGCTGAAATCGATCTTCGACACCATTGAGCAGTGGACCATGACCAAGACCAAGTTCGAGGTCATGGACATCCTTAACCAGTACGACATTCCCTGTGGCCCCATCCTCTCGATGAAGGAGATCGCCCACGAGCCCTCACTTCGGGCCACGGGCACCATTGTGGAGGTGGACCATCCAGAGCGGGGCCCTTACCTCACCGTGGGCAATCCCATCAAGCTCTCCGAGAGCCCCACGATGGTCACGCGCTCGCCATTGCTCGGCGAGCACACCAGCGATGTCCTTCATCACCTGGGCTATACGCGGGAAGAGATCGAGGCCATGGTGGCGGCCAAGGTCGTCTGATGCGGCCATGACCCACGCGGAGTTTGTTGCCGCTCACCGAGCGGGGCGGCTGGAGGCCTACGTGCCGCCCGACCGGGCTTACGAATTTCTTGCGGCCCGAATGATGCTGCCACTCATCCGGCTTCCCATTGTGGGCATCGGCTTTGCCCTGGTGCTGGTGGGTTGGTTCATCACCGGCCTGCTCATTTTCTTGGCGGGCATGCTGCTGCCCAGGCTCATCAAGCGCAATGCTGTTCCCATCCTCATGTATCAGGCCTTGCAGGACCCGGAGAGCTACCAAGACTTTCGGGCCGCCGGCGTGCTGCAGATTGACGGATGACATCCATGGCCGAGCGAGGTCCATGGAACCCCGGCCTTCTATCTGACATTCCGCGGGCCTACCTTGGCCTGTCGACCATCCTGCGGCAGGAGCATGTCTCCACCAGCCTTGAAGAGGTGCTGGAGCTGCGAAGCCTGACCGGCCTTGAGTTTCGTGAGCTGGTGGCCTGGCGACCGCGTCGGCTGATGGTCCACGAATTGTTGGTGCGCATCACGGCAGACCTGCTGGTGCCGGCCGGTGACCGTGTCGAGGACCTTGGCATTCACTTTCGTCGCATGGCCGACCAGCTCTTGGCGGGCGGCATCGAGGCATCGCTCCCAGCCTTTGAGGCCCTGCACGCCGATTGCTCGCAGGCCTTGGATGCGCGTCTCTCAGTCTGGATGGGCATGCTCATCGTGGACCCTCCCGCGGCACCTGCGCCGGTTTCGACGGGCTTCTGGTCACGCCTCTTGGGTCGACCCAGCGCGGACCCAGATCGAGCAGTCTCCGAGTCCATCGCCGACGGTGGCGTCCACTCGAACTGGGACATCGAGGAGCGGGTGTTCGCACGATGGGCCGAGATGTTGGCGGTCACGGCCGACAACGTGGATCGCATTGGCCTGCGGGCCCTGCTGCGAATTGCAGCTGTGGCGCGTGCCAAGCTCGGTGGCCTGGCCGCGCAGCGCGACCTCGTGTCGCGACTTGCGCATCGACTGGCCTTGAATGAGCTCGCATCGGATGTCATTGGGGATGCCGTGGGAGAGCGGATCGACGGACTGCTCACAGGCCTTGGGTTCCTGCAGCTTCCGCCCCAGGCGCATCCTGTGGTGCTCAACACCAAGGGGTCATCGGCCTCCGGCAAGAGCACCCTGCGCCTGCAGCAGCGCGAGCTCGTTCGGCGAATGGGCCTGGCCTGGGAAGACTTTGCCGTGATCAGCCCCGACATCTGGCGCAAGTACCTCTTGGACTACGACAGCCTGGGTGAGGCGGCCATCTATGCGGGAAGTCTCACCGGGCTCGAACTCGAGGTCATCGACCGCAAGCTCGACCGCTACATGGCGCGTAAGGCCGAGCGGGGCCGCATGACCCACCTGCTCATCGATCGATTCCGGTTCGACAGTTTTGCACTGGATTCCGATGAGGCTGGCAGCAACCTGCTGACGCGGTTTGGCCACCAGATTTTCATGTTTTTCATGATCACACCACCGCACGAAACCGTGATCAGGGCCTGGCATCGGGGCCTCGAATTCGGTCGTTTCAAACCGGTTGATGATTTGCTAGCCCACAATGTGGAAGCCTATACCGGGATGCCCGAGCTTTTCTTCACCTGGGCCCTCAATGCAGAGAAGGTGGTTCACTTCGAGTTCTTGGACAATTCGGTGCCCAAAGGGGATCGGCCCAAGACCATGGCCTTTGGCCGCAACGGCCATTTGGTGCTTCTGGATCCAGTGGGCTTCATGCAGGTTGATTGCTATCGGCACATTGACCTGCATGCGCGGTCTGCAGATGAGGTCTATCCCGAAAGTCTCTCCAAGGCACCTGCTCGCCACACCCATTTCCTGAAGGCATGCATACAGCGCATGCTCCGTGTGGACTTGGCCATCCCGAGCACAGGTGAGATCTATGCCCAGTTCGAGTCGGGCCGACTGAAGGCCTTGAATCCTCGTGTGCTGCAAGAGGCCTTGTCGACCTCGACCTTGCGTGACGGCCTCGCGGAGGCGGCACCCGCATTGCGTCCATGGCTCGAGGAGTCGAGCAACTCGTTGGCTGCGTTGCCGCATCCCGAGCCGATCCCGCTCGATCTCACCCAGCCAACGCTGGGGGTCTGGGGTTTTCCCTAGCGCCAGATGAGCCGTGGCTTCCCGCGGAGATGGGATTATTGACGGGCGTCAAGTTTTCGTTTTTTTGACGCTGCCAGTCGAAGCAGTCTTACCGTATTCTTCGATCACCGAGGTGGTCTTGCCATGCCGGTGTGAAAAAGAAAAAACCATTGATAGGAGCAACGCATGAAGTCATTCAAGAGCCGTCCTTCCTTTGCCCGCAAGACACTGGCCACGGCCATGGTTGCAGCGGCCACATTGGTTGCACCGTTTGCAGCCCAGGCTGCCTGGCAGCCCACCAAGCCGGTGGAATTCATCATCCCCGCCGGAACCGGCGGCGGTGCCGACCAGATGGCTCGTTTCGTTCAAGGCATTGTGGTCAAGCACAACCTCATGAAGCAGCCGATGGTGGTCGTGAACAAGTCCGGTGGTGCTGGCGCAGAAGGCTTCCTCTACATGAAGGGGGCCAAGGGTGAGCCGCACAAGATCATCATCACGCTGTCGAACACTTTCACCACGCCCATGGCCACCGGTGTGCCCTTTAACTGGAAAGACCTGACCCCGGTCTCCATGCTGGCCCTCGACCAGTTCATCCTCTGGACCCATGTGGATGACAAGTACAAAACCGCCAAGGATTATGTGGATGCCGCCAAGAAGGCCGGTGCGGGCACCATGAAGATGGGCGGCACGGGCGCCAAGCAGGAGGACCAGATCATCACCGTGGCCGTTGAGCAGGCCACTGGCGCCAAGTTCACCTACGTGCCCTTCAAGGGCGGTGGTGCTGTGGCCACGCAGCTGGTTGGAAAGCACATCAACTCCACAGTGAACAACCCCATTGAGGCTGTGTCCCACTGGCGGGCTGGCAGCCTGGCGCCTTTGTGCATCTTCGACGCCAAGCGAAGCACTTACACCAAGAAGGTCACCGCCACACAGTCGTGGTCAGACATTCCCACCTGTAAAGAGGCTGGCCTTCCTGTGGAGTATCAGATGCTTCGTGGCATCTTCACCACCCCGGGTGCCTCGGCCGATGTCGTGGCCTACTACGTAGACCTCTTCAAGAAGGTCACGGCCACGCCCGACTGGAAGGAGTTCATGGAGACCGGTGCCTTCAACCAGACCATGATGTCCGGAGCGGACTATGTGAAGTGGCTTGAGGCAGCAGAGGCCACCCACAAAGACCTCATGACCAAGGCAGGCTTCATGGCCAAGTAATGCGGGTCTCGTAGCAAAGAAGGGGAGCCGCCGGATCGAGCGTCCGGCCTCCCCGGATCGTAGCGGTTGGTGAAGGCGGCGGTGCCGAAAAGCTCAAGATAAAGATGTGGTTTTGGTCGGATCCCACTGGATCCCAAGCTTGTTGCGTCTTATTTCCCAATTTGAAAGGTTTGTCGATGAGCCAGCAGCAGTCAGCAGAGTCAGATGTCAGTCTGATCTCCACCCGCAAGATGGAGGTGATTTCAGCCCTCGTGTTAGCCGCCCTGGGTCTCCTTGTCATGTGGGACTCAAATCGACTGGGTGCCGGCTGGTCCGATCAGGGACCAGAGGCGGGATTCTTTCCCTTCTATGTCGGTCTTTTCCTGTTGCTGTCCTCTGTTGGCGTCATTGTTTACGCGCTCTTTTCTCAGGCAGGAAAGGCTGTCGGAGACAAGCCCTTTGTCATGAAGAGTCAGATGAAGTCGGTCTTGCAGGTTTTTATTCCGACCGTGGCCTACGTCATCCTGATGCAGTTCATCGGCCTATATACCTCCCTTGCGCTCTACATTGCGGCGTTCATGATGATCAATGGAGGCTACAAGCTCCCGAAGGTGCTTCCTTTTGCCCTCATTGTCCCGGTTGTTATTTTCGTCATGTTTGAAGTCTGGTTCTTGGTGCCGCTGCCGAAGGGCCCGATCGAGGCCATGCTTGGCTTTTAGAACCATCAACCCCATTCGCTAGACAGGAGTCAATTGT